>DASRLB010000363.1:0-21371 GCA_035648695.1 Acidobacteriaceae bacterium | reverse complement strand
GCCGAGAATCTCGAAATCCCGCGCAAACCGAGACCAGCCCATGCAAAAGCGACTCAAATATCTCCATGCCTCAACAAAGCACAAGGCAACGCCGGAGAAAATAGCGAATTGAGTTCCTTCTGCTATTTAGAACTGCTGTTGAATCGCGGTGCCGCTGTTATTGCGTCCAATGAGTGGGGTATGATGAGGCTCACGATTTTTTGCGGCCAGGGCCCGCGCGGGTACGGGGTGCGTCGATGGAACTCAATGGCGGAGAAAGGGCGGATGGCCAGGCGGCACATCCGCGCCTGAGCATTGTCATTCCGGCCTATAACGAGTGTCTGCGCATCGAGACCACCCTGGAGCGCGTGATGGGATGCGTCAGTGATCGCAAGTGGGACGCCGAAGTCCTGGTGGTCGACGATGGATCGACTGATGAGACCGCCGCGATCATCCAGCGCTGGATGCAGACCAACGACCGCCTGCACATGGTGAAGAACCCGGGGAACCGCGGCAAGGGCTACTCCGTGCGCAACGGATTACTACAGGCGGCCGGCGAGATCGTGATGTTTACCGACGCCGACCTTTCCGCGCCGATGGAAGAGGCCGAGCTTCTGATGGCGGCCATCGACGCGGGCGCGGATGTGGCGATCGGTTCGCGGTGGCTCGAGAAGCAGCGCCAGACGGTGCATCAACCGCTCTACCGGCGGTTTTTCGGACGCTGCTTCAACTGGGTGACGCGACGCATCATGGGCCTCCCGTTCAAAGATACGCAGTGCGGCTTCAAGGCGTTCCGGCGCGATGCCGCGCAGGTGATCTTTCGCCTGCAGACCATCGAGCGCTGGGGCTTCGACCCGGAAATTCTGTTCATAGCGCGCAAGCTGAAGTACAAAATCGTTGAAGTCCCGGTCAGTTGGGGACACGATGAACGCAGCCGCATGAGCTATCTGAAGGACGGCATGAAGATGCTGGAAGAGATGGCGCAGATTCGCCGCAACTCGATGCGCGGGCGCTACGACGAAGCGATTGCGGCGATGAAGGACACCAGCGCGATGGTGACTCCGCCGGTGGGTCGCGCGGAGCAGGTTGAAGGTTCGGTGGCAGCAAAAATGCTGTAAATTTCTGCGATTTTTTTGGCCCGATCCTGTACGCTACGCGATAAAGCAGTAAAGGAGCTCTCCCTATGACTACATTTCGTTTGCGGCCATTGATGGTGGTCGCGGCTTCGCTGTTGATACTCGCCGCCGGATGCAAGAAGGCACCCGCTCCTGAACCGGCTGCGGCACCGACGCCGGCGCCCGCCGCGGCTGCCCCTGCGCCGGCCCCGGCTCCTGTCGTGGCCCCGGTCACCGTCAGCGCCGATAGCGTGACCAGTACGGCGACATCGGGCGATGGCAAGTCCGTGGACTGGGCGTTGAAACAAGAGGACATCAAGAACGATCCGCAGGGCCAGTGGGCGAGCGGAGCAACGGCGTCGTCGAGCTATGGCGATGCGAAGGAGCAGGAAAGGTACTCGCCGTGGCAGGCCACCGGCGTCCCGAATGTCGATCAGGAGAGCGACAACGCCGCGGCGTGGACGTCGAAGACTGCCGATGCGGGGATGGAGTGGCTCGACCTCACGTTCCCGAACGCCGTCCATGCGACCGGCCTGCGCGTCCGCGAGAGCGACGGCGCGGGAGCGATCGTCAGGGTGGAGATGTTCGACGATAGTGGCGCCGTACACAATTTGTGGACCGGCACGGACCCGACCAAGGGGCTCAACTACTTTGTGCTGACGTTTCCGAAGACGACCTACAAGACGAACCATGTAAAGATCATGCTGGCGACGAACATGGTCCAGGGATGGAATGAGATCGACGCCGTGCAATTGCTGGGGACGGATAAGTAGACTGGCGGAATGGTTCCCGCCGATACGCAGAACTCCGGTGTGCGCACGCACGACAAACGGCTCCTGCTGTTTGTCGTGGCGAGCCTGGTGCTGGCGAACGTCGTGCAATGGGGCGCGTGCCGCGTGCTGGGATTGGGGAATCCCGGCGGACTGAAAGACCTGGTGCTGGCGTTTACGCATGTGACGCAGTGGACCGATTCCTGGCGTCCGATGATGATGTCGCTGGACGCGTTTCGGGCGCATCCGTCGCAGGCGATCTATGGGGCGAAGCTGTACGACACGCTGATCTATCCGCTGGCGAGCCTGCTGCCGATGGTGCTGCTGCGCAAACTCGGACTGGGCGATGCTGCTATGCTGCGAGTGCTCGCGTGGGCTTCGTGGATGGCCGTTCTCGGCGTTGCGGCGGTGTCGATTGCGCTGGCGCGACGCCTGCTGCGCGAGCGCGGCGCGGCGCTCACATGGCCGTCAATACTGGCGATTGTGCTGGCCGTTCTGGGGTGTTATCCGCTGCTGAAGGGATACGCGCTGGGCAATGCGCAGACGTTTCTCTCGCTCGGCTTCGTCGTGATGTTGTACCTATGGACGGCGAGGCGCGAGCGTTCGGCGGGAGTAGTTGCCGCGCTGTTGACGATGGTCAAGCCGCAGTTTGTGCTGCTGTTGGTATGGATGGCGGTGCGGCGGCGATGGGGCGCGATGTGGGCGTTTCTTGCTACCGCGGCGGCCGTGACGGCCGTGTCGATCGCAGTCTTCGGATGGCACAACAACCTCGACTACATTGGCGTGATCGCGGGGTTGAGCCATAAGGCGCAGTCGCATTTTGCGAACCAGTCGATGTTCGGGACGATCAATCGCATGATTTTAAACGGCGAGAATATTGGGTACACGCCGTATGTGTACACGCCATATATTCCGTGGGTGTACCGGGTAACCGTGCTGACGGCGCTGCTGATTGTGGGCGCGGCGCTGGTGTTTCCGTGGGGCAGGCTGCGCGGGTCGACGGCGGACATCGCGGCGATGGGGCTGGCCTCGGTCGCCGCTTCGCCGATGGCGTGGGAGCACCACTACGGGATCGTCGTCGGGATTTTCGTGTGGGTCTGGTTTGCGTATGGTTGTTGGCAGCGGAAGGGTCCGTGGCTGCTGGGTGTGGCTTTCTTCTTGACGATGAACTTTCTCGCGGCGACGAACCTGTTGGCGGACCGGCGCGGGTGGAATGTGTTGCAGTCGTATATGTACTTTGGAGCGCTGTTGTTGCTGTTCGTGCTGATGCGGCTGGCGCGGAGAGTGACACGGGGCGATGCGGTTGTGCTGTAACGGGCACCCCCTCCCGTCTATTTCTCGTAAAGTCCCTTATCGAAATGGGTTAGCTCTGGACCTGTGCTCTGGCTGAGATTCGTGGCGCGATGGAGGGTGCGTTCAGCTACGAGCTACCAGCCGCGAGCTACCAGCTTTTAACTTAGGGTTGCCAGTTGCCAGTTGCGAGTTTCCAGTTCGGGCACCCCTCCCCCCTATTTCGCGTAAAGTGTCTTATCGAAAGGACTTAGGCTTGTACCTCTGTTTTACTGCGTGCAAAGTGCCTTAAACAAAGGACTTAGTTTGTAAAGATTCCATTCTAAATGGGTTAGCGGTGTCGGTGGATGATGTGGGTGGCACCAGCATCGTCAGGTTTTGAACGAGCCCAGAGCTTAGAGCGAGAGAGCTTAGAGGAAAAGCTCGCTGTGGGGCTTGTTCAGTCTTGAGTGTGAGTTTTGAGTCCTGAGTTAATTATATTGAGTTACGCGATATAACATGCACGGTTGGGAAAATTTATTTCGCCTGTGTTGACGGTGGTTTTGGGAGTTTTGCACAGGTTGGGGGGCTTGACAACTATTTGCAGCTGCCGCTCGTCCATTGACAGAGTACCCATGCGATAGGCGAATATAAGGCGAAGAAGTTTGCCTTGAAAAACTCTGCCGCGCTACACCTGCAAATCGAAAATTTTCTCGCCGCCCGAATCCCTTCGGCGTTGAGTCCGCGGCAGCGCATCGAGTCCGAACGCATTGCTTCCGGCGTTGCTGCGTGGGATGAGCTGCTTCAGGGCGGTTTGCCTGTGGGGGTGTTGACCGAGTTTGTGGGAGCGGAGTGCTCCGGGCGGACGACGATGGCGTTGGCCTATATGGCTGCCGTTACGCGCGGGGGAAGCGTGTGTGCCTGGATCGATGTGGCCAACGCGCTTGATCCGGAAGCCGCGGCGGCGAATGGGGTCGACCTGGAGCGGCTGCTGTGGGTGCGTTGCGGCGTCGCGGCAAGAACCTCAGAGATTGCCGCTGCCGGAGGCGCTTCGCTTCCGGTGGAAAAGAAGTCCATCGGCATACAGGACGCGCCTATCCGGCCGTTTTCGTATCGCGCAGAGGAGCGCCAGGGAGCATCGCACTCCGCGAGCAATCCGTGGAGTGCGCTGGACCAGGCGTTGCGTGCGACCGATCTGCTTTTGCAGGGCGGAGGTTTCAGTGCGATCATACTCGACCTGGGCAGCACGCCGGCGGAGTTTGCGTGGCGCATTCCGCTGGCGACGTGGTTCCGGTTTCGTGCGGCGTGTGAGCGTACGCGCGTAAGTTTGCTGCTGCTGACGCAGCATCCCTGTGCGCGCAGCAGTGCCGAGCTGGTGGTGCGCATGGAAGCCGGAAGCATGGAAGCCGAAGGCAAAGTGATGACTGGCATACGGTATCGCGCCGAGGTAGAGCGACAGCGGTTGCAACAGCGCGAGACGAATGTGGTGTCGATTCGCAAGCCACCGCAATCGGAACGTCCCGGGCAATGGAGAGGCAATGCGGCATGGGCGCAAGGACAGTGATCGAGCCGCTGTATGTCTGCATCTATGTGCCGGAGTTTCCGGCGCAGGCGATGCTGCGTCTGCGCCGCGATTCGGCGCGCTGGCCGGTAGCCGTGCTCGATGGCGACCCGCCGCTGGAGCAGGTGTGCAGCGTCAACAAGCTGGCGTTGCGGCTGGGTGTCGCGCATGGGATGACTCGTGCGGAACTGGACTGCTTCACGGGGCTCAGCGTGTTGCGGCGTTCGCGGGTTGAAGAGGGCGGCGCGCGTGAAGTGCTTCTGGATACGGCAGGAATTTTTACGCCGCGCGTCGAAGTGCGGCCGATCAGCGGGTGTGCCTTTGCAATGGTGTTGGACATGACGGGCAGCTCCCGAATGTTCGGCGCAGTCGAGCAGGTTGTTGGCAGTATTGCAGCGAAGCTCCAGGGCTTGCAGTTTGTGGTCCAACTGGCGGCAAGCGCGAATTTTCATGCTGCTGTCTGTGTCGCGCCATCGGCAATAAGTGCGCCGGTAATTCTCTCGCGGGGCACAGAAGCGGAGCAGTTGGGACGGCTGCCTTTGGCTGCGTTGAGGCTTTCGGAGCAACAAGCGGACACGCTGGAGTTGTGGGGATTGAAGACGCTTGCCGAATTGGCGGCCCTGCCAGAAATTGATTTGGTAGTGCGGCTCGGGCAGGAAGGGAAGCGTCTGCAATTGCTGGCGCGAGGAGAGTATCCGCACCTTATGGTGCCGGAGGAAGCAGTCTTTGCGCTGGAGGAGCGCATCGAGTTCGACGCGCCGGTGGAGCTGCTGGACTCGTTGCTGTTCGTGCTGGGACCGATGCTCGACCAACTTATCCTGCGAGCGCAGAATCGCGCCCTGGCGCTGGCGAGCGTGACCGTGAAGCTGGGCCTCGATGGAGGCGGCGAACACCGTCGAACGATCAAGCCGGCATTGCCTGTCGCGCAGCGGGAGATCCTGTTGAAGCTGCTGCACCTCGATCTGCAGGCGCATCCGCCGCCGACCGGTGTGGTGGGGGTTTTCGTCAGCGCCGAGCCGGGAGATCGCAGCAAGGTGCAGCTTGGCTTGTTTGCTCCACAGCTGCCGGAGCCGACGCGGCTGGACGTAACGCTGGCCCGCATCGCCGCGCTGGTCGGGGAAGAATGTGTCGGACGCGCGAGATTGGGCGATGGGCATAAGCCGGATAGCTTCACGCTGGAGCGGTTTACCGTGCCCGATGCGAAGGCCAGGAAGAACTCGCCGAATCATTCGGTGGCGATGCGCCGCTGTCGTCCGCCGGTTGCGCTGCTGATGCAAAGAGAAGGCAACCGGCTGGAGGCTTTCAACATGCGAGGAAAACGTTACGCCGTAGAGAAAGCGTATGGCCCGTGGCGCAAGAGCGGGCAATGGTGGTCGCCCGAGGTGTGGTCGCATGAGGAGTGGGACGTATGCGGCAAAGCGAACAGCGGAGAGACGCTGCTCTGTCTGATTACGCATGACCTTCTGCGCTGTCACTGGCAACTGGAAGCGCTGTATGACTGAATACATCGAACTCCACGCAGCCAGCGCGTTCAGCTTTCTCGAAGGGGGATCGCAACCCGAAGGACTCATACGTGCAGCAGTGGAACGGCAGATGCCTGCGATGGCCCTGCTGGATCGCAATGGCGTTTATGGAGCGGCGCGGTTTCATGCTTCCGCGAAGGAGAATGGCGTTCGTGCGCATATCGGCGCGGAAATTGCATCCGCGGACATGGGCGAGCGCATGAGGCCTCCGCTGTGGCTGCCGCATCGATACGACGTGCAGCCGGTGAGGTTGCCGCTGCTGTGCACATCGCGCACCGGCTATCAGAACCTCTGCCAGCTCATCACGCGCTTCAAGATGCGCGAGCCGGGCAAGTCGGAGGGCTCGGCTACGCTGAATGACTTTGCAGAGTTTGCCGGCGGCCTTGTGTGTCTCACCGGTGGCGATGAAGGTCCACTCGCTGCCGCACTCACGCGGGGCGGCGAAGAAGCTGGGCGCAAGACGGTGCAGCAACTCGTAGCACTCTTTGGGCAAAACAATGTTTATGTGGAGTTGCAGCGGCATGGCGACCGCGCCGAAGAGTGGCGCAACCAGGCGGCGATGCGCATCGCGGAGTCGCTGCGGCTGCCGGCGCTTGCCACCAATGGTGTTCGCTATGCCACGCAGTATGAGCGCGAGGTGCTGGATGTATTCACATGCATTCGCAATAAGACCGATCTTGAATGCGCCGGCCGGCTATTGCAGGTGAACTCGCAGCGGCAGGTGCGCAGTGCGCGAACCATGCGTGCGCTGTTCAGCGATGTGCCGGAGGCCATCGAAAATACTGGGCTTCTTTCACAACGGTTGGAGTTTGAGTTGGGCGATTCAGGCTATGAATTTCCGCGCTACGACACACCGACGGAGGAGCCGATGGAAAGTTATCTGCGCAAGCTGGTGGCCGAAGGAATCGAAAAGAGGTATGGCCCCAAACGCAGTCCTGGACTGATGCAGAAAGCTAAAAAGCAGGCAGCGCGCGAGCTGGAGCTTATTACAAAACTGGGCTTTGAAGGCTATTTCCTCATCGTTTGGGACATCATTCAATACTGCCAGCGAAACGACATATTGGTTCAAGGGCGCGGGAGTGCCGCGAACTCTGTCGTTTGTTACGCGCTCGAAATTACCGTGATCGACCCCATAGAAATGGATCTCCTCTTCGAACGCTTCCTGAACGAAAATCGCAGCGAATGGCCCGACATCGATCTCGATCTGCCATCTGGCGATAAGCGGGAACAGGCAATTCAGTATGTGTACACGCGCTACGGCCAATTGGGCGCGGCGATGACGGCGAACGTCATCACGTATCGCGGCAAATCCGCAGCGCGAGAAGTCGGCAAGGCGCTGGGTTTCGATGAAGAAACTCTGGGACGTCTCTCCGGTCTCATCGGCCAATGGGAATGGAGGAAAAAGGACGAAACGATCGGCGACAACTTCCGCCACGCCGGTTTCGATATCGAGCACAGGCGCATTGGGAAGTACGTCGAGGTATGCGAACGCATGCAGGACCTCCCGCGGCATCTCGGCCAACACTCCGGCGGCATGGTCATTTGCCAGGGGCAGCTCAACAAAGTAGTTCCACTTGAACGAGCATCCATGCCTGGACGCACCGTCGTGCAGTGGGACAAGGAGGACTGCGCGCAGTTGGGCATCATCAAGGTCGATCTTCTCGGCCTCGGAATGATGGCCGTGATAAAGGACTGCCTCGACCTGATTCCGCGGCATTACGGAGACGCCATCGATCTGGCACAACTGCCGGCCGACGACCTCGAAGTCTACAAAACTCTGCGCGCAGCAGACACTGTCGGCATGTTCCAGGTAGAAAGCCGCGCACAAATGGCATCGATCCCGCGCAACGCGCCAACGAAGTTCTACGACCTTGTGGTTCAGGTCGCGATCATTCGTCCCGGGCCTATCGTCGGCAAAATGATGCATCCCTACATGCGCCGCCGACAAGGCAAGGAGAAAGTGACCTATCCCGTGCCTGAGCTGGAGCCGGTTTTGCATCGCACGTTGGGCGTCCCCATATTTCAGGAGCAACTCCTCCGCATGGCAATGGTTGTCGGCAATTTCTCCGGCGCGGAAGCGGACGAACTGCGCAAGGCCGTCGGCATGCGCCGGTCCTTCGAAAAAATGAAGCGATTGATGCTGAAGCTCCGCGACGGAATGACGGCAAACAAAATTGCGTGCGAAACGCAGGACCTGATTGTGCAAAGCATCGAATCTTTCGCGCTTTACGGATTCCCCGAGTCGCACGCCGCAAGCTTCGCGATGATTGCCTATGCATCGGCCTACTTCAAGGTGAAATATCTCGCTGCATTCACTTGCGCGATGCTCAACAATCAGCCGATGGGTTTCTACACACCCGCCGTGTTGGTGAAAGATGCACAGCGCCACAAGTTGCGCGTGCGACCGGTCGATGTGCTGGCGTCGAACGCGGAATGCACGGTGGCGGAAGAGAAGGATGGAACGCACTCGCTGCGATTGGGGCTCATCTATGCGCGCGGCCTGAAGCGCCGCAATGCAGACGCTCTCGTAATGGAGCGGCAACGTGGCGGGATGTTTCAGGATGTCGAAGACCTTGCTCTTCGCGTGCCCGCATTGAACCGAAGCGACCTCGCCCAGCTCGCACGCATTGGCGCACTCAATTCGCTCACCAATGTTGGCCATCGACGCGATGCCATCTGGCAGATCGAGCAGGTCAGCCGCCCTGTTGGTCCACTGTTGAGGCAGCATGAAGCAGCGGGCCACGCTGCCGGTTCGCCGTTGCGCATGATGCGCAATGAAGAAAGGCTTATCGCGGATTACGCCGGAACGGGACTTACGACAGGGCCACATCCGATGGCTTACCGGCGCGCGGAACTGCGAGCGATGGGCGTGCTCTCGGCCCGGGAACTCCAGCAGCAGCCGGACGGTCGATACGTCTGCGCTGCTGGATGTGTGATTGCCCGCCAGCGTCCGGGTACGGCGTTGGGATTCATCTTTCTGTCGATGGAAGACGAAACCGGCATCGCGAATGTTGTGGTCCATCCGGATTTATATGAGCGGCAGCGAGTGATTGTGACCCGGACAAAGTTTCTCAAGGTCGAAGGAAAGCTGCAGAACCAGGATGGCGTGGTCCATGTAAAGGCAGAGCGCCTGGAGTTGCTGGAAGCAGGTATGCTCGAGGTCCGCTCTCACGACTTCCACTAGCAAGTTTGGACGCGAAAGCTATTTGATTCGGGGCACCCCTTTGCGGTACGTGCCCGGCGGCGCCAGTTCCGCGCGAAAAGGAGGCTCAGTCGAATCCCGTTTGTTGCTGGTGAAGATTCTTTCACCCTGCGCGATCAGGTAGTCTCCGATGCGCGCCGCCAGCGCCTGGATTGTCAGCCCGGGATTCGCTGAACCCTGCGTTGGCAGGATGGACCCATCGCAGATAAAAAGGTTTGCAATGTCATGCGTTCGTCCGAACTTATCGACCACCGACGTTCGCGGGTCCGCGCCCATTCGCGCCGCGCCCACCAGATGCGCATACCGCGCCTCCTGTGCCACCTCGGTCGCACCCGCCGCGACCATCACTTCCATGGTCTTCTCCTTCGCCTTCTCGATCAGCTTCTTGTCGTTGCTTCTCAGGTTGAACGACACATGCGCCACGCGCAGCCCGAAGCGGTCCTTGTCTTCGGACAGCGTGACGCGATTGTCCGGCCAGGGCAGAATCTCTCCCAGCAGCCCGAAACATGCCCAGTGGTTGTAGTCCATCATTTCGCGGCGCAGTCCCCATCCCCAGGCCCTTTTGGCGGCGACCATTTGCTTGCCAAACGCGATCGGCAGCGGCCCCACGGTCTGAATCGCAAACCCTCGCGCAAAGTCATTCTTCGGATCGGTCTCGTAAAACTCCTCGGTCAGCGCATGCGCTGGCGGAGCTTTATACATCCGCACCGGCTGATCGAACCGCCCCAGCACCACATTGCCCGCCTGCGCCATCAGGTACCGTCCCACCGTGTCGCTGGAGTTCGCCAGCCCGGTCTCAAACCCTGGACAGGCGGAATTCAGCAGCAGCCGCGGCGTTTCAATCGAGTAGCCTGCGACCACCACTGCCTTCGCGCGCTGAAAATGCATCTCGCCGTTGCGGTCGAAATAATGCACGCCGGTCACGCGCCCCGCTTTGCCCAGTTCAATGCGGGCCGCCATCGAATGATCGCGAATCTCCGCCCCGCTCGCAAGCGCATCGGGAACATGCGTCACCAATGTGCTTGCCTTGGCCCCCACCTTGCATCCCTGAATGCAGAACCCGCGATAAATGCAGTGCGGCCGGTCTCCGTGCGATCCCGAGAGGATCGCCACCGGCCCTCCGATCGACACAGGAATGTTGAGCGCCGTACACCCCTTGATCAGCGCATTGCCCACGCCGCCCATCGGATGCGGCCCATACGCATAGCCGTGCGGATGTCCCCAGGGATAGTAGGCCGGGCCGGCCACGGGCATTTCCAACTCAAGCTGTTCGTAGTACGGGCGCAGCACATCGTACGAAATCGGCCAGTCCGCGCCGACGCCATCGCGCGTATAGACTTCAAAGTCCGAAGGATGCAGCCGCGGCGTGAACGCGGCCCAATGCACCGACCCGCCACCCACGCCCCGGCCGCAGTTGTTCGCGCCCAGCGCCAGTGGATGATCGCCGCCCGTCACCCGCGGCTCTTCCCAATAGAGCTGGTGCGATCCGGCCTCGTCGGAAACCCAATCGCGCTCCGTGTCCCAGAAGGGTCCAGCCTCCAGCGCCACCACATTGAAGCCGGCTCGCGCCAGCCGCTGCAGCAACACACCGCCGCCCGATCCGCAACCCACGATGACGTAATCCACTTCGTCGTTGTCTTTGAAGCGCCGCATCGGCAGATGGATCTTCTGTAGCGCGCCCAGCATGTGCGGCGTGGATGGCGGCGTATCGAACTCGCCCAGCAACGGACTCTTGATGCGACTATCCATTCTGGTCTGCCTCAAGATGCAGATGGTGCGTCGACTCGGTCACGTCCGATACGGCGTAGTCGGGCGCGCTCCACTCATAGCGTTCCTCTTCCACTTCCCATGGCTCGGGCTCGCCGCGCTCCAGGCGTGTATAGGCGCGCGGATATGCCGGCCCGCCAAAGCCAATCTCGTCCCACGACCACGGATGCGAGTAGTAGCTATCGAGCACGTCCTGCATCAGCATCTGCCAGAACCGCGCAATCGGCATCCGCTTCCAAATGGCCGCTCCGGCTATGGGCTTCCGGTCGTGAATCGCCTTCAACACAAGGTCCTGCTGGCGGTGCGGAAGCAGAACAAACTGCGCCCCAAACCGCTGCGCCGATTCCTCATCGATCGCTTGTCGTCCCAGATCGTAGGCCTCGCGGTCCGGCGGCATAGTCTCAAAGCGATAGCCGATCGTCCGGTTGCGGTACAGCCGGTCGTCGATGGGCTCGACAAGAGGAATGCGGCGGGCCGCAATTCGGTCATGCTGCGGAATCAAGTGGTCGAACACCGCTCGCCAGAACTGCGCCTGCTCCGCAGTGAAATAACGAATGGGCGGTGGCTGTTCGACGCGCATCGTCAACAGATTGCGCGTCGCCTCATCCCAGAATTTCTTCTGCGCCATCGTGCTGAACCCCGGATAATATCCAGGCTGCGCTACAGGTTCGAGCGGCGCGCCCGTCGCCGCATCGCGCGGCAGCAGTGCGGAGTCTGCGGACTGCCTCATCTTCATCTTTTCTCCTTCGCCCAGCCTTCGTTTCACGAGCGCTTTCGCCGTAGCAGGCTGGCAAGAATCCCCAGCATTCCCGCCGCGCCAAACAGCAGCGGAGCAAAAATCGGAGGCCCATACATGATGTTGTAGAGCAGCCGTTTGCTTCCTCCCGGCCGCCGCAGCACGCCGCGCGCGTGATAGAAAAAGCCCACCGCCGCATCGGCGCCCGCTACCACCGACAACGCCGGCAGCGCCGTCGTCGCCAGCCGAGGCTTTTTCACTGAAGCGAACGCCACACCCGCCAGCAGCGGCGCAATCGCGACCGGCGTCCACTGCGCCCAGTAGCGAAAATTATTCTTATAGTGCGAGTAGTAAGCCTCAAACCCCGAGAGCAGCGCGCTGATGCCCGCGACCACTGCCACCTGCCGCTGAAATTTTCCCTCGCGAATGTCCTGCTCGTCCGAGATCAACTCGCGGCCCATACGCGGAGGCAGCAACCGGGCCAGCCAGCCGTCGGTCGCCTCGCCATTTCCGTCTGCGAGATCGCTCGCATCTTCACGCTGCAAAAAAGACGCGACCAGTCCCAGGTACGCGCTCGTCCCAAACAGCAGCGGAGCGAAGATCGGCGGCCCCATGATCATGTTGGTCATCGGCAGGCGCCATCCGCCGGGCTTGCGATGCACGCCGCGCACATGGAAATAAAATCCAATGCCTGCATCCACCAGCGTGATGAACGCCGCCAACCGCAGCAACCCGCGCGCAGCCCTGCGGCTGAAGAACCCGGCAACGCCTGCGACCGCGAGCACCGCGCTCAGGATCACCGGCGTATACATCACGCGCCGGCTATAGCTGCCGCGATAATGCTCGTACGCTACTTCGAGGCCGCTCAAGACACTGGTAGCCGCCGTCAGCAACGCGAGGCTGCGCTGAAACCGGCCTTCCCTGACGAAGTTTGCCAGCGTCTTCGCATCCTGGACGGGATGCATCAGCGTGATTTCCCCCTCGCGAGTCTCCATCGTCTCTACACGACCTCGCGAATCTTGTCTTCGGCGATGGTCTTCAGGATCTTCACGGCGTCCTTCTGTCCGCGCAGCAGCGACTTCGCAAATTTATACGCCTGCTCGGTGGTCGCCTTGCCGGGCATTGGGGGCTCATTCGGGTCGACGACAGCCTGCACCACCGTTGGCCCGTCATGGGCCAGTGCCTGGCGCAATATTCGCTCCGCATCTTCGGGCCGTTCGATCGTGAATCCCTTCGCTCCGCAAGCGTCCGCGACTTTCGCGAAATCGATCGGCTGAAGCTCCACGCCAAACTCAGGATTGCCCTCGAGGATCATCTGCTCCCATTTGATTTGCCCCAGAACATTGTTCTTGATGACGACAACCGTCACTCGCAGTTTGTACTTCACCAGCGTCGCAATCTCGCCCATCAGCATCGTCAACCCGCCATCGCCGACCACGCACACCACCTGCCGCCCCGGATACGCAATCGCGGCGCCGATGCTGTACGGCAGACCGTTGGCCATGGTCGCGAGCGATCCCGAAAGCGAGAACATCATCGCCCCCCGGATCTCGATGTGCCGCGCGGTCCACGTCGCTATGGTCCCACTGTCGGAAGAAACGATGGCATCGTCGTTGAGCAGCTTGTTCAGTGTATGCGTCACGACCTGCGGTTTCATCGGCATGTCCTGCCTCGTGCCGCGCTCCGTCATCAGCTCATTCCACTGCTTCATCCGATCCTGCGCCTTCTTCAGGAACTTGTTGCTCTTGCGTTCCAGCAACGGCAGCAGCGCTTGCAGGATCGTCTTCGCATCGCCCACCAACGCCGCATCGACTTGATGCCGCAGCCCGATGCGTGTCGGATCGATGTCGATCTGCACACACTTCGCCTGCCCCGGCTTGGGCAGGAACTCCATATACGGAAAACTCGTGCCAATGAAAATCAGCGTGTCGCACTCTTCCATCGCGTCGACCGATGGTGCTGTACCCAGCAAGCCGATTCCGCCGGTTGTGTACGGGCTACGGTCCGGAAGCACCGCCTTGCCCAGCAGCGCCTTGACCACCGGGCCGCCTACCGTCTCGGCAAGCTGTGCGACTTCCTCGCGCGCCCCCAACGCTCCGCGCCCCACCATGACCGTCACCTTCGAGCCCTTATTGATGATCGCCGCGGCCTTGCGCAGCAGCGTATCCGCGGGCCGGGACGTCGAGGGCCTCGCCCAATCGCCGCTATGGCCGGCGACGTTTGCACCGCTGCGCATCTTGTCGCTCACCGGCCATTCTTGAATGTCCTTCGGAATGCAGATGTGCGACACGCCGCGCCGTCCGTAGGCCGTGCGCACCGCCATATCGACCACATTCACCGCGTGCGCCGGCCCCATCACGCGCTCGTTGAACACCGACACATCCATGTACAGCTTGTCGAGGTCTACATCCTGCTGATAATCCATCCCGATCAAGTCGTGAAACGTGTGTCCCGTGATCGCCAGCACCGGGTGCTGATCGCACTTCGCGTCATACAAGCCATTCAGCAGATGCACGCCTCCGGGCCCGGATGTTGCGACACAAACGCCAATCCTCCCGGTGTATTTCGCATACCCCACGGCCGCGAACGCCGCCGCTTCCTCATGCCGCACCTGCACAAACCGCAGCTTGTCCTGATGTGTCCGCAGCGACTCGAAGAACCCGTCCACGCCATCGCCCGGGAAACCGAAAATTGTATCCACTCCCCACTCGATCAGCCGCTCCACAATCAGGTCCGACACCTGCTTCGCCATCACTCCTCCTCCGGTTCGGAGTGCTTATTCCGCACTCAGTTATCCATAACGGCCGCGTGCGCCGAGTCCTCTACACCTGCACCTTAAACTTGGATGCGTCTTTTCGCTTCAGTTCCAATCCCATGCCGGGACGCGCCAGATCGGGCGTCATCGAGCCATCGACGGGCTCGCAAAATCCGTCGAAAAACAGGCGCTCGATCCGTGCGTGGTCGTGGAAAAACTCCATATGCACCGCGCGCGGGACGGCGCAGCACACATGCAGATGCATCGACGGTCCGCAGTGTGAAGACAGCGGAACATTGTGCGCCCAGCACAGCGCAGCGGCATCCAGAAACCCGCTGATGCCGCCGCATCGCGTGCAATCGGCCTGCAAGACCGTCACCGCTTCAGCCTCCAGCATCGTGCGAAAATAAAACGCGTTGTAGCCGTATTCACCGGCTGCAACATCCATGCCCAACGGCGCCCGCTGCCGCACCTGGCGGAGGCCCACAAGGTTGTCGGAGCTGACCGGCTCCTCGATCCAGCGCACATTCTCCGCGGCAAAAACATGGGCCAGCTCGATCGCCTGCGTCACCGTATAGGCGCCGTTGGCGTCGACGAAAAGTTCGCAGGTTTTACCGATCGCCTTGCGCGCCGTGCGAACACGCGACGGATCGTCCCCCGGCTTTGTTCCAATTTTCATCTTCACCATGGTGAAGCCCTGCGCAGCCCATCCGCCCAGTTGATCGTGCAGTTGCGCATCGCTATAGCTCGTAAATCCCCCACTCCCATACACGGGAATACTCGTGCGGACCTGTCCCAGTAAACTCACCAACGGCAGCCCCGCGAGCCGCGCCCGCAGGTCCCAAAGCGCGTTGTCGATGGCCGAAACAGCCATCATCGCGATGCCCGTTTCACCCAGGTTGCGAATCTGCCGCAGCATCTTCTGCAGCGTTTCCGGATGGCGCATCGCATCGCTGCCAATCGCCACTTCCTTCAGCAGCTTGTTCGCCGCCGCAGCCGTCGCCGCATCGGCATACGTGTAACCGAGCGCCTTGGTGCCTCCACTTTCCAACTCCACCAGCACCATCGATGTGCTCGTCCAGTCGAAGGTCCCATCCGCCTCCGGCGCGTCCGTCGGGACCGTATAAAAACTCACCGCGCCGTTCGTGATTTTCGCTTCCTGCATTCAATCCGCCCTAAAAATCCGTAAGCACCTCAGCGCCGTCCGCGCCGCACGCGACCACATCGCAGTGCCGCATACCGCCAACCCCTTCGATGTAGATCGCCGGCTCCACATTGAAGGTCATACCTTCTTCGATCACGTCGTCCGAAACCGGATGCAGCCGCGGCCGCGCATTCGGGTCTACCGCCGCAAAGCCGACTCCGTGCCCGGCACCATGCTTGAACGCATCGCCAAATCCGCGCCGCTTCAGCACCTCGCGCGCCGCACTGTCGACCGCTCTGGCCTTCACACCGGGCGCGATCGCTCGCAGCGCGGCCTCTCGCGCCTCCGCAATCGCTTCCTGCATGTCTCGTTGCCGCGCATTCGCTTCACCCACAACAAAGGTGCGGCTGATGTCGGTCCAGTAGCCATCGCCCGTCGTGTTCGCATGGATCATCACCACGTCGCCGCGCTCGAGCGCCCGCCGCCGCGTGCGCGCATACGCCCCAGCCGCCGCGGTCGAGTTAGGGCCCGACATGCAGAAGAATTGCCCAAACCCGCGCTCGAAGCCGTCATTGGCCACGCGCGCAAACGCAGCCTCGGCGCTGGCGGCTACTTCGTCCTCGCGCCGGCCCGCCGCAATCATCGTCGCCGCTGCGTCGAAGCCAGACTTCGCTCGATGTGCCGCGCGCTTCATCAGACCGATCTCCGTCGGCGTCTTCACTGCCTGCATCTGCTCCAGCAGATCGTCGGCGGCCACAATCGTTGCACCCGGGCAAAGCTCTTGCGCCAGATGCCTGGTCGTGTGATGGAAATGGTGCGTCGCGGGATAAGGACTGGGCTGCGTGTAGTCGTTCAACGCCGTGCCCACACGGCCTCCTGCCAACTTCAGCCGAGTCGCCAGAGCACGCAGCGGCGCCACCAACGCCTCCGCCGGCCGATCCAATCGCTGCAGCGTGACCGGCTGATACGCAATCAACTCCGCCTCCGTTGTCGCTTTCGCCAGGTCGAGTTCATCTTCCGGCAGCAGCACAACGACCTCTCCGTTTCTTGTGAAGACAGCGACACTCGATCCCATGACCGGCCAATATCCGCTCAATAGAAGGACGTGCGCCGGAGAGAAGCAGACCAGGCCTTCGAGCCCGGCAGCTTCCATTGCTTGCAACGTATTTGCATGTCGATCGGAGTCCCTGGCCATTGCGCTTCGCGGGGCACGTCTACGGCAGGCAACGAAGCCTTACGGATGCGCCTAAAAGCGTGAGATGCGATTTCTTCATGCATGGGTTCCTCATCGCTCGTCGCCGCCGATCGCCGTGGCCCAATTTTGTCTCGCTTGGACCGCGCTGCCTAAAGGGCTTTTCGCAACGCATGAGCCTCGGTCGCAATGACGTCGCGCCCCGCAATCACCATCGCCGCAGTACAAACGGCCGTCGCCATGCACCACGAGCAAAGTTTCCCGAACCTTGTCACCTGCCGCACCACGTTGAACCCGGCCAGGCACCCGTCCGCGACCAGCTTGATTGCAAGCACTCGCCGCGCCGCATCGCAGTTCCGCGCGGCCACCGCCAAAGCCAGCGTCGTCGCATAACTGGCCATTCCGGGCAAACTGTCCGGAACGCCGAACGGATGCGCCATCGCCGATTCTGTAATCCTGTCCGAATCGAAAATCCGTCCCGGCGGGTCGGGCAAATGCGCCAGCACTCCAAGCTGATGTGCCGCCACAGGAAGCAGCGTCAACAGCGCCACCAAGGTCGCAAACCGCAAAGCATTCTCGTCCCTGCAACTCGCGCTCATCGGCGCCTGCTGGCGAAGAAGGCTCCGCCCAGACCCACCAGGGCCAGCGCGCCCAACGCAAACCACTCGCGGTGCAGCGAGAAAAAAATCTCCGCGCTGGTGCGCTTGGATCGGTCATCGAACTTCCCGCGCGCGCTATGCACGCCCGGCACATACTCATAAAGATTGTTGAGCGCATGTGGATCGCGCGGCTCGCCCTGGATTTGTTGCGATTTGTAGCCCGTCCTTCCTAAATACTTGTCCAGCAATCCGGGAACGATCCTTTGCCCCAGAATCGCTTCCACAGTCGGCGTTCCCACCCAGTACTCGCGCCGCGGGTTCTTCGCGAACCCGGCAGCCACCACAACCTCCGCGCTCAACTCCGGCTCGAAGATGGGAGGGACAGGCTGCGGGTCGTCGGGCATCCGGTTTTTCACCCAGCCGAACTGCGTTGTATTCATCGCCGGCATATGCACCGCGGTGATCTTTACATGGCTCTTGTCGTGATAGAGTTCGCAACGCAGCGAATCCGTGAACCCGTTGATCGCATGTTTGCACGCGCAATAAGCCGACTGCAGCGGGATCGAGCGGTACGCCAGCGCCGACCCAATCTGGATAATCGTCCCGCGGTCGCGCGGCAGCATCCTGCGCAGCGCCGCCATGGTGCCATGCACAAAGCCCAGATACAGCACGTCCGTGACGCGCTTGTAGTCGGAGGCGAGCATCTCCTTCACCGGTGAAAACACACTCACCATCGCATCGTTGATCCAGATATCGATCGGCCCGAACTCGTGCTCAATCTGTTCCGCAGCGCGCTCCACCGCATCCGCATCCGAAACGTCGGTGGGAACAAACATTGCCTGCCCGCCCAACTGTTCGCACTCACGCCTGGCCGCCGCCAGCGCTTCCGGATTGCGCGCAATCAGGCCGATCCTGGCCCCTCGTTTCGCATACGCATGGGCGATCGCGCGGCCCAAACCGGCCGAGGCCCCCGTAATAGCTACCACTGGTGTTCGTGTCATTTTCCGCCCGCTTCAGGAAGATCCAAATTGGTCCTCCGCGTCTTTGGATGCACGGAACATCACCCGTGTCTGCGCGGCCCGGGGTCCGCACATCCTTTTTCGCTGTCGCCATATCCAAGCGAGTAGATCGGACGAACAACAAGGTAGGTTGCGGCTTCGTAAAGCGGCGCCCTACTTCTCCAACTGGTACGGAATCCCAAAGCGGCCAAGCTGGATGACGGATCGCGTTTGCGGTGTCCATATTTTCAATGACACGACGCCGACATTCCCTTCCATCCGTTTGGCGAAAACAGACCCGCGCTCAACTCCAGTATTGGCGTCGTAAAAATGCACATGGAGCGCGTCCCCTTCGCGTTGCCAGCCGAAGACGTATTCGCCGGGCGGCAGTGAAATCTGTCCGATTTGCATCGGCGCCTGCACGATGAAGTAATGAGAATATTTGCCGTCGGCGGAGTATCCCGCGGTAATCAGCACGATCCCGGCGATAAAGTTTCCGCGTCCGTCGGTGATGCCCGACGCAGTCCGCATCTCCGTCTCGATGTGTTCCTTCCCGACCGTCGCGCGTGCCGGCAAAAGGGACTTCAACTCCTTGTCCGTCGCCGCGCGCCAGTTGCCGGCGACGGGCTGCGCAATAGCCACACCCATCCACAACAGCACCACACACATCGCGCCCACGCACCCAATCCGCCCCGCGCGAACACCGGATATTCCTTGTTGCTGCGATATTCCGTCCCTGGTTTGCGGCATCGTTTCGCTCCTCATACTTCGTATCCGACGAGACTAATCCAAATGGACGATGCCGCGCTGAATGGCGGCCGTCGAAGCCTGCGTCCGGTCGCTCACTGCCAGCTTTCCCAGCAGGCTATTGACGTGGGTCTTTACGGTCGCCTCGGAGATCGCAAGATCGCCGGCAATTTCCTTGTTGCTGCGTCCGCGCACGATCCGTTGCAGCACCTCAAGTTCGCGCGCGGTCAGTTGCGGGCCGGCCATGCGCTCCGCCAGTTTTTCGGCAATCGCCGCCGGTATCCGCACCCGTCCCTGGTGCACCGAGCGGATGGTCCCGATGAGGTCCTCGACGGACATGCCCTTCAGCAGGTAAGCCTTCGCGCCCGCCTGAATCGCGCGGTAAATGTCTTCATCGCCATCGAAAGTAGTCAGCACGATGACCCGCGCCGCCGGCCACTTCGTGCGAATCAGTTGGATGGCCTCGACGCCGCCGACACTTTTCAGCCTGAGGTCCATCAGCGTGACGTCCGGCTGGTGCAGGCCATATTGCTCGAACGCCTCGCGCCCGTCGCCGGCTTCGGCAACCACCTTCATATCTTCCACCGTGCCCAGCAGCGCGACCAGCCCACCGCGCACCACGGGATGGTCGTCCACCACAAGCAGTCGTATCGGCGCCGCCACTCAGGCCTTCTTTCTCTTCTCTTTTTCGTCGCGACCCAACGGAACGTTGACCCGTACGCTCGTGCCTTCACCCGGTACGCTTTCCAGCATAACCTCTGCGTTCAGTATCCGCGCCCGCTCGCGTATTCCCGCAAGCCCAAAGTGCCCCTCTTCCGTCGCAGGCCCTCGCGAAACGTCGAACCCGACTCCGTCATCGACAACTTCGAGCGACACGCAATCCAGTGAGTAGCTCAACCGCAAACTTATCGTTGAAGCGCTTGCATGACGGACGGCATTCGTCACAGCTTCCTGCGCGATGCGATACAGTTCGTCTTCCGTAGACTGCCGCAGCACCCGATAAACTCCGGTATTTTCCAGTCGAGTATCAGTACCCTGATACGTCGTTTCACGGACCAGCTTTGCCAGCCGCGCCGGCAGCGTTTGCGCCTCGGGTCCCTCTGATCGCAGGTCCCATATCGACCGCCGGGCCTCTTCCAGCCCTTCTCGAACCAGCGTCCGCGTTTGGTTGAGCTGTTCGCGGCATGGCTCGACGCTGTCTGGCGTCCGCAACATTTGCGCCATCACCTCCAGCCGCACCGACACGGCGACAAAGCTCTGCGCCAGCGTATCGTGTATCTCGCGCGCCATCCGATTTCGCTCCGCCGCCACGGCATCGAACCTGCCTCGCAGCGCGCGCACCCGCAACCTGTAGATGGCGACAACGATTCCGGCAATCGACAAAGCCAGCAGCACCCGAAACCACATCGTCTGGTAGAAGTGCGGGCGCAGCGCAAACGTCAACTCCGTCGCCGGCCCCCACGCCCCACCCGCATCCCGCGCGGACACGAGGAACCGATAGTGCCCGTGAGGAATGCTGGTGTAATACGCGACCCTTCGCCCGCCCGCCTCAACCCAGTCGCGGTCCAACCCTTCCAGCATGTAGCGGTACTGCACGCGATGCGGCGCGGCCAGATGAATGCCCGCGAACGAAAAGGAAAAATGCAAGCTCCCCGGGGGCAGGGAAGCCATCTCTTCGGCGGATATATTCTTGTCGTCGACTGTGATGTCTTCCAACGCGACGGTGGGCGGCGTATCGGACAGCGATAAACGCGAAGGGTCCACCAGCACGACGCCGCGTCGCGTCGCAAACGCCAGCCGCCCATCGTCGAGCCGCCACGCCGCGGGATATCCGGTGGTCGACGTTTCAACCGGCGGCAAGCCATCCGCGGTGCCGTAGGGCGTGACCGCAATATCGGCCTTCCGGTCGGTGCGAAAGCGATCGAGGGCAGCGATCGAAGCACGAAAGATTCCACGGTCGGACAACATCCACAGCGAGCCCGAACCATCCTCAAGCAGCGCATAAATCTCGCAC
>DASRLB010000362.1:0-7472 GCA_035648695.1 Acidobacteriaceae bacterium | reverse complement strand
GCTCCCAAAGAGGCCACCAGACCTCAAAAAGACTAACCCATTTGCCATCTAGATTTTAGCTCCTAAAGTACCCCCGGGGGGAGGGGGCCACCCCCCCAGGCATGGCATCCTTAACTCTGCAATGCCCGAACCAGACACCATCGTCGCCATCTCCACCCCCCCCGGCCGGGGAGGCATCGGCATCGTCCGCCTCTCCGGCCCCGACGCGCTCGCCATCGCGCAAAATCTTCTTGCCCTCAAACAGCCTCTCGCCCACGCGCAGGCCCGCTTCACCCGCATCCTGGACGAAGCCTCGACCACCATCGACGAAGCCATCGTCACCGCCTTCCTCGCCCCCAACTCCTACACCGGAGAAGACCTCGTAGAGATCGCCGCGCACGGCTCGCCTGTGGTCCTCGACCACATCGTCCGCCGCGCGCTCACCTTCGGCGCACGCATCGCCGAACCCGGCGAGTTCTCCCGCCGAGCCTTCCTCGCCGGCCGACTCGACCTCACCCAGGCCGAAGCCATCCACGACCTCATCGCCGCCCAAACCCTCGCGCAAGCGCGCACCGCAGCCCAGCAGCTCGGAGGCGCACTTTCCCGCCGCATCGCGCCCATCAAGCAGCAGCTCATCCACCTCATCGCCATGCTCGAAGCCGGAATGGACTTCGCCACCGGCGAGCTCGACGATGTAGACACGATGCCTCCAACACGCATCGACTCCGCAATCACTGCCATCCAAACGCCCCTCACCACGCTCGCCGCATCCTTCCGCTTCGGCAGCATCCAGCGCAACGGCATCCGGCTCGCGCTCGTCGGTCGCCCCAATGCCGGCAAGAGCTCCCTCTTCAACCGCCTCCTCGACCGCGACCGCGCTATCGTCACCGCAACTCCCGGCACAACGCGCGACACCATCGAGGAGACCTTCTCCCTCGACGGCATTCCGATCCACCTGATCGATACTGCCGGTCTCAACACCTCAGCCACAGACGAAGCCGAAGCTCTCGGCATCGCCCGCTCCCGCGAGGCCCTCGCCGAAGCCGACCTCATCCTCCTCATCCGCGACGCAACCGACGCCGGGACACTCGACCTCGACCCCCTCCCCGAAAACCGTCCCACCATCCGAGTCCGCAATAAGGTCGATCTCCTCCCCGATCCACCACAACACGAGCCGCAGGAAATTCCCACCTCCGCCCTCACCGGCTTTGGCCTCGACAACCTCCGCGCCGCGATCCTCACCCACCTGCGCTCGGGCGCTACCGGCAGCGAAGAGGCCTCGCTCAACAACCTCCGTCAATACGAGGCCGTCGCCGCAACCCTTACCGCGCTCGACTCGGCGGCGTTAGCCAACCAGAACCACCTCCCCCACGAGCTTCTGCTGGTCGATCTCCACGCCGCGCTCACCGCACTCGACACCCTCACCGGCGCGACCACCAATGACGACATTCTCCTGCTCATCTTCTCCACCTTCTGCATCGGCAAGTGACACTAGTTCCAAGGAGCGCCCAACAGTTCCACGCTACCCATATAATTTACTTATATTCAATGATTTAGCGTAGGATGAGGTCTCGGAAGATTCCGTCGCAGCCGGATTGGTTTGTGACCACAAATGTGTACACAAAGAGCGTAGCCAGAAGTTTTTGACCAATGTGTACACACTAGACTAGCCAAACCTCTGGTCTTTTTCGCGAACTCAAGAAACTCTCTGGCGGCTCTGCGCTCGTTCTCCCGGGGCGCGGAAGTCTGACGCCTATTGGCCAACACACACACATCAATCCCCGAAACTTTGATATCAATATCAGGAATTAGCGTCGGCGAATCATCCGCATCTGCGGACTCGCGCAGACCGGATCGTGTTTTATCCCTCTCTCCATTATTAGCGGACGCCAAATCGGTAGGAGAGACCAAAGGCAAGACGCAGATCATTCTGGCTGTTCACGCCGTTGTTGGGCAGGGATGTGTGCACGTAGTCTACTTCGAACGCACGAACGCCCAACCCTTTGTGGATGGCTATATCGGTCCCGATTCCCAACTGGGTGGAAAAAGATCCCGCGCTGGCGGTTAGACCGGTAGGGCCTGGGAAGGCGCCGTCGAAGGCATGGGCCACGCCGAAGAGCCACTCCCCGAAAACTCGTGTGTGGGAAGCGCCGTAGGTATAGCGCGGCCCTGCCATAAAACTGATCTTGCCGAGATTCACGCCCGGCAAGATGTTGGAGGCGTGCTCGCCGGTCAGGTTGGCCGCCAGGCCGAACCCGCGATAGAGGGTTATCGCTGCGTCAGCGCTGCCGCCGTTCAGCCAGAAGCAATTACAGTTGGACGCCTGGAGCTTTGCGCGTTCCAGTGTATAGGTCACCGCAACGTCCGAGCTCGTAATACCGAACGTGTGGGGCCTTGGAGGCGGAGGCCCAGCCTGCTGCGTTTGCGCAGAAGCTGGCAGGGCGCTCAGCGCTGCGACTAGGAACACGCCTACCCATAGGCTCTTGTGTCATACGGTCTCCTGTTTACTCCACTGTCAGCGTTACGGTAGCCGAATGCGAGAGCGCCCCAGAGGTCCCGGTTACAGTCAGCGTGTAACTCTGCTGCGCCTGCCCGAAGAACCCTGTGCCGGTCCCGCAGCCGGACAGGCTCGCAACTGCGCCAACGGCTGTGAGGCATAACAACGCAATCATGCGGTCAGCGTTGCCGATGATGTTCCGTAAACCACAGACGGCGATCCGGCTGTAACGGTTGGAGTCAATTTCTGATACGTGAACTGGTCTGCCGTGCTTGTCACGCTTGTTCCGCCGGAGGTGGTGACGGTCACGTGCACAGCCCCAGGTGAGCCTGCGGGAGACACCGCCGCAATCTGCGTGGCGCTGTTGACCGTGTAGCTCGCCGCGGCCGTCGAGCCGAAGCTCACGATGGTGGCATTGGTGAAGCCCGTCCCCGTAATCGTCACAGAGGTCCCACCGGCCGACGGACCCGAGGTTGGCGAAATACCCGTCACCACCGGCACTGGCGGGGTCGTGAACGTGGCGTCGCTGCCGTTCACGGTCACGCCGTTGCCGGTCGCGTCGACGCGGAAGTGGTACGTCGTGCCCGGCGTCAGGCTGGTGAGATCAACGGATGCCGCCGTGCTGCCGCTGCCGGCGGACAGCGTTCCACCCGCGGGCGTCGTCGCCGCAACAGAAGTGCCGTAGCTGGCGCTCGTGCCGTACTCGAACGCCACCGTGGTGGCCACGCCGTCGTCGTTCACCGTGCCGTTCAGCGTCGCTCCCGTTCCCGTGATCGACGTCGCCGCGCCCGTGGTCGCAGCCGGCAAAGCGATCAGCGCCATCACCGTCGCCTTATAGCTGTTGCCATAGTCCTCATAGGCCACGTAGGGCGTGCCGTTGGGGGAGAACGCCAGAGACGTGTGATCGGCCTCGCCCGCCGAGAAGCCCGCGCTGCCCACCGTTACCCACGACGCTGCTGGGGGGCGCGAGCACGCATGCAGTTGCAAAATGATTCTCCGACAGCTTTATTCCGCACGTTGCGTTATATATGTCGAAACGTCATTCCCTCTCTATCCTTGTTTGCGGCATCGTTTGGTCCTCATCTTTGTGCAGCTTAATGAGATGAGGTCTTACTTCGTGCCTGCGCCTGAAGCAGGTCGCACATTTCGCGCTCTCTGCGCGTCTATCGGCCGAAGAGCCGCCGCGTATGTATCCGCCAGTTTCCGATGGAATTTCTCTCTATCTGGCGACAGCCGCGTCGCCACCTCAAGTTCTGAAATCGCTGCTGCCTTGTCGCCGCTTTCGAGTTCTAACTCGCCAAAGTCGTAATGCGAGTCGGAATCTCGACCTGGCTCTTGCCGGTGTCATCGCAGAACAATGGTGGCTCATGACTGGAAAAGCCGCGTAGCGTTACCCACCCCGTCCTGCGTCGGAGTGCCCAACGTGCTGCACCATCCATGATTGTCATGGTGAGAGCGGTGATGAACCCAACTCCCGCCGTGCTAGTGGTGAAGCTGGTGGAGTGACCGTAGATGGGCGGCTCTTGGTGGGACACAGCTGTCCACTTTCGAAAAGTAGGCGTTTCGTGGGCGAAAAGTTGGGCGATCTGGCAATCTGGAATGTAGTCGAGGTCTCCGCGAGAAGAATTCTCGGGTCTGTCGCCCAGGAACTGTTGTCCGTTTCGTGAGGCGACGTTAGAGTGGTACGAAGGTGAACCGATGCTACGCTGCGAGACTATTTCGAAATGATCCGGGTCCGCACCATTCTTCTTTTGGGTCTGATCGGTCTGTCCTTCCTTGCGATTCAAGCCCTGAAGCCCGATTCGATCGCATCCGCCGCACGGGCGGATGGCTCAAATCGGCACGAGGCGGACGCCGGACGCGCCAACTACGTCGGCGATGGGGCCTGTGACTCTTGCCATAAGAAACAGGGCCTGTCTTACCTGCACACATCGCACCACTTTACCTCGCAGCCGCCGAATAAGGAGTCGGTGCTCGGTTCGTTCCAGCAAGGATCAAATGTCCTGGCAATCGTCGATCCGACTACAACGGCGGGGCCTTTTCTCTATTTCAAGATGGAAGCAAAGAACGGCCACTACTATGAAACCGCCGTGACCGGCTGGGGCACTCAAGAGCAAACTCGAACCGAGCCAATAGACGTCGTCACTGGCTCCGGGGTCCGGGGAGCGACCTACCTTTATTGGCAGGGCAACCAGTTGTTTGAGCTGCCGGTAAGCTACTGGACGGACGGGCATCGGTGGATTAATAGTCCCGGCTACGAAGACGGTTCCGCTGACTTCTCGCGGCCCGTCAACCCCGGTTGCCTGGAGTGCCATGCGACCTACATCCGACCGCTCTCGCAGGATCCGTCTACCAATCGTTATGACAGAGACAGTCTGGTCACTGGAATCTCCTGCGAGAGGTGCCATGGTCCAGGCGCCCAGCACGTGGCAAGACAGAAAGCCGGGTCCGGTTCCGCATCGGCTGGGCAGGCGATCCTGAACCCGGCGAACTTTTCTCGCGACAGGCAGGTGGATATGTGTGCACTGTGCCACAACGGTATTCAGCGTGAAGCTACCGCACCAGCATTTTCCTTTGAGCCCGGCAAGCGGTTGAGCGATTATTTCCATCTCTTACCGACAAATTCAGCTGAGCATCCCGATGTTCACGGCAATCAGGTCGGCCTGCTGAAGAGAAGCCGCTGCTACTTATCGTCGCCGAACATGACCTGCTCGACCTGTCACGACGTGCATGCAAAGGAGCGGCCGGCTGCATCGTATTCGGCGAAATGCCTGACCTGCCATCAGTGGCAGAGCTGCGGTCTTTCAAAAACTATGGGACATTCCATTGCGAATAACTGCATCGATTGCCACATGCCAGTTGAGCCGACGAGGGTGATCGTCTCGGAAACGGCGGATCATGTCGTTCGAGCGACGATGCGAAATCACTGGATCAAGATCTATCCCGGCACGGGCAAGCAGTGAGACAACACTGAGCGGCGCTTGGAACGCCGATTCAAATCAATGAGGGATGCGCTTGCGGAATATAAACAGGACGCGTTGTGACATCCGGCCTTTACGGCGTAGTGGAGAACATATCTACTGCTGTGGTGTCTGATGAGATTCAAGGAGCTTTTGGTAGAGGGCCTGGCTTGCCTGAAGGGATTCTTTGTCCATCGCGCTTGCTTTGGCGAACTCGGCTTTAGCATCCTCTTTTCTCCCCGTGGATTGATACAACTTCGCCAGGCGCCAGTGCGGCGCAACGTCTTTCGGATCGAGCGCAATCGCTTTCTGAAGCTCGCTTATTGCGTCGTCCTTTCGGCCCTCCTCTGCATAGACAATTCCGAGATCGAGGTGCACGAGGGCAAATGACGGATCGGCAACGGCCTTTTCCAGCTCGGGCAGCGCCTTTGCGTAGTCGTTGAGGTGAACATAGGAATCTCCAAGATACGCTCGTGCCTGGAGATGATTGGGATCATTGTCGATCTCGGCCTGAAACTCTTTCGCTGCTTCCGGATAGTGATTTTGGGTCCAGAGGAGATAACCCAGCCCGAAGTGGACGTTAGGCTCTTTCGGATTCGATCGAACGGCGGCGCGAAATAGTTCCGTCGCGCCCGCGTTGTCACCCGTCTCGTCCAAGGCTTCGCCGGCCAGCATGTCCGCCTCCGCCGATTCCGCATTCAGGTCGAGAATCTGCTTGTATACATCGAGAACGCACTGATTTTGTTTGCTCCACAAACAACTGTGGGCGAGCGCCAGCCGGAGGGGAAGGCTCTGCGGATCTCTTTCCGCCGCCTTCCGCAGATATGGAATCGCCACAAAATAGTCTCCCATACCGTAGTGCGCCATGCCGAGCAGGATTGTAAGGCGCAGGTCGTCAGGATGCTTTTTGAGCTCGGTGGTGAAGGGTTTGATGGACTCCCGGAAGTCTTTGGCCTTGAAGAGCGCGAGGCCGAAATTCATCTCGAGCCCCGGCATCCCAGGATTGAGTGCGAGCGCTTTGCGGTAGTTGGCGATGGCGTCGTCGTAGCGTTCCTGACGGGCTTCGATCAGGCCAAGATGCGCGAAGGCCTCTGCGCTCTTCGGATTGCTGCGAGCGATGTTTTGCCACGCCTGCTCGGCTTCAGCATTCTGCCCCCGCTGCTCAAGTGCCATGGCATTCTGGCGGGAACCGTCCTGAGCTGAGAGGAGACTGGTTTCGGGGATTGCAATGCACAGCACTCCCAGCAGCAACCATATTTGACTTTGGCGCTTCACCTTGTCCCCGGCGGTACTTCAGCACGCAAACTTTTCATCATAAATTCTTGGGTGCGGATTTTGGCACCACTGCGAATCTCAATAAAGATCATCCTAACAAATCCACAGCGGAGCTACAGAGAGGCGCCGGACCTGCACGGGGATCTTCTTTTTCCGCGGATTCAATTGTAGCAATCCCACGGGAATTTCACTGTCATACGATTGCGTTTGTTTTGCTGGGGGTTAAGCGATGATGTGTCGTGATGAATCGTTTTTTGCAAATGGGCGAAAGAGATTGCAACGAATTCATTGTTATAGGTTCACGCAGAGAATCCGAACTGGCTCCGATAGCCGTGAAGGTTTGTGAGCGGCGATTCGCACTGTTAGCCTGCAAAAAAAAGGGAGCGCGGCAGGGTACCTGCCGCGCCCCGGGATGGAAGCTGGTTTAGAAGATGATTCGGCCTGCCAGTTCAAGTGTTCGTGGGTCATACGTGCTGGTGACCTTACCAAAGCTGCCTATGGAGGATCCATCACTGTTGAAGCCCTGGAATGACTGGCCGATGTTATTGAACTCCGTGTGGTTGAAGGTATTGTAGGACTCCACACGAAGTTCGAAGCGCGCGTGTTCGGTCATAGCAAAGGACTTGTAGACGGAGGTGTTGAAGTTGACTCGACCCGGACCAACAATTGCGTCCTTGCGAGCGTTACCGAAGCCCTGGTTTGTACCGCCTGCCCAGACCGGAGTTGGCGCTGCAAAGGCCGATTGATCAAACCACTGATTC
>DASRLB010000361.1:0-7274 GCA_035648695.1 Acidobacteriaceae bacterium | reverse complement strand
GTTCGGCGGAGGCGATGTCGGGGCGACGCTCGAGGAGTTGCGACGGCAGGCTGGCGGGGATGGGTGGAGGAACGATGTTGAGCGGCGCGGCGGGCAGCGTGACTGCGGACGGCGGCTGGCCGATGAGGATCGCAATGGCGTGCTCGAACTGCGCGCGCTGGGAGGCGATGTCGGCGGCCTGGACTTTGGCGGCCTGGAGCTGCGTCTGCGCCTGCGTTACGTCGGACTTGGGAGAGATGCCGCCGACGAAGCGGTTGTTCGTGACGCGGTAGGCGTCGGCGTATTGCGTCACCGTGTCGTTGAGGAGTTTTTGCTGGGCGTCGGCGGCGCGGAGCTCGAAGTAGTCCATTGCCAGCTCGGCCTGCAACGAGAGCAGCGCGGTCTGGCGGTCGGCCGCGGTGGCTTGCGACTCTTCGGTGGCGGCGGCGATGTTGCGGCGGACGCGGCCCCAGAGGTCCACTTCGTAGTTCAGTTGCAGCGGTAGCAGTAACTCAGCGAGGCCGTTGTTGGCGTTCGCAGAGTTGAAGTACGGCTGGTGGGCCGAGTTGCGCAGACCGCCGACGAAGGGAGCGACGCCGACGGCGGGAAAACGGTCGGCGTTTTGTACGCGGATGTTGGCACGGGCGGCGCGCAAGTTTGCGTCCGCGGCTTTGAGGGTCTGGTTGGCGGCTTCGACTTGCGGCTCGATGGTGTTGAGTTCGGCGTCGCCGAAGATGGTCCACCATGCGCCGCGGGGGATTTGGTCGTCGGGGTGCGCGATGTGCCAGTCGGCGGTTTCCTTGAAGGCGTCGGGCGACGCTTCCTTGAACGCGGGCGGCGTGGGCGCGGTGGGGGCCGTGTACTTCAGGCCGACCATGCATCCGGTAAGGACGACGGCGATGCCCGCGAGTACGAATGCGTTGGGGCGCACGGTCATCGGGTCACCGGCGGGCGTTGGGAAACGGTGACCTGCTGGCCTTCGGCGATGGAGTCGGAGGGGTCGAGGATGAGGGTGTCGTCGGGGCTGAGGCCGGTGGCGACTTCGAGGGAGTCACCGTTGTCCTTGCCGATGGTGATGGGCTGGAGATGCACGCGGCCGTCGCGGACCAGAGCGACACGCAGGCCTTCGGCTCGGAAGAGCAGCGTGTTCGCGGGGATGGAGAGCAGGCGGATATTCTGCGGGAGCTTGAAGTGGACGAAGACGTAGGCGCCGGGGAGCAGCTTGCCGTCGGAGTTATCGACGTCGACTTCGACGTTGAGGGTGCGCGATGCAGGGTCGATGGCGCTGGAGTTGCGCGTGATTTTGCCGGAGAATTGCTGTCCGGGATATTCGTCGAGGGTGAGAGTCGCAATGTCGCCGTTGCGGATGGCGGGGGCGTAGGTTTCGGGGACGGCGACGAAGACGCGCAGCTCCGCAACCGAGGCGATGCGGAAGAGTTCCATGGGCGCGGCGCCGTTGGCCGAGCCGGCGTCGATGAGCGCGCCGATGTCCGTGTTGCGGACGGTGACGACGCCGGAGAAGGGAGCGTAGACGCGCTCGAACGATTGCAGTTGTTGCAGGCGGCGGACGTTGGCCTGGGCCGCGTCGACCGCGGCCTGCTTGGCTGCGGCGCCGCCGATCGCGACATCGGTTTCCTGCTTCGAGACAGAGTCGCTCTTCAGCAAACTCTGGTAGCGCGCGGAGGTGGTGTTGGCGAGGCCGAGGTCGGCTTCCGCGCTCTTGAGGTTGGCCTGCGCGACTTGCAGTTGCTCGTCGACTTCCGGCGTTTCGATGATGGCCATCAACTCGCCCTTGCTGACGTGGGCGCCGATGTCGACGAACCACTGCTTCAGATAGCCGCTGGTGCGCGCGTAGATGGGTGTGTCGTTGTAGGCCTGGGTGTTGCCGGGGAGCGCGATTTCGGAGGTGGTCCCGCGGACCGTGGGGTGGATGACGTTGACGGTCGGGATGGCGTTGGCGTTGGTCTCTCGTACGAGGTGGCGTTCCGCGGTGGCGCGCGACAGAATGCCGTAGGCGACGGCGGCCAACAGCAGCAGGGCCACACATGCGAGCGCGATCCATACGCCCGGCGGGACGCTCCGGCGCGGCTCCGCGCCGGCGTGCAGCGTCGTGACCGCGGTGCCGGAGTATTCGGTTGCCGGGTCGGTCATTTCGGTTTCGATGTGGGAAGGCATGGTGGTTGCTCCATTGCTTTATGCGATAGCGGGTGCGGTGTTGGCGGATGGTTCCGGAGGCGAAGACTTGCGGCTGCGGCCATGCAGCAGCGCGAATACCGCGGGGACGAAGATGAGTGTGGCGACGGTCGCGAGGCAGAGGCCGCCGATCACGGCGCGGCCCAGCGGCGCATTCTGCTCGCCGCCTTCGCCCGCGCCCAGCGCCATCGGGATCATGCCGATAATCATCGCCAGCGCCGTCATGACGACGGGACGGAAGCGCGTTGCGCCGGCGTCGATGGCGGAGCGGAGGGCGTCGCCGGTTTCCTGCAGGCGCTCTTTGGCGAAGGATACGACCAGAATGGAGTTTGCCGTGGCCACGCCCATGCACATGATCGAGCCCATCAACGCCGGCACCGAAAGTGTGGTGTGGGTGAGGAACAGAAACAGCACGATGCCGGAAATCGCCGCGGGCAACGCGGTGATGATGATGAACGGGTCGAGCCACGACTGGAAGTTCACAACGATCAGCAGATAGACGAGGACGATCGAGAAGCCGAGGCCGAACAGCAAACCGATGTAGGAGGTGTGCATGGTTTCGACCTGGCCGCGTACACGGATGAAGTTTCCCTTCGTCAGCGAACCGCTGTTGCGGTCGACGATTTTCTGGACCTGGCGCGCGACGGCGCCGAGGTCGCGGTCCTGCACGTTGGCATAGAGATCGAGGGTGGGGCGGATGTCGTAGTGCGTGATGAGAGGGACCTCGGACGAGCGCGAAAAGCTGGCGACGTCCGCGAGGATTTCCGGGGTCTTCGCTCCGGGCGCGGTCAGCGGAATGTTCCCGAGGTCCTGCAAGGACTGAATGTCATACTGCGGTGCGCGCGCCACGATGCTGTAGTTCACGCGATTCTTCAGGTTCATGAAGTACATCGGCGTGAGCTGCGATGAGCCGGAGAGAATGTTCAACACGGAGTTGCCGACATCGCGCTGGGAGTAGCCGCCCTGCGAAGCCTTGGTGCGGTCCACATCCACATTCAGGACCGGATAGTCGTCCGGTTGCTGGAGCCGCAGATCGGTAAGGCCCGGGACTTCGCGAAGCTGGTCCAGAATACGGTTGGCAACCTTGCGATTGCCGGCAGCGTCCGTACCATCGATCTGCACGTCGATGGGCGAGGGCAGTCCGAAGTTGAGTATCTGGCTCACGATGTCCGAAGGCACGAAGTAGAACGTGACGCCGGGAAACTCATGCGGAAGCTTCTCGCGAAGCGTTCGCACGAAGTCCGCCGTAGGAGTGTGGTTCGGCTTCAGGGACACGAGAATGTCCGCGTCCATGGCTCCGAAGAGGCCGGTCGTGGTGTGCTGTAGATTGATGGTGGAGTACGGCAGACCAATGTTGTCGAGGATATTGTCCATCTGGCCCGCCGGAATAACAGAGCGAACCGAGGCTTCAACCAGATCGCAGAGGCGCGCCGTCTCCTCGATCCTGGTGCCGGTCTTCGCTCGCACATGGAGGATGAACGAGCCGTTGTCGGTGGAGGGAAAGAAGTTCTGTCCGAGGAATGGGATCAACAGGAGCACAATCGAGCAGCCCAGAAGAAAGATGGGGATAAAGACTTTCCGCGCGATCACCAGGCGCTCCAGCAGCGATCGGTAGAGCGAACGGATGCGCTCGAACATTGCCTCGAACCGCAGTTGCAAGCGGACAAAGGGATTGCGCGATACCGGCGCGTGATGGTCGTGGGCACGGAGCAGATACATCGCCATCGTGGGGACCAGCGTTCGCGACAGCACGTACGATGCGAGCATCGCAAACACGACCGACTCCGCCAGCGGCACGAACAGAAACCGTGCAACCCCAGTAAGGAAAAACATAGGCAGGAAGACGATGCAGATGCAGAGTGTCGAGACCAGCGCGGGGACGGAAATCTGCGCCGCGCCTTCGAGGATCGCGTCGCGCAGAGCGTGGCCCTGCTCCAGAAATCGCTCAATGTTTTCGATCGTGACTGTGGCGTCGTCGACCAGGATGCCAACCGCGAGCGCGAGGCCGCCGAGGGTCATGATGTTGATGGTCTGGCCGATGAGGCCAAGCACGACGATGGACGACAGGATCGAAAGCGGGATGGACACCGCGATGATGATGGTCGAGCGCCACGATCCAAGGAAGAGCAGGATCATCAGTCCCGTCAGGGTCGCCGCAATAATCGCTTCGCGAATGACGCCGTCGATGGAGCCGCGCACGAAGATCGATTGGTCGCCGATGGGTTTGATTACCAGCGTGGATGGCAGGCCGGCTTTTATGCGCGGAAGGCGGTCCAGGACCCCCTTGACCACGTCCAGCGTCGACGCGGAGCCGGACTTCAGAATCGTGATCAGCACGCCACGATGGCCGTCCTGACGGACAATGTTAGTTTGAGGAATACTGCCGTCCGATACGTTGGCGACATCACGCACATACACGGTCGAGCGGCCCACCTGCTTGATGGGCAGGTCGCCGAGGCCCTCCACTGTGGTGGGGGCGCTGTTGAGCCGCACATCGTATTCGTTGGACCCGATCTTCGCGGTGCCCCCGGGCTGCACCACATTCTGGCGGGCCATCGCACCCAGGACATCCACTGGCGACAGACCCTTGGCCTGTAGCAGTTGCGGGTTGAGATTGATCAACACCGTCCGCTCCTTGCCGCCGTAGACGTTGGGGATGACGACGCCCGGAGTCGTGACCAATTGCGGCCGGATAAAGTTGAGGCCGTAGTCGTTAAGCTGCTGTTCCGAAAGCCCCTGGCCCGAAAGTCCCAGTTGAACGATGGGGACACTGGATGCGGAAAAATTGACGATCAGCGGCGGAAGTATTCCCGGCGGAAGCTGACGCAGAATCGTTTCCGACGCCGCCGATATCTGAGCGTTCGCCCTGTCGACCGAAGCCCCGGGTTGCAGATAGACCTTGGTGATGGACTCACCGGAGATCGTCATCGATTCCGTGTGCTGGATATTGTCGACCAGCGTCGTCAGCGTCTTTTCGAAGGGCGTGGTGATGCGGGCTTCGAATTCTTCCGGGTTCAGGCCGGTGTATCGCCATGCAATCGACACAACCGGAATGTCGATGTTGGGAAAGATATCGGTGGGCGTGCGCAGAATGACTACCGGTGCCGCAATCAGGATCAGAATGGCGAGCACGATAAAGGTGTACGGCCGGTCTAGCGCAACTCGAACGATCCACATCGGAAGATCACACCCCGCACAAGTATTCCCGTCTCATATTGTAACTACCTCGGAGACGTGGCCCGGAGTCTGGACGCTTGGGTTAAAGACGGTCTTTCGACGCTTTAAGACTCAGGCAATCACCAGGTAGGGGCGCATCATGTCATTGGCTTCATGCTCGAGAATATGGCAGTGCCAGAGGTATTTTCCGGTGTATCCGCTGAACGGAACAATGATCCGCGTCACCATGCCGGCCGGGCATTGCACGACATCTTTCCATCCCATTTCATGTGCGGCGGGATGCATCGCCGGGCCTGTGAAACGGAGCTTCGCGCCGGCTAGATAATCGTAGGTCGAGAAGCTCTGGCGATCGAGAACCTGGAAGCGGACCATATGCAAATGAATCGGATGCGTGTCTTCGGTCAGATTGATAAGACTCCATATCTCCGTCGTATCCAGCTTCACAATTTCGGTTACAGGTTCGACCCAATGCTTCCTGTTCAGCAGCATCACCATGGCGTCGCCGTAGTCGCTATCGAACTCATTCAGCGTCATCTCGCGCGTGCGAATTGCCTGCGGCTCGGGAACTCGCTCGATGGTTCGCAGGCGAGACGGGACGATGCTGCTATCTTCCACTTTCGCGAAGCCGACTCGAAATTGCATGAGTTGCAAGGTGTCGCTGCCTAGAATAATCTTCTGACCGCGGTACTTACTAAAGTCGACGACGATGTCTGTCCGCTCCGCGGGGGCGAGCACGAGTCGACCGGCTTCTACGGGCGCGGCAAGCAAACCCTGGTCGGAACCGATGATCTTGAAGCTCTGCCCACTTGAGAAGCTAAGGGAAAAGAACCGCGAGTTAGCCGTGTTCGCGATGCGCAAGCGATACTTTCGCGGCTCGACGTCGCAATAAGGTTGTACTTTTCCGTTTACTACCATGGCGTCGCCAAGATATTCCTGCGACCATGCGCCTTCATCGGGAGGATTGGGGTAGTAAAGCTGGCCTTGCGGATCGAAGCTGCGGTCGTAAATCAAGAGCGGCAGTTCGTATTTTCCGGAGGGCAGGCCCAATTTATCTTCTACATCGTCGCGCAACATATACCAGCCCATCAATCCTGCAAAAACATTCAGCCGACTAACTCCCATCGCGTGGTCGTGGGCCCATAATGCAGTCGCATCCTGTCGATTGGGGTAGAAGCATAGCTTGTTCTTTCCTGGGCCGAACCAGTCTTCCGGATAACCATCACTGACGGAAGGAACACGCGCGCCATGCAGGTGCGCGACAGTGCGGGTCTCGGGGGCGGACTCCATTCCCGGCATCGGTTTGTCGAGAGGAAGAAAGTGTCTCGCAGGAAGCTCATTCCACCAGTCGATGAGAACACCTTTGCCGCTGCGGGCTTCGAACAGGACCGGCGCCGGACCCGCGCCATAACTCCACATGCGCGAGGGAGCAAGGTCGCGATGCATTTTGCAGGATACTTCTTTTATTCGAACGCGATAATACGGAGCGTCCACAGCACCGTGTGCAGCCGAAGAATGTGTGCCTTCGGGTTGTAACAACTCTGGCAACTGAAGTTGGTCGACAAAAGGTTCAAGCTTGCTGGCATCCAGCGTTCGCACGCTATGGATGCGGTTTTCGGGTGGGGCGTGCATCGACATGCCGTTGTGCTGCGCGGCCCACGCCTTCGCGCCAAGGAGGCTACCGCCGGCAGCAGTGAGGCCAGCCTCTTTCATCAACCGTCGCCGTGTCCATAACTGCAATACTTCCGCCTTTTCCGACCTACTGCGCAATTCGGTCCTCGCTTCTATTGACCGATCGATTTAACTTCACCGGTTTCCGGATCAAGGAGCACTTCGCGCGAATTTCGCGGCGTCTTGCGAGTAAAGTCGAACATATTATCCAGCGTTCCAGACCGCGCGTCGAACGATCCCTGTCCGATGCGCTTGCC
>DASRLB010000360.1:0-5581 GCA_035648695.1 Acidobacteriaceae bacterium | reverse complement strand
ACGTTGGTCACGGCCATCGTCGGATGTCCGCGCCGTTTGGCCTCGCGCAACGCCGCGAGCGTGTCGGCGGTCTCGCCCGACTGAGAGATCACCAGCACCGCGGGATCGCGCTTGGTATTCGTCGAGCGCGTGATGTATTCGCTCGCATACTCCACATCGACCGACAACCCCGCAGCATCCTCCAGCATGATCTCCGCCGCAAGGCCCGCGTGACGGCTCGATCCGCTGGCCGAAATCACCAGGTCTTTGTGCTTCAGGAAGCACTCCGCCGCCGAGCCGAAGCTGGCGGCGTTCAGGCCATCTCCGGCGACGTAGCGCGCCAGGGTCGTATCGATCGCCGCCGGCTGCTCGTATATCTCGCGCAACATGGCGTGCGCGAACGTTCGTGACTCACTCATACCCCCATTGTAGGTTCAACCCCCCGAAACCGGGATAAGCTGAACCTATGCGCTTCACCCCCAAGTTCCTGCTCTCCGCGATGAGCCCCGACCACTTCCCCAACGACGCCCGCACCGCCGGCGCCCCCGAAGTCGCCTTCCTCGGCCGCTCCAACGTCGGCAAGTCGTCCCTCATCAACAAGCTCCTCGGGTCGAAGGAGGCAAAGGTCTCCTCCACCCCCGGCCGTACCCGCGCCATCAACTTCTTCGCCCTCCACGAAGGCACGGAGACGAAGCACAACGTGCGCCCGTCGCTGATTTTTGCCGACCTGCCTGGATACGGCTACGCGAAGATTTCGAAATCGATTTCCGCGGAATGGCCGTCGTTCATCGAGCCGTATCTCAACGAGCGCGAGACGCTGGCGCTGTGCGTGTGCCTGGTCGATACCAACATTCCTCCACAGGAAAGCGACACGCTGTTGCTAACCGCGTTGAAGCAGATGCAACGGCCGCACATCGTGGTCGGAACGAAGTCCGATCGTCTCAGCGGCAACGCGCTGACCAAGTCGCTCAAGGCTCTGAAGGAAGCGCATGGCGAAGAGATTATTCTGCCGGTGTCGGTGAAGACGGAGAAGGGTGTCGCGGCGTTGTGGCCTGAGATCGTCAGCGTTATTCAGGACTGACGACATCCTGCTCCTCCTCCGGAGATAGCCACATCCAGCGGTTGCCCTGGCGCACAGAGCGCTGATATTTCGACAAGTCGCGAAGCCATCTTTGGCGGATACGATCCCCGGCTGATCCAGCGTGCTTCGGGGCAACAATTTCGACCGGCGACCATGCTCGCTGAGAAAGCCAACTGGCAAGTTGTCGCGACGGCTCCGTGGAGTTTCCGAGATCAACCAGCGCAGCATCTGTCTCGGCGACATTCGCATGAGGCAGTTGATAAACCTCTGAATTGGTGAGAACAAACCTTGCGGCAAGACCACGCTCCGAAGCCTCCTTCAAGACAGCGGACGGTTCCGATATCAAACCGATCGCGAGAGAATTGCCACGCCGAATCTCGTTCTTGATCGCACGTAAAGCCTCGTCGAGCGTATTCACAACGAAGTCGAAAGCTCCATCGCGAAAATGCGTCTTCATGAGAGCAGCATCTGCATCGACCACCAGCGACACGGCGCCCGCGAGACTGGCGGCCGCCGACAATCCAGTTTCACTCGCTCCCGGAAACGCCGCAAGCACCAGTTGCCGAGACCAGCTATCGCGCCGGCACAGGAGTTCGCCGTAGAGGCCAAGCGTTCTCAGTTGAAGCTCGGGTTGGTGCAGTGAATTGTCCATGCGAATGAGAAAAGGCCCCGCGAGATATTCGCAGGGCTCTCATTGTAGAACGCTACTCGCCATAATATTCAAGCCCAAGGTGCGTAATCAAATCCTCGCCCATGATGTGGCGCAGCGTGTTCTTCAGCTTCATCGACTGGATGAACAGATCGTGCTCCGGATAAACACCCGGCGCGGAATCGGGCGCCTTGAAGTAGAAGCTCAACCACTCCTGAATGCCGAGCCCGCGCAGGCTGGGCGTGCGCGCCGCAAGGTCCATGAATAGGCAGAGGTCAAGCGCCAGCGGAGCCGCCAGGATCGAGTCGCGGCACAGGAAATCGACCTTGATCTGCATCGGATAGCCGAGCCAGCCGAAGATGTCGATGTTGTCCCAGCCTTCTTTATTGTCGCCGCGCGGCGGGTAGTAGTTGATGCGGACCTTGTGGAAGATGTTGCCGTAAAGCTCCGGGTTCTTGTCGGGCTGGAAGATGTGCTCCAGCACGCCGAGCTTCGACTCTTCCTTGGTCTTGAAGTTGTCTGGATCGTCGAGCACTTCGCCGTCGCGGTTGCCGAGGATGTTGGTGGAGTACCACCCCGCGACGCCGAGCTGGCGGGCCTTGAACGCCGGCGCAAGGACGGTCTTGAGGAACGTCTGGCCGGTCTTGAAGTCCTTGCCGCAGATCGGCGCATTCATCTTCTTCGATAGCTCGCGCAAAGCCGGAATATCGACGGTCAGGTTCGGCGCGCCGTTCGCAAACGGGATGCCTTCCTTCAGCGCAGCCCAGGCGTAGAGCATCGACGGCGAGATATTTTCGTCGTCATCAACGAGGCCCTTCTCAAAGGCCGCGAGCGTCTGATGCACCGCGCTCTGTTCGATGTAGATCTCGGTCGAGCCGGTCCAGATCATCACCTGCCGATCGGTCTTCGTTTTGAACTCCGCAATGTCGTTGCGAATCTGGTTGGCGAGGTCGCACTTGTTCTTGCCTACCTTCTGCACCTTGGGATCGAGGCGCTTTACCCAGCGCTGATCGAAGGCGGCCGGCATGGGCTCGATGCTCTCCAGGAACGGCCTCATGCTGTCGAGTTGGTCGCGGTCGAGCACGCCTGCGGTCTTCGCAGCGTCGTACAGATTGCCGCCGAAAATGTCCCATCCAGTGAAGACGATGTCGTTGAGGTCCGCGATTGGGGCCCAGTTCTTGATCAGCGGCGTGTTGTCGTCGGTGCGCTTGCCGAGACGGATCGTTCCCATCTGGGTCATCGAGCCGATGGGCTTTGCGTACCCACGGCGAACGGCTTCAACGCCGGCGATCAGCGTCGTGGCGACGGCTCCCATTCCGGGGACCATGACTCCAAGTTTTCCTGTGGCAGGCTTGATATCCGCTGCATTCGGTGCGGCGGCTGCGGGTGTTGACATTCGCTAAATACCCTTCTGTGGAGCGGATTTCCGTAGAGCGGACACGCCAAGTATGGCGCACTTGAAACCCATGTACAAATGGCACTTTGCGTTACCGCTTACGCATTCTCGGCACCTGTACGGTTCTTCCAGTGGGTCCAGACGAACCAGATCACGCCTGCCAAAAGCACTATCTCGACACCGATATGGAAGCGGTCGAAGAAGGCCTGGAAGCGCGGATCGGTGCGCCATTTATCGCCCAGTCTCATGCCTACGTAAGCGAGCGCGTAGCACCAGGGCCACGAGCCGATAAACGTATAGATGTGGAAACGGAGCTGGTTCATCTTCGCTATCCCGGCGGGCAGCGCGATGAAGGTGCGGATGATGGGAAGCATGCGGCCGATGAGCACCGTGATCGAACCGTACCTGGCGAAGAAGTGGTCTGCGAGGTCGAGGTCGCGCTTGCTCAGCAGGACGTAGCTGCCGTAGCGCTCGACCATGGGTCGACCGCCTTTGGCGCCGACCCAGTAAGCGGGGATCGAGCCGAGGTTCGAGGCCAGCGACGCGACGGTCGCAAGGATGATGAGTTGTAGCTGCGTGTGCGCGAGAGCATAGCCTGCAAGCGGCATGATGACTTCGGACGGGATAGGAATGCAGGCTGACTGGATCGCCATGAGCACAGCGACCGAGGCGTAACCTCCGCTGGCGATAAGGCTGACGATGAGAGCAATAAGCTTCTGAGACATTCCTTTCAGTATATCGGCGCAAGCCGCTACACCAGCTTTGGTAGCATGGAGGAATGGCAGATTCCGCAACCGCAACAGTCGTTTCACCCGCAGTGTCCGGGGCATCGCACGCGCATGACCCATCGAAACCGCCTGTCAAACGGCAGATCGTGTGCTTCAGCTTCTACAAGGTGATGCCCGAATGGCGGCGTTTGCCGGCGGCGGAAAAGGTCGCGCACAAGCAGGCGTTTGCCGATGTTCTGGAGCGCTGGAACAAGGTTGGCGAGTTCCTGTCGCTGACGTATTCCACGATCGGCACACGCGGCGATGTGGACATGTGCGTGTGGTCGATCGGCTATGCGGTCGACGAGCTGAACCAGATGCGCAGCGAGTTGATGGCGACTCCGCTCGGAGGCTATCTGAACTCGCCGCACAACTTCCTCGCCATGACCAAGCGCTCGCAATACCAGATTGGGCGCGAGGATGAGAGCGAGGGTGAAGGCCGCGGCGCGATTCGCCCGGGAGGGCAGAAGTACATCTTCATCTATCCGTTCTGGAAGACTCGTCCGTGGTATTTGCTGCCATTGAGCGAGCGCAAGCGGTTGATGGACGAGCATATTCGCATCGGGCTTTCGTATCCGCGCGTGAAGCTGAATACGACATACTCGTTTGGCATCGACGATCAGGAGTTTGTAGTGGCGTTCGAGACCAACTTCCCGGATGACTTTGTCGACCTCGTGCAGCAGCTTCGCGAGACCGAGATCAGCATGTACACACTGAAGGATTTTCCGATCTTCAGTTGTGTTCGTTTGCAACCGATGGAAATGCTGGACCGGCTGGGGTAGGACGCGATGGCGAGAGGTCCGGTGGGAACGAAGGGTGTGGTTTCGCGGGGTCTGAAGCCACCTCAGCGGCTTCAGGCGGCCAAGCGTGGGCTCGCCGTAAAGGGCGTTTCGCCGGCGCGCGCACGGGCGATTGCGGCCGAAGAGCCGGTTGCGCCGAAGGTCAGGCGCGGCAAGACCGCCAAGCCGCTCGCGCCGGAACGGGTTGCGGCGATTCTGGACGCGCTGCGGAAGACGTATCCCAACGTGGTGTGTGCGCTGATCCACCACAATGCGTTCGAGCTGACGATTGCCACGATCCTGTCCGCGCAGACGACCGACGTGGGCGTGAACAAGGCGACTCCGGAGCTGTTCCGGATGTATCCGACTCCGAAGGCGCTGGCGGAAGCGCCGACGCTGGAAGTGGAGCGGCTGATCAAGCCGACCGGCTTCTTCCGGGTCAAAGCACGAAACATCCAGGCGGCTGCTCGCGTGCTGGTGGAGAAGTTCGGGGGGAAGGTTCCACAGACGGTTGAGGAGATGATCCAGCTTCCCGGCGTGGCGCGGAAGACGGCCAATGTGGTGCTCGGGTCATGGTTTGGGATTCCGTCGGGAGTTGTTGTAGACACACATGTTCTGCGTTTGTCGCGACGGCTGGAACTGACCAAAAACACCGATCCGGTGAAGGTGGAATTGGATTTGCAAAAGGTGATTCCTCGGGACCGGTGGATCCGGTTTTCGCATGAGTTGATCCACCATGGGCGGCAGGTATGCGTTGCTCGGAAGCCTCGGTGTGTGGATTGCTCGCTGGAAAAGCTGTGCAATTCTATGGATAAGACGTGGAGCTCGCACTAAGCTCGCGAGGCTTCGCCCGAGCGCAGATACGCCACAAGGTTTTCGGCAAGCGAGGTTACGCTGGCTTCGCCGGCTTCTACTTGCGGGGGATAGCCG
>DASRLB010000359.1:0-5105 GCA_035648695.1 Acidobacteriaceae bacterium | reverse complement strand
GCGTCCGATGGAATGTTGGCGGGGATGTACGAGGGACCGACGGCGCTGGTGAATTGCTTTGCGGGGTTTCGGGTGCGGCAGAGCGGGGGTGTGACTGTGCTGGTCCCGGCGCTTAACGGGGTTGAAGTTGGATCGACGTTTACGCCGATCGCCGGACACAAGTACACGCTGCGGTTGCGGTTACACTGCGTGGAAATGCAGCGGGTGATGCAGCGGTATTACTCGATGGTGGATGGCGTGGTGGAGGGCTTTGGCAGTGCAGGTGGCGTGGCCGCTCCGATGGATGTTGTGTTCGAGCTGGTGGATCAGGGAGCGGCTTCGAATACTCCAGCGACGGTTTTGTACGACAGCGCGACTGTAGGTGTAGTGGTTGGGACGCCGGCGACGTGTGCGTTTGTGGCTGCGAATTCGACGCAGATTTTTGGGTCGGTGGGGAGCGTCAGCGTGACGCGGCCGGGGAGTATCTGGGTCGCGAGCGCGCTGCCGAGCGGGGTGCAGCAGACGCGGCTGATGGGTATCGCGGGCCAGGGCGTTGACTGTGTTGTGGAGTATGGCTCGGCGGCCAAGGTTACGTTCCTGGCTGGGCGCGTGCCGGTCGCGAATGAGCGCGTGGCTGTGCAGTATCGTGGGCAGCGTCGCAGTGTGGCGCGGCTGGCGGATGCGGCGAGCATTGCTGCGGAAGCACTAAGCGGTGCGCCGGGGACGAGCCGCTGGCTGGGCAAGGTGTTGCAGCCGGCGACGCGGAGCAGCGTGGACTGCGAGAGCGCGGCGCAGGCGCTGCTGGCGTTCGCGACCAGCCGGACGGCGGCTGTGGCGGGAACGTATGTCGCGGTGAATCCGGATGACATGTGGCCGGGCGATGTGTTGAGCATGACGAGTGAAGGTGTTACTTCGTCGCTGCTGGTGCGGAGCGTTGTGATCGAGGATGGCGGCGCGGCGCCGGAGGTGAGGCTGTATCGCGTGGCGTTTGCGAATGATTGGGCGACGGAGTGGGCGGACGGGTTGGGGTTGAAACTCAGCGAGTCGATCGCCGCGGATGCGGTACTGCCAGTGGCGGCTTCGACCGCTCCCGGGGCGGTGCTTGCTAACTTGCAGCAGCTTGCGGTAACGAGTTTGACGACTACGGCGATTGGGGTTAATGCGGGTATGGCGGCGGTGGCCGGTGGTGGGTTTGAAGTCCGGCGGAGGGATTGGGCGTTTGGGTCAGGGAGCGATGGCGACCTGGTGCTGCGGAGTCCGGTGCAGAACTTTTCGATTCCGCGAGCCGCGCAGGTCGAACGCTACTTTGTGCGCATGTACGACGGGAGCACACCGCCAATCTACTCGCGATTTTCGAGTGCGGTGTTTGTGAATGCGCCCGTGGTGTAGGAGGCGTTGAGGTGATGGGATGAACGATTACGAGAAGCAGGTGCTCCAGGACCTCTCCGTGCTCAAGTCGCAGATGCAGCAGTTGATGGGCATTGGACAGCCGGGGCGTTTGCACATGCTGGAAGAGCGCGTGGAGATGCACGAGAAAAGCGTGCAACGGATGAAGGGCCTGGCGGCCGCTTTCGGCGGGTTGCTGACGATCGTGCATCTGGCGATCGCGTGGGTAGGTGGAAAACATAATTGACGTTTGAAAACCAAGTGGAATGAGGAGAAAAAGATGGGATTTCTGAATATTTTCTTGCGCGGCATAGCATTGGTGCCGAGCGTGATTCAAGGGACTGAGGCACTGTTTGGCGCCGGGAGCGGGGCGCAGAAGAAAGATGCGGCACTGACGGTCGTGACATCCGCGATCAACGTGGTGGATGCGGTGACGCAGAAGCAGGTGATCGATTCAACCGGCTTCACGGCGGGGTTGGGCACGATCATCGACGGGGTGGTGGCTTGCCTGAATGCGAGCATCTGGCACAAGGCGTAAGGGCAGAGTGTAGAGGATAGAGCGTAGAGTGTAGAGAAAACTCCTGTCTATGGTCTGGACTCTACCCTCTACGCTCTATTGTCTACACTCTTGTTTCACCCGATGTCTTCGGACCAGTTCTCGAGGTAGGCCCTGAAGTCGGCCATGAATTTGCCGGCGTCGGAGCCGTCGATGGTGCGGTGGTCGAAGCCGAGCGTGAAGCGCTGGATGCTGCGGATCGCGATGGCGTCGTTGCCGTCCTTGTCTGTAAGGACTTCGGCTTCCTTGTTGAGGCCGCCGATGCCGAGGATCGCGGACTGCGGCTGCGCGATGATGGGCGTGCCGAACTGCTCGCCGAAGATGCCGGAGTTAGTGAGGGTGAAGGTGCCTCCGGCGACGTCGTCGGGAGCAAGCTTCTTGTTGCGGGCGCGGTTCGCAAGATCGACAATGGCGCGCGCGATGCCGAGGAAAGATTTCTCTTCGCTCTGCTTGATGACGGGGACGATGAGGCCCCACTCCAGCGCGACGGCAATGCCGACGTTGATGTTCTTGTTGTAGAGGATCGCGTCGCCCTGCGTCGTCGAGTTGACGATAGGATGCATGCGCAGCGCCTGGACCGCCGCGCGCGTGATGAACGGCATGTAGGTGAGCTTTACGCCGTTGCGCTGCTCGTACTTGCTCTTTTCTTTTTCGCGCAGCTTGACGATGCGCGTCATGTCCACCTTGAAGACGGTGTGGACGTGAGCGGAGGTCTGCTTGGACTCGACCATGCGCTTGGCGATGATGGCGCGCATTTTGGTCATCGGGACGAGCGAGCCGGGCTGAGGCTGAGGAGTTGCGGGCTTGGCTGGAGCGGCCGGTGCCGGAGCTGCTGCTGCGGGTTTCGGAGCGGCAGGTGCGCCACCTTCGAGGTGGCCGAGGATGTCCTGCTTGGTGATGCGGCCGGAGGCGCCGGTGGCGGAGACTGTCGATAGATCGACGTTGTTTTCCTTGGCGATCTTGCGGACGAGAGGTGAGGAGCGCTGGCCTTCTCCCACAGATGCGGCGGGCGCGGCGGGGACTGGCGTTGCAGCCGGTGCGGGCGCGGCGACGGGTGTTGGAGGCGCTGCGGCAGGAGCGGCTGCGGATGCCGACGCGGCGCCGCCGATGACGGCGACGACGGTGTTGACAGTGACGGTTGCGCCTTCCTGCACCTTGATTTCGGTGAGGGTGCCGGCGACGGGCGAGGGAATTTCGGCGTCGACTTTGTCGGTGGAGATTTCGAAGATGGGCTCGTCGCGGGCGACGGTGTCCCCTACTTTTTTGAGCCACTTGGTGATGGTGCCCTCGGTGATGGACTCGCCCATCTGGGGCATCATGACTTCGGTTCCGGGACCGGTAGTTGGAGGAGCGGGAGCTGTCGCTGCGGCCGAAGCGGCGACATCTTTGGCGGCGGTTGCCACAGCGGCGGGTGTGACCGTGTCTTCTTTAGGCGCGGGTGAGGGAGGAGCGGCGGCGCCTTCTTCGTTGATGGTGCAGACGACCGTGTTGATGCTGACGGTCGCGCCTTCCTGAATCTTGATTTCGCCGAGTGTGCCGGCGGCGGGCGACGGGATTTCGGCGTCGACCTTGTCCGTGGATATCTCGAAGAGAGGTTCGTCGCGCGCGACCGTGTCGCCGGGCTTTTTTAGCCACTTGGTGAGAGTGCCTTCGGTGATGGATTCCCCCATCTGGGGCATGACTACGTCGGTCGGCATCGGTCGGGTTCTCCGGGTGTTGATAAAGGCGCCTAGAGGCGCAACTAAGAATTATACGGCGGTGAGGCGGGCCGGGATAAGGCGGTTCGTTTAGCGAACTTAAGCAGATAGGAGATCGTCGAAAGAATCGACCGCGAGGATTTGACGCTGAAAGACGCGACCGAAGTTGCGTGCCGCGCTATCCGCTGCCCGAGACATTGTCGGATTGGTTTCGGGGTCGGCTTCAAGTTCGAGGGAGGTGACGGTGCGGTCGGCGATGCCGCAGGGGACGATCCAATCAAAGTCGCGGAGGTCGGTGGTGACGTTGAGAGCGAACCCGTGGGAGGTGACGGCCTGTGATACGTGGATGCCAATGGCGGCGATTTTTTTTTCGGCGATGGTGCCTCCGGCGATCGTCCAGACGCCGGTGCGTTTGCAGATACGCTGCGCTGTGACGCCGAAATCCTTGCAGGTGAGGATGAGGGCTTCTTCCATGAGGCGGACGAAATCGACGGGGCCCAAATGTCTTTTGGTCATGCCGGGGCCGTGCTTGACGGGCCAGTCGCCGCGGAGATCGAAGATGGGATAGCCGACGAGTTGGCCGGGGCCGTGGTAGGTGACGTCGCCGCCGCGGTTGATTTCGTGGATCTCGACACCCTTTTGCGCAAGGAGGGCGTCGGTCGCAAGGATGTTGGCGCGGGTGGAGTTACGGCCGAGGGTGAGTACTGGAGGATGTTCGAGGAGGATGAGGGTGTCGCCGATTTCGCCGGCTTTGCGGGCGGCGATGACGCGCTGCTGGATGGCCAGGCCTTCGGCGTAGGGGATGCGGCCGAGTTGGAGGAGATGGATGTGCGTTAGCTGCATTCCAACCGCTTTTGCCACTTACCTTCGGACATTCGGAACTCTTGCAAGTTGTGTCGTAGCTCAGGGGTGATATTGGCCGTATCGTAGTGGCCCATATCTTTCGTCCACGTCGTGCAAGTCGCGTAAGTACTGCTCTTATTAAGCAAATCTTCCGCTTCTGCATAGCTCATCGCATAAATTTCAACATCCGACGATTGCTCGACGTGCCAAATATGAACGATTAGCAAGTCTTTGGTTTCCGCGTACTTTTTGTAAACTCCCCACCGTGTTGCTTTAGACACCTTCAACTGCAGCGGGCGTGCTACGAAACCGCGTTCGCCCTCGTAATAAGCGATCAGATCGACGCCTTGATCCCACATCGGTAGAGCAGCGTGTACACCGCCCTTGATGAGTTGTGCAATTAGATGATTTCGGCCAAGTAACTCAATCTTGTTTGAGTGATTAGGGTTTTTCATTGATATTGAAGACTCCTTTACAGGAGCTTGCGAAACTCATCGACGGTGAGTCCGGCGCTCTTGACGATTCCGATAAGGGTGAAGGACTTGATTGGATTGTGTCGCGGGATGATGAGCGTGCGAGAGCCGTTGTACATGATGACGTGTTTGCCTTGGCGTCCGATCCAAAACCCAGCCTTCTCAAATGCA
>DASRLB010000358.1:0-13983 GCA_035648695.1 Acidobacteriaceae bacterium | reverse complement strand
CGACCCGGCCTACTACAAAGACCGCAACCTCACACGCCCCTACGTCGTCGGCATGACTTGCGGCTTCTGCCACGTAGCGTTCAACCCGGAGCGCACGCCGAAGGACGTCGAAAACCCGCAGTGGAGCGAACTTGCCTCGACGATCGGCAACCAATATCTCCGCGCCAGCCGTGTCTTCGGCGCGGGTGTTGGGCCAGATAACTTCGCGATGCAGGTGCTGCAATCCTGGGCACCCGGCACCATCGACACATCTTTTCTCGCCACCGATCACCTCAACAATCCCAGCAACATCAACGCTATTTTCTCGCTCCCCGCGCGGCTTTCCGTCGCGCACGAAGAAGGCATGGGCAACGGCAACATGCATTTCCCCGGCGAACAGCAACGCATGGCAGTCCCTCATATCTTGAAAGACGGCGCAGACTCCGTCGGCCTCATCGGCGCGCTCAGCCGCGTCTACGTCAGCATCGGCGAGTACTCCGAAGAGTGGCTGCGCGACCACGATGCCCTCGTTGGTGCCCGCTCGCAGCGACCGTTCAGCGTCGCCCGCGCACAGCAGGGCTCGATCTACTGGCAGGCCACCGCGACGAAGCTCGACAACGTCGCCCGCTTCCTCACGCTGATGAAACCGCCCGCGCTTGCCAACGCCGCCGATGGCGCAGCGCAACTCACAGCCAGCAGGGACGAGTTGCTGCGCGGTAGCGATGTTTTCGCCGCGCATTGCGCGCAGTGCCACTCCAGCAAACAGCCTGATGCGAAGCGCGGCTCGCCGGAATTCAAAGCGCAAATGCTCGCACTCGTCTCGCGCCCCGATTTCCTGCAAGACAATTTCCTCTCCACCGAAAACCGCATCCCCGTTAACGTAGTTCAGACGAACGCGGCCCGCGCCCTCGCTACCAATGCGATCCGCAGCCACGTCTGGTCCGACTTTTCTTCAGACACCTATAAGTCCCTTCCATCCGCCGGAAACATAGAAGTCCAGAATCCCTTCGACGGCTCATTCCGCAACATCACGCTTCCTTCAGGCGGCCCCGGCTACTACCGCGTGCCGTCGCTCCTCGGTCTCTGGGCGCGCGCGCCGCTCCTGCACAACAACGCCCTCGGAGACTTCACCGCCGATCCCTCCACCGCCGGCCGCCTGCGCGCTTACGACGACGCAATGCACAAACTCCTGTGGCTTGAAACCCGCACTCCGCATGGCATAATCCGTCGCACTACAGCCGAAAGCTACCTTGAAATTTTATCCGCTACGCTGCCCTGGGAACTCCGCTGGCTTGCCAAAGACGGCACGTTGCGTATTGGTCCCATCCCCGCGGGCACGCCCATCGATCTCATCGCCAGTGCCGATTTCGAGATCAAGTTCGATCGCCTGGCGCCCAAGAAATTGGCGCTGCTTCTCCGCATGCAGTCGATTCTTTTACACAATCAAGACGCCGCTCAAACGGCCGCGCGTATCAAGCAAATTGACGCCGACCTGCTCGCCATCAGCAAGTGCCCGGACTTCGTCGAAGACCGCGGCCACACCTTCGGTGCGGACCTTCCGGACGCCGACAAGCACGCGCTTATTGAATTTATGAAAACATTCTAGGCTGTCCAAAACGAGGCAAGAGTATGACTCCCAAAGCAACGCGTACCACTCCAAAGCAGCGCGCGCCGCTGCCCCGAAAATGCACCGATGCCGATGTCGACAGGAACCGCACCGCCTTCCCTCACGCCCTTCCATTCCAGGTTTTCTTCGAGGAAATTCAGGCGCGCCGGGCCGACGATCTCGCGGCGCAGATTCGTTCCACCTTCAGAATTTCTCTCGGCGAAGAGCAGGAGTGGCTTAGCGCGGAACTCGCCAGGTCGACCTGTGCCTACAAGCTCCTTACCCAGAGCAAGGGCATGAACGCCGACAATACGGTGGTGTACAGCAATGCCGACGAGGCACGTTGCGAGGAGTCCGATGCCAACCTGCTCAAACTGCTACACGCGATGCAGACCTCCGCGCTGTGTTTTTCCGGAGGCGGTATCCGCAGCGCCAGCTTCTGTCTCGGCGCGCTGCAGAGCATGTCGCGATTCGGCTTCAAGGGCGAAGGCAAGGGCACCGCCGCGCCGCACCACATGCTCTGCGAACTCGATTACCTGTCCACGGTCTCGGGCGGCGGCTACATTGGCAGTTGGCTCATGGCATGGACCAAGCGCCTCACCGACCAGGCGCCGGGAGCGGACGCCGGAGAACAGGGAGTCGCATCGCAAGCGCAGAAAAGGGCTGGCGCCGACGCCTTTCGCGAAGTGCTCCACTCGCTCGCCGGAAGCGCCCCGCACACCACCGGAGACCCCGCGCCCCGCGCCATCCGCCATCTCCGCGACTACACCAGCTTTCTCGCGCCGAAGCTCGGCCTCACCCTCGACACATGGACGCTGGTAGCCATCATCTTCCGCAACCTCTTCATCAACTGGATCATGATCCTGCCGCTGCTGCTCTGCCTCATCGCCTTCGTGCAGGTCCTGCATTTCGGCATTTTTCAACTCGGCGCGATCGCCGTTCGATTCGACGGATTTCACATCGCGTTCGGCCTCGCGACCCTTCTCTTCATGTTTGCGGGAACGATGGCCGGGCTGCGCATGCCATCCCGTCAGGCCGAGAAACTCTTCGCGTCGAAGCTGGAGCCGAAGGCGGTCTTCGGCCTCTTCGTTATGCCTCTCGCAGCCAGCAGCGTCCTACTGCTGGCGCTATGGCTGCAAAAGCCGTGGCTGTGGAACCATCCCGCGTTCCTCATGGCATGGCTTGCCGTCGCTGGCTGGATCAGCTTTGCCACCATCCCTATCGTTCGCACGAAGTTCACGGCGAAGCCGAATGTGCAGTATTCGCGGCAGCGTCGCTATGTAACGGGCATCCTCGCCGCCGCCGCGACCGGAGCGCTGCTTTCCGTCGCGCTCTACGGCATCGGCCTCAAGGCGCCCAGCTGGTTCCCGATTACACCCACGCGAACAGCTTCGGGTCGACACTCTGCGCCACACGCGCCCAGCCCCGTAGCATCCACCACCGCAACCCCTGCGGCAGTCGTCAACGACCCACGCCCCGAGGTCCTCAACCTCCTCCCCGGCGTCGACGCCGACTACTTCATACTCTTCGGCTTTCCCATCATCTGGAGTTTGCTGATGGGCGCCTCGTCGCTCTTCTCCGCCTTCCTCAGCGACTACGAAAGCGACATCGACCGCGAGTGGTGGGCGCGCGCCGGCGGCATGATGATGTACACGCTCATCTTCTGGGTCGTAGCAATGGGCATCGTCATCTACGCGCCACAATTCCTGGTGACGAAGCTGGCGATAGGCAAGTTCTCCGGCGCCGGGTTCCTCACCGGGGCGCTCGGCGCGCTGGGCGGCTTCAGCACATCCAGCGGCCAGAGCGGCTCGACCACCAAGAAGGCCGACACCAGCTTCATCAGCTCCTTCCTCAACCGCTTTGGGCTCGTACTCCCGGCCGTCTGTTGCCTGGCGCTGCTGGCACTTGCCCTGCTGCTCGCGAAGTTCGAAGTCTATCTCGCCATAGTCGTCCACGCGCAGCTTCAGGCCTGGCGCCTCGCCGGCCTCACTGCCGGAGACCGCAGCCTGAAGGCGCACATCTGCGTCTTCATCGGGACCGGCATCGTCGCCCTGCTCGCGAACGCCGCCATCAACATCAACATCTTCTCGCTGCACGGCATGTACCGCATGCGGTTGATGCGCGCCTTCCTCGGCTCGTCGAACACGCGCCGCGATCCCGACAAGTTCACCGGTTTCGACGACCGCGACATGGTCTGGGAAGATGAGGTTCCGTGCGAGCCGGGCGTACCGTTGCACCTCATCCAGACCACGGTCAACCTCGTCGGCACCCGCGATCTCGCCTGGGCACAGCGCAAAGCCGAAGGCTTCACCATCAGCCCGCTGCACTGCGGCGGCTGGCGCCTTGGATACGTTCCCACCCGATGCTACGGTGGCCCGCGCGGACTCTCCCTCGCCACTGCGATGGCGATCAGCGGCGCCGCCATCAATCCCAACATGGGTTACCACTCGTCGCCACTGGTGACGCTCATCATGACGCTCTTCAATGCGCGCCTTGGCTGGTGGCTTCCCAACCCCAAATACAACCGCAAGGATTGGAAGATGAAGTGGGCGAAAAAGTTCTGCTCGCCGATGCGCGATCTCATGGCGCAGAAGTCTCCGCGCCTTGCCCTGCGGCCGTTGATCGACGAAATGTTCGGCGGCACCAACGACACCACGCCCTACATCGAACTCACCGACGGCGGCCACTTCGAAGACCTCGGCGTCTACGAAATGGTCCTCCGCCGCTCGAATCGCATCATCATTATCGACGCCGGCGCCGACCCCGACTGCGAGTTCGAAGACCTAGGCAACGCCATCCGCAAGATCGAGATCGATCTCGGTATACCCATTACCTTCCGCGGCAACAAGCTCGAAATGGAGAAGGGAACGCAGGCCACCAACCTTCGCTGCGGCATCGCGGACATCCACTACGAGTGCGTCGACGGACCGTCTACTGCGTCCGGCGAGCTGATCTACATCAAGGCCGGTATGAACGGGCAGGAGCCCGCCGACATTCGCCAGTACGCCGTCACCCATCCCACATTCCCGCACGAGGCCACATCGAACCAGTTCTTCACGGAGAGCCAGTTCGAAAGCTATCGCCACCTCGGCTCTTTCTCCGTCGACCAGATCGTCAACGCGCCCGACACGAAAATTTCCGCCGGCCTACCCGCTCCGCGGTCTGTCGCCAACATGGAAGCATTCTTCGACCGCGCCAAGAATTACAGCGGCCAGCCCGACGCCGGCAAAGGAATCTCCGTCCCATGACCCCAGCGCAGCTAGTGTAGTGCGTCACAAGTAGCAACATATAACATTGTGCTGTGTCCTTTAGGATGGATGACACACAGACGATGCGAGTGCTGCCGAGATTGTGTGGACGGACGAGCAGAAGAGCGAGTTGGACCGTTTTGCGCGGGGTTGCGTGCAAAGGCGGAGTTCCATAACTGCCCATCTGCATGACGCACTACACTAGGTATGGGTAATGCCTTAAATAGGCGCTAATCTGCTATACTTAGCAAATTGTCGCTAATTAAGGGGGGTCGTTACGCTTTGAACATCCAAGAAGGAAGCTACTGGGCCAAGCTATTTCGCTCCGGCGTATGGAACAGGCTCCCAGAGCCGATTAAGCGCGTTCCACGGGCTACTTATCGCAGTCTCGCACGAAAGCGCAGAACAAAGTCAATTTCATTGGACTCGATCCTGCTGGGCGGAGACAACTATGCTTCAGCGCGCGCGATGGCACGTATGACCGGTGATCTTCTGCGCGCATCTCACCGGATCGACAGCTGGCCGCATACGGCTCTGCTACTGGAATACGACAGAATCGGGGACAGGCTGTGGGAGCCCGATGTCTTTCGTCAGACGAGCTATTGCCAAAATGGACTCCTGAACATCGAGTCGTTCGCGCATTACCACGGTGCGGTGACAGAAGAGGATCTCCTGGCGAGCGCGCGGGGGTACGTTGCGCAATGCAAAGGCCTTTCATCCCCGCCGCGAACTCGGCACGGTCGGAGCGAGCCGGTCCATGCAATCTCTGTTCGCCCCGTCGCTTACTCCAACTTGTACCAGGTCATCGACGGTCATCATCGGCTAGCAATTGCCTTCATGAATGGTCAGTCGCACGTCACCTGCGAGGTTTTTGGCCCCCCCCAGACGACGCCCGTCCAGGACTTGCTTCTAGATGTTTTTTGGCAGATGGGTAAACGTCAGTTGTATCAACCTGTGGATCTGCCAGAGGTGCGCTCATGGCCAGTCGTGCGGCACTGCACGGACAGGCTCGCGAAGATGATTGCTTTTCTCGGAGCCAGGGGGCCATCGTCTTTGGCGTCCAGCTACCTTGACGTCGGCTGTAGTTATGGATGGTTCGTCGCTGAGATGGCAAAGGCAGGATTCCGTGCCACAGGTGTTGATCGCGATCCAGCTGCAGTCCAGGTTGGCCAGTGTGTCTACGGGAACACGGAAGGCCAGGTGGCCTGCCGCGACTGTCTGACTTTTCTTAGGGAGCTGCGAGGGAGTGGAACCAAGTTCGACGTAGTGTCCTGCTTCAGCTTGCTGCATCACTACATCATGAATCGATGCAATGTGACGGCGGAGGAGATGCTGCAACTGTTGGATGCGATCACCGGACAAGTCCTGTTCTTCGATATGGGAGAAAGCGGCGATAAGTTTTTCGAGGGTAAGGTTTATGAAGGCTGGGATGCCGATCGAATCGAACAATGGCTGCGTTCCAACACCAGCTTCGCAGACGTGATCCGGCTCGGCACCGACGAGGACAGGGTACCTCCGTTTCAGAACAGCTATGGCCGCATGCTGTTTGCATGCGTACGCTAGAGTAGTCGTGAAAGCAACTCAAGATTCGATGGGCTTACGAGGATGTCCAGACGAGCACTCTGGCATGATCGATACAGGTCACGGGCATCACACGTCTACTGGCACAGTGGCGATGAAAACAGACCGGGCGAAGCCCGATCGAGAGGGGTGGCCGGTGCGGTCGTGGTTGATGAGCGGGATACGATGACGCGAGCGATGACGCTGTGATCTTCGTTTTTCCGCCATTTGCCGGTTTCAATGCCGCTCCGACGACCTTTACTGTGCCGGTAACCCGTTTTCCCAAATCACAGGAGCGCTCAATCCGCTGTACTCACAACAGACGCGTGAGCAGGGAATTGATCCAGTCGAATGCTGCTCAACTCGTACGCATAACCCTGACCCAGAAAACTCCACGGATGAATGGATGAAAAAAGGGCGACACGTCAATTATCCGCATAGGCGGCCAAAAATGTAAGCGGTAGGACGCCTCTGTCGAATGAACGTCGCCGGTATACGGACCGGCCGGCAGGGATCCGGCCGGAAGCGAAAAGGATGTGTACGGCAGCGAGTTTGTTCGCTTGACGCCCAACCGGTTCACATGGAGGGGCGCTGACGTGTGTCCTGGTGAGGCCTGTTGCAGATTGATCGAGTAGACCTCTGACGCTGACGCTGACGCTTCCGGCACGACGATCTGTATCGGCGTTTCCATGCCCGGATGCAGTGTGCAGGTCATGGAAGTTGTGTTGTCTGCGCCGCCGCCGCGAAGACGGCGCGCTTCCAGCAGGATAGTATCCTCGCCCGCTGGGCGCGGCTTGATCGGAGGCACCTGCTGGAGTTTGGCGACAACCGGGGTCGCAGGTTGCCTGTGGTGAAGCAGGGAAACAGCGACAAACACCACAACGCTCGCCGCCGCGGCGAATCCCCATAGCCATAAGGGCCAAAACTGGGCGTCGCGCTTCGCAACTCCCTCCTGCGATGATCTGCCGCAACGGGCTTCGCCCGCTCGCTTAAGGCGGCGGCGATTGCCATCCGCTCACGCCGCTCTGGGGAGCCGCCGATCCAGCCGCTGACATCTTCCGCTTTGACCGCCACAAAATCGACTACAGCCAGAGCGCAAAAAAAGCAGATGGTCTAGGCGAAATCGCCGCATCTGCTTGATTCTTATTGATTTGAAATGGTCGGGGCGAGAGGATTCGAACCTCCGACCCCCTGCTCCCGAAACAGATCGCAGTATTTTGGCTAAATCATTGAAAGCATGGATTTAACAACGCCTTTGGAATCAATAGAACTTGTGGTTTTGTGAGGATCCGCCTACATCGGTGAGGTTTTGACAGCTACAAATTCGACTACACTAGCGGATTACTGACTATAACTCGACTCTTGAAGACCTGCCAGCAAGCCGCAACTATTTAAGAAACAGACTCAATAGCAGAGATCCACCTCGCCTCCGGGTGACGAGTTACTCACGATTATGGCGTTCTCGCCATATAGCGGATTCTGCACGGCGCTGCTCGCCCAAACCAGCGGAGCCGGATTACCTCCAATTTGAAGGTCGATTTTGCTCATCGCTGTCGATGGTCGCCAGCGCTGCCATTGCTCAAACTATCATCTCTCTGGGCCACGCATGGGCCTCTCCGTGATTGCGGAAGGCGTGGAAACCATCGACCAGCAGAAGTTCCTCGTGAGTCTAGGCGCACACTCATTCCAAGGCTATCTATTCAGTCGCCCCTGCCTTCGGAGGACTTTAAGCAGTTGTAGATGATGCCGGGGAGTGATCGGCCTCGGCGAGGGAAATGCAAAGATGAAATCGGTTGTGTTATGCCTGACGCCCCGGGTTGTTTCCACTAAAGATGGTATTGAATATTCAGAAGACCGTGGCCAGGTTCAGTCCGACAAAGCTCGAACTTCACCGCGATATTTCGCTTGTCACGGACAAGAGATACCATGCATTTCGGTCTGACTCCGCTGAGCATCGTCGCGTCTCGGGTTGGTGGGACAAACAAAAGCCTCGGCCAAAGCCGGGGCTTTTTCTGGTTCAGGGGAAGCTAGGCGCGCCGCTGGCGTACCTTACTCGTCAGGCCGAGCAGTGCTGTGCCCAACAGAAGAAAGCTGGAGGGCTCTGGGGTGACGGTAGTTGACGGCACTGTCGAATATGTGACCTGTGACGCGGAAAACGACTCCGATAGACCATAGGAGGGAAGGGCCAATGCGCCACTCGCACTGCCATCTTGATTGAAGGTGAGATCGAAGACTATGGGGCCGAAATCGCTGTTATATGCCATGTCGAGCGTACCAATCAAGATGGAGCCGTTTGTCTCCGGAACACTGCTGACAAACCCCGGCGTAATATAGATGGTGAGTGGCACCTGAGGATAGGGATATGGACCACCAAGGCTGATTCCGTTAATCTCGGTCAGGTTGAGAGAGGTAATAGCGTAAAGCCCCGCTAAAGGCGTACTGGAGTTGTCATATTGGAAATTTCCACTGATGCTACCGCCTTGATCGCCAGTCAAACCGCTGTAGTCAACGGTAACAGTTTCAGCATGAGCGATAAGGCTGGCGGACAATAGGGCGGCGGCGGTTGCGAGAAGAGACAGACGCATACGAAGAGCTCCTTGTGAAGGTTTTGAATTGCTTTCGCTCATTCATTGAACTTAAAGTTTGCTTTTCCTTAAGTGTGAAGGAGAGGCTGGACCGGTTGGAAGGCAGGGAATAGAGGATGTGATCCGTGGCTGGCAGGCGCCAGCACACGGACTGTATCTTTTGGCTGTTATAAGACGTGCATGCTCTGCGGTTCGACTCCTGTCGGCCAGGCTCGCCGAGCCAGCAGGGCAAGTGCACCGCAGGGTTCAAAATCCAGGTTTGGAGAGTTGGGGAAATCCTGGCGTTTGTTCTCGCGGTAGACGATCACCCTGTTCAGGTTTACCTGGTAGCTGCGAAGCTTTTCCAGCATGTTCACGATTTGGGTCACAGTGGGCTGGTAGTGTCCGCTCTTGCCGCTAAGCCAGGCGAGCTGGCCGCGTTCGAAACGGATGGTGCCAGCACACTGGACCGCCTGGCCCGCCATGAACGAAGAGTGCTTTAAGTTTGTTACCTCAATGCCATTGACGTAAATTCTTCCACGCTGATCCATGACGTATAGCGAGCCTCCGTATTCCCACGCGTCTCCACGGGCCGCCGTATCGTAGACACGCAGCCTCCCTTTGCCCTCGCCTTGGTAATCCCACTTAAGTGCAAGGCCGGCCCGAAAGGACAATTTGTACATCTGGCGCGCGACATCCGACTGATACCAGTCGATCATTTCCACGTCCAATAGTTTCTTGTCATCCTTCTGGCTGCCGTCTGTGACGCCGCGTCCAAAAGTTGTCATCAACTGAGAGTTGAATTCCCACCTTTCGCAACCCAAAAAGGCCGTGAGATTGCGCTCCAGGTATGTTTCGAGAGCGAAGACGGCGTTGAACTGTGACGTGTTCAATTGCCCACCCATCTTCTTGTTGGCATAATCAGAGCCTTTTTGGTTGTTCTTCACGATAAATTGACAATCGCGGTACATCAGGTAGACCAGATGCAACTGTCCGAGCTTTTTCGTGTAGGTCCGGCCGGGGACCTCGTGGTAGTCCGCAATCAGCTTGCCGAGCCGTTCCATCGCGGGGAAGGGGCTTTTGAGATTCCCAAAGACGATGGAAAGGCCCAGGTCTTTCTTCCACTGGTCCTTCGTAGGTACTACGTTATATATGGGCACGGATCGGCCCTCCTTTTTTTCTGATTTTGTGGAGCGATTGCTAAAGAAAATACTGTGGCTGACCAGCGGCGGAAAGCGTGGTCATCGCACTCAGCCCGGGCTGGAACTGGATGGTGTGTCCAGCGGCAGCATAGGAAACTTCGTGAGTCAGCGAGCCAGTCGCCGTATAGTCGTCGCTCAGGTTGGTCACGGCGTCGGTAGCCGCTTGGGCGGGAGCAAGGCAGGCCAGAAGAACCGCGACAACCGGAAGGCACACTATCCAGGTGCGCGGACAGCGGGAGATCCTCGAAACAAAGGCTGAGAGAAAACGTAGAGCGATACTGCTTTGGCTAATCTGGGCAGACATGGCATTGTCCTCAAGAGAGCGAATTGGGCTCTTGTATGTGTTAAGCGCCGGAAGTTGCCGTGCTCTATCACGATCTCGAAAAATAATTTGTAGATATCGCAGGGCTGGATTTTGATCTGGAAAAATATTCTGCGGATGGCTGGAAGAACAGATATCAGCGCTGCGACTGAGCGAGCAGCGACTCTGCCTGCCGAACCTGCGGGGTACCCGCCGGGAGCATCTCCCGCCACAGGCCGGCTCCCTTCGCAAGCAGCGGTTCGGCTTCGTGTTTGCGCCCTTCCCGCAGCAGCGCAGCGCCCAACGATTCCAGCGACTCTGCCTCGACCGGCCGCGCCGCCTGTCCTATAGGCGTCTCGGCAATCGCCACCACACGCCGCAAGCTGACTTCCGCCTCGGGCAACTTGTTCTCCGCCATCAGCAGATTGCCGATAGCGGTGTGGTCCACAGCCGCGTAGGGCGAAGCATCGCCGTTGAGCTTCTGCTCCATCGCGAGCGCGGTCTGCAACGTTGCGGAAGCCGCGTCTAACTGCCCGGCTGCGGTCTGCATCCTACCGAGATCGTTGAGCGAGCGCGCCAGAGCGAGGCTTTCGAACCCATAGTGCATTTTGCAGAGGGCTATCTGGTCTTCGATCAACGGCTCAGCCAGACTGTACTTCCCTTCTTCCGCGTAGGTCTGTGCCAACAAGCCTTCATCGGTGCCATAGTGAAAAGCCTTTGTGCCAACATGCGCGGCACGATCTACCATGGCCTGCTTACCGACCGTCTCAGCCTCCTGCATCTTGCCAAGTTTGCCCAAAATGAATCCGTATGTGCTCTCCACCGCCGCAGTGGAATCGTGAGGATGGCCAAGAATCTTGATGCGCATCATCACCACATCACGCTGCATTTTCTCGGCCTCCGCATAGCGCCCCTCACGCGCCAATACCCATCCGAGCTTGCTCATGCACTCCATCATGAGCACCACGTTGGGATTTTCCTGCCACCGACCATGATCCAGGTACACCAGCTCCTTGCGATAGATTTTTTCTTCCTCGGCATAATCTCCAACGGAACCGAGAGCATTGCCCAGCGGATTGTATTGGTCGTAAGCCTCGTAACTTTCTTTGCCGTAGAGCTTCTCCGCAACATCGACGGCCCGCCATGCCGTCGCCAGCGAGCCCTTCAGATCATTGTTCACACCCTGCACTTGTGCCAGCGTGCGCACCGCCTGCAACGCTTCCGCAGGTTTACGATTGGGAAGAGAATTCAAGACTGCAAGCCACTCGTTGCTGTCTGCCTTTGCCTGCGCGTAGTCCTCGACGAAAAAGTCCAGATCGACCATCGTCGCCATCGTCTCGGCCACCTCATGCGAGCGCTCTCCATAAAGGCTGCGGCGGATATGGAGCGATTGCGTATAGAGATCGCGCGCGCGGCCGTAAATACCCTGACTGAGATAGGCATGGCCCAGAGTCTGTAGCAGTCTGTCCTTCACTACCGGGTCCAGGTTCCGTTCGCGATCGATGTTCACAGCACCGCGATCCAGCAGTTCGCGTGCGGTAAGCGTCTTGCCGCCGGTCAGATTGGCGGTTTTATCTTCAGCGATAAAAATCGTCCCCAGGAACTCCGAGACTTTTTGCGCCGAGTTGCGCTCGCGTTCGAGCCGCCGCGCCTGCACTACCATCGCGATACTGAAACCCAGCAGCAAAAGGAAGACCAGCACCGTCGAACTTGCTGCCAGTTTGTGGCGCAGAACGAACTTGCGAGCGTGATAGCCGAACGATGAGGCGCGAGCAGCGACCGGAAATCCCTGAAGATAGCGCTCCAGATCGTCCGCCAGATCGCCCGCGGAAGCATAGCGGCGCGACGGCTCCTTTTCTAGCGCCTGGAGAATGATGCGGTCGAGATCATCGTCCAGGTTTGGCTTGGGCGGTAGCGTCTCGCAGATCATCTTCTCCATCTGCGTCATGCTCTGGGTGGTAATCTCGAATGGCTTTTTCCCCGTCAGGAGTACATAGAGCAGAACACCGAGTTGATACACATCAGTCCCGGTGGTGATCGCTTCTCCGCGAATCTGTTCGGGACTGGCGTAACCCGGTGTCATCAGGCGATCAGTGTCGATGGTCAAAGCAGGATTGAGCCCGGCGGCCGCGGGATCGAGCGCCTTCGCGATGCCGAAGTCGAGCAGTTTCGGAATGCCTTCTGAAGTGATGTAAATGTTGTCCGGCTTCAAATCGCGGTGGACCACCAGATGCCGATGTGCATACTCGACTGCGCGCGAGACCTCCACGATGAGTTTGACCCGCTCGCGTTTGCCCAGGGCCGCCTCATCGCACCAGACATCGATAGGCTTACCGGCAACAAACTCCATAACGACATAAGGGATTCCCTCTGGCGTTGTTCCGCCATCCATAAGGCGGGCGATGTTGGGGTGGTCGAGATTGGCGAGGATTTGGCGTTCGTGCAGGAAACGCTGACGTAAATCCGAAGTCAACGTGCCGGACAAGGCCATCTTGATGGCGACTTCTTTGTTGTAGGCGTCGTCGGCACGAAGGGCCTTGTAGACAATGCCCATGCCACCACGACCCATGATACCCGTGATTTGGTAAGGCCCGAGATGGCCTCCAATGACGGGCAGCGAAGATTCCAGCGCGCCTGCTGCCGCAGCGCCTACCATGCCTTCAATTCTGGTCTCTGAATCCAACGTGCTCAACAGCGCTTCCACGCGCGCGCGCAACTCCGAAGTCAACGCACTCAAACTATCCAGATAGGCTTCGCGCTCCGCCGGCGCGAGTTCCGCGGTAACGTCGAATATCTCCTGCAAATGCTCCCAGTCCGACGTGGAAAGAATGGTCTTCATGGCGAAATGACCTATGACCGATCTTCGACTGGAATTTGATCGGCGCTTCTCAACTCGTGCTTAAGCCATGCTTTCGCGAGCTTAAGATCACGGTTGACGGTGGCAACAGACACTTCCAGAACAACGGCTGCCTCATCGCAGTTCAATCCGCCGAAGTAAATCATCTCCATGAGCTTAGCTTTGCGCGAATCCTGCTGTAGAAGGCGATTGAGCGCAGCATCCAGGTAAAGCACTTGCACGGGGTCCGCTCGGAGGAGTATTCCGGCTTCATTTTCAATCGCATTGTAGGAAAGCTTTTGCTCCCCACTTCCCCGCTTGACCCGCTGCACACTCCGGGCGTGGTCGATAAGAATTCTCCGCATCGTTATAGCAGCTACCGCGAGAAAATGCGCCCTGTCCTTCCACCCGACATCTACCGAGACAAGACGCAAATACGCCTCATGCACGAGGGCGGTCGCACGCAGAGTATGGTCGGGACGTTCCTGGCGCATGTATTGCTGAGCGAGCAGGTGAAGCTGGCCATAGACCAGTCCCATTAAGCGATCTAGGTGTGGAGGCTCAATAGGTTGTTCCGATTCATACCGGCTCTGGAAGCTGGCGTGTTGAGGTTGAGGCTAGCATGAGGTCTGTGGAAGTTGTAGTCATGCAGCCATGGGTCGAGTTGTTGGTGTCGTTCCAGTGAGG
>DASRLB010000357.1:0-20290 GCA_035648695.1 Acidobacteriaceae bacterium | reverse complement strand
GACGCCGGACGAATCTCAATTCGCCGCCATGGGTGCTCACATCCCGCCGCCTACCGACGACGCTGCCGCCCCTCCGGGACTTTACACCGCCCTTCAGGAGCAGCTCGGATTGAAGATGGAGGCGACCAAAGCAATGGCGCCTGTGATGGTGATCGACAAGGCGGAAAAGCCCGGCGCGAACTGACCCGCGCCACGCGCGTGACTGGCAACCGGCAACTCGAAACTGGCGGCTCGAAGCTGACGCCTCGAAGCTGAAGCGCGACCACCACTCAGAGTCGAATTCGATCTAAAACTTCTGTGCCTTCAACCACTCCCGGAACGCCGGTCCCAGGTCTTCGCGCTTCAGCGCAAACTCTACCGTCGCCTTCAGGAAGCCCAGCTTGTCGCCCGCGTCGTGCCGCTTGCCCTCATAGCTGAACCCGTAGACTTTCTCGTGTTGCAGCAGCGCCTTGATGGCGTCCGTAAGCTGCAACTCTCCACCCGCGCCCGGCGTGATGTTTTCGAGCATCTCGAAAATCCGCGGCGTCAAAATGTACCGCCCGATGATCGCGTGCTGGCTCGGCTGCGTGCCGGCTTTCGGCTTCTCGACCATATCGCGCACCGCCAGCAGCCGCGGATTGTCCCCGTCCTGCGCGCAATCCAGGCAACCGTAGTTCGAGATCGCCGCACCCTCCACAACCTCCGAGCCCAGGATCGACGACCCCGTCTGCTCATACGCTTCGACCATCTGCTTGATGCACGACACCTTCGAATCGACCACGTCGTCCGCCAGGATCACGGCAAACGGCTCATTGCCCACCAGCCACTTCGCCTGCAACACCGCATGGCCCAGTCCAAGCGCCTCCGGCTGGCGGACATAGGTAATCTTCGCCAGCGACGAGACGCTGCGCGCAATCTTCAGCAGCTCCGTCTTGCCCTTCATTTCGAGCATCGCCTCAAGGTCGGGCGACCGGTCGAAATGGTCTTCCATTGCCGCCTTGCCGCGCCCCGTAACGAAAATGATCTCGTCGCAGCCCGCCGCCACAGCTTCTTCGACGCCGTATTGGATCAGCGGCTTGTCGACCAGCGGAAGCATCTCCTTCGGCATCGCCTTGGTGGCGGGAAGAAAACGCGTGCCCAGTCCGGCGGCCGGAAAAACTGCTTTGCGAACCTTCATGACTTCCATCAAAATTCAGTGCTCCTGATCCATTGATGCGGATTCAATCCATGCTAGCAATCCGGCGCCCGCTACAGCACCGGCGAATCATCATGCAGCATCTGCTTCCGGATCACCTTGATCGGCGCAAACCCCTGCCGCATAAAATCATCGTGAAACTGTTGCAGATTGAACTTCGCTCCCTGCTTCGCCTTCACATCCGCGCGCAGCTTCATGATCTCCAGCTTGCCCAGCGTGTAGTACAGATAGAGCGCGTCGGACGTTCCGCGTTTGGTCTCCATCGTGCCAATCGCCCGCGACTGGTAGCCGTCGCTCACAAAAAAGTTCACCGCATCGTCGAAGCTCATCGCACCGCCAACGCCCGTATGCAACCGAATGCTGACCACGAACCGCGCATCCCGCAGCAGCGCATCCTGCAACTGCCCCAGCCGCACCAGCTTCGCCTCGCGCTCGGTCTTCGCGCCAAAACCCGGCTGCCCATAGCCCTGGTCGAGCATCATCTGCTCGCAGTAATGCGCCCAGCCCTCGATGTTCGTATTCGCGCCGATCAGCTTGCGCACCTTCGACTGCACCTGCGGGCTCCACAAAAATTGCACATAGTGCCCCGGATACGCCTCATGCACGCTGGTCGAAATAATCGTGCCCACATTGAAGCTCGCCATATGCTCCGCAACATGCTCTGCGGTCCAGTCCTTCTCCGGCAGCGTCACGTTGAAGTACGCCTTCGTCGAGTGCGTCTCATACGGTCCCGGCGGGTCCATCGAAGCCTGCGTCGTTGCCCGCATAAACGGCGGAGTTTCCTCCAGGGTCGGCTGCACTTCGCTCGGAATCGTAATGATGTGGTGGGTGCGAATAAAGTTCACCAGCGAGTCGAACGTATCGTGAAACGCCGGCAGCAGCTTGTCCGGCGCGGGATGAATGCTGGCCAGTTCCGCCAGCATCTGCTGCGGCGTCTTGGTTGGGTCGATCTCCTTCGCCACCCGCGCAAACTCCGCCTGGTTCTTATGCAGATCGTCCATCCCGATTTTCAGCAGCCGGTCCAGCGGAATGTCGACCATCTCGTTATACGCAAGCTCCTTGCGGAACGTGTCCTCACCCAGTTTGTAGTCGCCATTCGACCGCGGCAGCAGGTCGGTCTTCATCCACGCGCCATAGCTCTTGAGCGCATCGATCACCCCCGCATTCGACTTCGCAAACTCCGCCTTCACCGGCCCATCGGTCGCGTCTGTAAACGCGCTCGGCACATCGGTCTGGAAGAAACTCACCAGCCCATCCATCTGTTCCAGCGCAATCTCCGTAAAAACCTTCGGCGGGTTCTTCAGGTTCTGCCGCGCCTCCATCAACTGGATCGGAATCAGCTTCTCGCGCTCCACTACCGCGCGCAGCCGGGTATTCGCGGGGGCGAATGGCCGCTCCATCAGCACAAAAATAGAACTCGTCGCGCCGCTCGAATACACGTCCGGGTTCTTCTCCGGCGGCCGCACCACTTCCATCGTCAAAATCGCCGAACGAATGCTGTTCAACAAAATATCGCGGTCCGCCGCCTGCGGCGCATCCAGCGCTGCGGGATCGATCGCCGCAATCTTCTTCTCCCACACATGCAGCGCCGTCCGCTGCTTTTCCAGCGTCGCAGCGGAGTAGTCCTCAAGCTGCGTATCGTACTGATGGAAACCCGCCGATGTACCCGCCGTGGGCTGGTACTTGAAATAAACCTGGTCGAAATACTGCTCGGACAGAAATGCGAAAGTCTGTGACGCACCGTCGCCGGAAATACGTTGCGCTGAGGCTGAACCAAACATGAAAACTCCGGCAAGTGCGGCTGCAAGAAGAGTACGCATATGCGCATGAGTTTATCGCACCACGCCGCCCTTTGTGGTTCGCACCCTGAGCGAAGTCGAACGGGGAGGAATTTGCTCCCCCCTGGAGGGCGCTTCAGCCCGTCACGATGCCTTCACCTTCAGCTCGATCGTCAGGATCATCTTGATCTGCACCGGGTTCCCATCCTGCATCGCAGGCAGAAATTTATATCCCCGCACGGTCTCGACGGCACAAACCCCCTGCTTCAGGCTTGGGCTCTGTAGCACATGAATCTCTTTTGCATCGCCGTCCGTCGTTACCACAAACTCCACCTTCACCTCGGCACTCGCGAGGCCGACGCACTGCGGCGGGACGAGGTCGTCGCCCGACAAAACTTTCGGTGGCGACACCGGCGAAGGCAAATTCTGCGGAGGCAGGGGAACAGACTGCGCAAGGCACGCAGCACTCATCGCAATCCCCATACACAGAAAAGCCAGTCGGCCGGAACGAAAGCTCATGCGCCTGAGTCTACCGTAGTTGTCCCGCTTCGGGTAACAGCAGTCCACAGTGAACCGCGCATTTTCAGCGAAGTCGCGAGGCTCATATGTATCGGGCTATACTTTTGTCCAGCGATGCTCGCAATTCGAAAGGGATTACTATGCGATTCTTCTGTTTTCTCTGGTTCGCATTCAGCTTTAGTTCTTTCGGACAGACCATTCCCCCCGCTGCTACTCCGGTTCCCGCGCCACAAACATCGGAACCCACTCCGGACGAGACCAAACCGGTGCACATCGGCGGTGCGGTTAAACCGCCGGGTGTACTCCGTTCGGTTGCTCCCGTAATCTCCCCGGAAGATCGCAAAGTGAAGTTTACAGGGAATGTGGTGGTCTATTGCTGGGTAGACGAGCAGGGCAACCCATCCCACGTTCGGGTTGTCCGTGGCGTTGGCAGAGGCCTCGACGAAAAGGCCGTCGAAGCCGTTCAGCAATACAAATTCAAGCCCGCCATGAAAAACGGTAAACCCGTCAAAGTCGACCTCTACATCGACATAAACTTCCAGACCTACTAGCTCGCGGTTACATCCAGCGCCGCAAGTAATTCCCGCGTCTCGCGAATCACGTCGTCAGCCTGCGCCGAACTCAGCGGCCACTTCAACACGCCCTGCGGTGTAAACTGCGCGCCGTTCTTCGCATTTTTCGCGACCAGCTTCATCAGCATCCCGGCGTTGATCCCCTTGCCTTCTTCCTGCGGCGTCGAGTGCAGCTTCTCGGAGAACGTGACGTACAGCATGTCGCGCATCGCTTTCATCTTGCCGGCCTGCACGAACGGCGCATTCGCCGGTCGCACGCCCGCTACTTCGCGCGCCGCGCGCGTCGCATTCGTCTCCGTACGATTGATTACGGCACGGCTCGAAAACTGCAAATTTGCCGTCTGCGGTGCCTGCCCATGCCTCCCCGCCAACGGTCGCGGCGCAGTCCCTGCGTTCCATTGCCGCGTATACGGAGCCTGCGCTCCACGGCCCGGGGGCACAGGCGCAGCCTTCTTCGGTTCCTCGACCGCCGTTCGCTTCCGCTCCAACTGCGAAATCCCCAACCGCTCGCACGTCAGCCGAATCTCCCCCGCTGCCAACAGATGCAGCACGCTCTCCGGCGGAGCGCCGTAGCGGTCTTCCAACTCCGCTCGCACATCGACCAGCGCAGCATCGGTATCCGCCCCGGCGATGCGCTTGTACATCCGCAGCCTCTGGTTCTCCTCCGCGATATAGCTGTCGTCGATGCGCAGCGAAATCCCCAGGTTCACGACCACGTCCGGTCGCTCGTCCTTACCCTCGCCCTTCAACCGGCTCACCGCTTCTTCGAGCATCGTCGTATACATCTCGAACCCGATCGCCTCAATATGCCCCGACTGCTCGCCACCGAGCATGTTGCCGGCACCGCGCAACTCCAAATCCAGCGCCGCAATCTTGAACCCCGCACCCAGGTCTGAAAATTCCTTCAGTGCGGCCAGCCTTCGTCGCGCAATATCTGTAAGCTGCTGCTCCGGCGGGATGAGCAAATACGCATACGCTCGCCGATTCGACCGCCCCACACGTCCGCGAAGTTGATACAGCTCGCTCAACCCATGCCGGTCCGCGCGATTGATGATGATCGTATTCGCTCGCGAAATATCCAGCCCATTCTCGATAATGCTGGTCGCGCACAGCACGTCATACTCACCATCCATAAACGCCAGCATCGCGCGTTCGAGCTCCGCTTCCGGCAGTTGCCCATGCGCCACAACCACGCGAGCCGCCGGAACAAGCTCACGAATCTTAGAGGCCAGTTCGTAAATCGTCTCCACGCGGTTATGCACAAAATAAATCTGGCCGCTGCGCTCGAGTTCCATCTCAATCGCCGTCCGCACCAGCTTCTCGTCGAACTTCGCCACGATCGTCTGGATCGCCATCCGGTCCTTCGGTGGCGTCTCGATCACGCTCATATCGCGTAGCCCCACCAGCGACATATGCAGCGTGCGCGGAATCGGCGTCGCCGACATCGCCAGCACATCGATCGCCGCGCGCATCTTCTTCAGCCGCTCCTTATGCCGCACACCGAAGCGCTGTTCTTCATCGACGACCAGCAACCCCAGGTCCTGAAACTTCAAACTCTCCGACAAAATCGCATGTGTGCCGATCAAAATATCGACCTTGCCCTGCTCCGTCCGTTCCAGAACTTCCTTCTTCTCCTTCGCCGTTCGGAACCGCGAAATCATGTCGATGTTCACCGGAAAATTCGCGAACCGTTTCTTGAAGCTCTCGAAGTGCTGGAAGCACAGCACGGTCGTCGGCGCGAGCACCGCCACCTGCTTGCCATCCTGCACCGCCTTGAACGCCGCGCGCATCGCCACTTCCGTTTTCCCATAACCAACGTCCCCGCATAACAGCCGGTCCATCGGCTGCGTCGATTCCATATCGCGCTTGATGTCGGCGACGGCATTCAACTGGTCGTCGGTCTCGTTGAAGTCGAAGGCATCTTCAAACTCGCGCTGCAAATTGTTGTCGGGAGAGAACGCCGTTCCCACCGCCGCCGCTCGCTGCGCATACAGCTTCAGCAACTCCTCGGCCATGTCCTGCATGGCCTTCTTCACGCGCGCCTTGGTCTTCGCCCACGCCTGATTGCCCAGCTTGTTCAACTGCGGCGCCGGTCCCGTATCCGTCGACCGATACTTCTGAATCAAATCCAACCGCGTCAGCGGAACATACAGCTTCGCATCGTCCGCGAAGTTCAGAATCATCAACTCCAGCGGCGGCTGGTCCGGCTGTTCCAAAACCCGCAGCCCTTGATACTGCGCAATGCCATGCTCCACATGCACCACATAATCGCCAACCGCAAGATCGCGAAAATCCGAAATAAACGCCGCAGTCTTCGACTTCCGCGCAACCGGCCGCGCATTTACATCCGCATCGTCCGAAAGATCGTTCGCCCCAAACACAAACAACTGCCGCCCGGTCGCGCGGTCGAGGTCGAGAACCTGCATGCCATTCGCAATCGCGGTGCGCACAATCACCGGCGTCCGCAAATCCCCGCCCAGATAACTCGACTCCGAATACACCGTCGACGACCCCGGCGCCTGCGTCCGCGACCCCAGCCGGTAGGCCACGCCATACTCCTGCAGCAGCCCCGCCAGCCGTTCTACTTCACCCTGATTCGGCGCAGCAATCAGCACGCGCGCCTCGTTGTTCATCAGCCCCTTCAACTCGTCGATAAACGCCGGTATCGACCCATGAAACCGCATCGTCGGCCGCGTCGCGAACTCAATCTCGCTCGCATCGCTACGGTCCGCATCGATGATATCGACCGCGCCAAGCTGGTCCAACTCGCACCCCGCATACCCGCGCACCTTGTCCTGCAACTCCCACGGCGACAGGTAAAGATCCCCCGGCTTCACCAGCGATCCAATCCCCGCGCGATCATGCCGCTGCTCGACCTTGGTCCACCAGCGCTCGCCCTGGTTCTCGACCATCGCGGGTTCTTCGACAAACACCCGCGCGTGCTGCCCCATGAGTTCCAGCAGCGACGAGTTCGCCCCGGCCACCGCCGCATAAAACTCCCACCCCGGAAACACGGTCGCATCCCGCGCCCCGGCATGAATCTGCAACTCGTTCGGAGTCTCACCACCCTCAAGCTCCGCCCCAGCCGCCGTTCCAGCTCGCGTCAGCCGAGCATTGATCGCCGTCAGCAAGTTCTCTGTAACCGGAGTTTCAGTGAGCGGCAAAAGAAGCGCGGAATCCATCTGCGAGCTCGACCGTTGAGTATCCGGATCGAACTTCCGTATCGACTCAATCTCATCGCCGAAGAAATCGATGCGCACCGGCCGGTCCATCTCCGGCGAATACACATCCAGAATGCCGCCGCGCACCGTCACCTGCCCCGGCATTTCCACCACATCGACGCGCGTATACCCAACCGACAGCAAATGCTCGACGATCATGTCCGGAATATGTTCCTCGCCCTTATTCAGCCGCAGCGCCAGACCGGCATAAAAGTCCCGCCCAAACAGCTTCATGCACGCCGCTTCAACCGGCGCAATCACCAGCCTCGCGCTTCCCGTGGCCAGCTTCCACAGCGCGGCTGCACGTTGCTCTTGAATTTCGGGATGAGGCGAGAGGTTCTCAAACGGCAGCACATCGTGCGCCGGCAGCCGCAGCACTTCCTCGCGGTCGAGCACGCCCGTCAGCTCGCACGCCGCCAGCACCGCCGTATGCAGCGCCTCGGCCGCCTTGTTGTCGGAAACGATCACCAGCGCCGGCGCATTGGCCGCCCGCACCAAGTACGGCAGGTACAGCGCCCGCGCCGTAGCGGTAAGTCCAGACACACGTCTCCGCCCCGTGCCACCCGCCAAATGCCGGCGCACACGCTCAAATGCTGCGGAGGACTCCAGGTCCGCCATCAACTCGCGGACGAAGGGGAGAATCATAATGCTCTAACCGATTGTACAATCGCCGTTAGTCTGGAAAGGTGTGACTATGCTGACGAAGCTTGTTCTCAAAAATTTTAAGCGTTTTGAAGAAGCAGAAATCGAGCTGGGAAGCCCCGTAGTTTTCATCGGTCCAAATGATTCAGGTAAGACAACAGCACTTCAAGCCGTCGCCCTTTGGGACTTGGGACTCAAGCGATGGATTGAGAAGCGCGGGGTGAGTGTTCCCGGAAAGCGACCCGGCGTTGCGATCAACAGGCGCGACTTTATAGCTGCGCCAATCCCTAATGCAAACCTGCTTTGGCGCGATTTGCATACAAGAGACGTTCAGAGAATCAACGGGAAGTTAAACACCGCTAACGTTCGTATCGAAATTCTCGCAAAAGGAATCACGAACAATAAAGATTGGGAGTATGGGTTCGAGTTTGACTATTCAAATGACGAATCCTTCTACTGTCGTCCGGTAAAGGCAACAGATGATTCTGAGTCTCTACGTATGGCGGTTCCACCGGAGACCGAATCCATCAAAGTCGCGTTTCTGCCTCCAATGTCCGGCCTCTCAGAATTGGAATTTGCAAAACAGCGTGCAGAGATTTCGTGGCTGATTGGTCAAGGTCGAACTGCAGAAGTCTTGCGCAATTTGTGTCATTTGGTGAAAACCGATCCCGATAGCGGTGGAGATACCAAGTGGCTCCGACTGGCCGAACAAATGGAAAAGCTCTTCGGAATTCGAATTCAACCTCCGCTGCTCGCACCCGAGAGGGCCGAGTTAACTATGTCCTACCTCACGAAGAGAGGCACCAAATTAGATATTTCGTCCTCGGGTCGTGGTGTTCAACAGACTCTCCTCTTGCTTTCGTATATGTCGGTCAATCCGAATTCAGTACTGCTGCTGGACGAGCCTGATGCTCACTTGGAAATACTTAGACAGCGTCAAATCTATCGCGTCTTATGTGAAAACGCGGAGGAACAACATAGTCAGATTATTGCGGCGAGCCATTCTGAGGTCATTCTCAATGAGGCGGCTGACAAAGATGTGGTTGTTGCGTTTGTAGGCAAACCGCATCGCATTGATGATCGTGGCGCACAGGTGTTGAAATCTCTCAAAGAGATTGGCTTTGAACAGTATTACCAAGCTGAACAGAAGGGCTGGGTGCTTTATCTGGAAGGTGCCACAGACCTCTCAATTCTGATGTCTTTTGCTCGAACCTTGGATCATCCCGCGTATCCCGCGCTGAGCGACGTTTTTGTGCATTATGTGCAAAATCAGCCGCAGAAAGCCAAAGATCACTATTACGGCTTACAAGAAGCCAAGCATGACCTTCGCGGATTCGTTCTCTGCGACCGGTTGGATCGAGATCTTAATCTAGGGAGCGGTTTAGCGGGCAGAACCTGGAAGAAAAGAGAAATTGAGAATTACCTGTGCCAGCCTGACACACTGATTGCGTATGCGGCAGGTTTAGCAGGAGCCATGAATTTAGGACCTCTCTTTGAAGACCAAGAAAAAGGAAGGCTTATAGGGGCGATGCGGCGAACAATCGAAGAGGTCGTGCCGCCCTTGGCCCTTGCAGACCCGTTCTACCGTTATTGGAGCGATACAAAAGCTAGTGACGATCTCCTTGATATCGTGTTCGACCGATTCTTTGCTGCACTAGGCCATGAAAATATCATGCGAAAGACTAACTATCACAAACTAGCTCCGTTCGTGGCAAAGATCGACCAGGAGGTAATCGAAGTATTAGACGCGATCGTAGCCGTGTCCGACGCGACAGGTTAGATCGGGAGATATTGCGAAACTCACGGTAAAATTATCATTGAATGTCCACCGACACGATGCTCTCGCCCGAAATCCTCGCCAAGTACCAGCCCGTCATCGGCCTCGAGGTCCACGTCCAGCTGCTCACGCGGTCCAAGGCCTTCTGCGGCTGCCGCAACGAGTACGGCGGCGAGCCCAACACCCACGTCTGCCCCACCTGCCTCGGCCTGCCCGGCGCGCTGCCCGTGCTCAACAAACAGGCGGTAGAGTTCGCCGTCCTCGCGGCCAAAGCGATTGGCTGCGAAATCCGCGAGACCAGCATCTTCTCTCGCAAGAATTATTTCTATCCCGACAGCCCCAAGGGCTACCAGATCTCGCAGTTCGACAAGCCCATCGCCGAACACGGCGTCATCTTCGTCCCCGGCTTCGACGACGAAGGTAATCCCGTAGAAAAGCGCATCGGCGTCACCCGCCTGCACATGGAGGAGGACGCCGGCAAAAGCCTCCACGACGGTTTCGCCGACTCTGCCTCCCGCACCTACATCGACCTCAACCGCTGCGGCACACCGCTGGTCGAAATCGTCTCCGAGCCCGACCTGCGCACCGCCGACGAAGTGTTTGAGTATCTGACAAAGCTCAAGGAAATCCTCCTCTACACCGGCGTCTCCGACTGCAACATGGAAGAAGGCTCCCTGCGCTGCGACGCCAACGTGAGCGTCATGCTCAAGGAGGATTTCGCCCGGCTCGGGCAGGAAGCTTTCGGCACCAAGGCCGAAGTTAAAAACGTGAATTCCTTCCGCTACATCCGCGCCGCGGTCGAATATGAAATAGCCCGCCAGATCGGCGTCATCGAAGACGGCGGCCGCGTCATCCAGGAGTCGCGCCTGTGGAACAACGCCGAGGGCCGCACCTTCTCCATGCGCTCCAAAGAGCAGGCCCACGACTACCGCTACTTCCCCGAGCCCGACCTTCCGCCGCTGGTCGTCGGCGCCGAATGGCAGCGCAACATCCTCGCCGACATGCCCGAACTCCCCGAGGCCCGCCGCGCCCGCATGATCGCCGAGTACGACCTCTCCTCGCAGGATGCCGCCACCCTCACCACCGACCGCGAGCTGGGCGACCGCTTTGAAGCGGCAGCGAAATCCGCGAAATCGCCGCGCCGCGTCGCCGCAATCCTGCTCTCGGAAATCACCATGCGCCTCCGCGCCGGCAACCTCGAACACGCGCAGTCCCCGGTCACGCTCGACGGCGTCGTTCTTGCCGCCGACCTCGCCGAAGCGGGCGAAATCTCCAGCAAGCAGCTCAAGCAACTCCTCGACACCTGCTTCGCCGAGGGCCGCGACTTCGCCTTCATCTACTCCCGCGACAAGCCCCAGCAAATCTCCGACTCCTCGTCCCTCGAAATATTGCTCGACGAAGTCATCGCCGCCCATCCCTCGCAGGTCGCGCAGTTCAAAGGCGGCAAGCGATCGGTCGCCGCGTTCTTCGTTGGCCAGGTGATGAAGCTCTCCAAAGGCCAGGCAAACCCCGCCGTGCTCAACGAACTCGTCATCAAGAAGCTTGACGCTGCATAATGGCCCGTTGCCAGCGGTGTCACTCTTTGGGAATGGTGTATCTCAATGCAACTTTCTCGGATAGAGGACACAGCTCGCAAAACACAGAGTCGCGCGGTGGCGAAGCATTGGATATTTCTCGCACTAATCGCCGTGTTTCTCTTCAGCAGTTTTCGATGGGACGTCTTTCACATCGAAGAACCTCAGCGGTCCTACGACATTCTTGTCGACGGATATGTGATTCCCGCCATGGAGTTATACGCGGACGGCCCTACTCTCCAACGCAATCTTGGAGAAATGCGGCTTTACGGTGGCGACAACACCACCTACCCTTACATCATGCAGGCCGGCCTTCAGCGAATGATGTACAGCTGGATATCGCCGCATAGCGAAGCGGGAGTCGATCGCGCAATACCCTACCTGCGTAGCCTGATCGCGGCTGCACTCGCACTGGCTTTTACCGCATTTATCTTCATCGTCGGAAAAGAATTCGGATATCTCACCGGCCTTCTCACCGCCATCATGCTGTCCTTGTCCGACTGGCTCATCGTCTTCGGGCCGGAACTGTTCTGGATTTCTGTACTGTTTTTTATTCCGTTTATTCTCGCCTGGTTGCTGGGCGACCCCGCACGTCCTATAAAACAGCAGCGGCTGCTCGCCTTCTTATTCACTTTCTTCTGTTTAATAAAATGCTTATGTGGTTTCGACTACATCACAAACATTTCCGCGGGCGTAGCGGTTCCATTTATTTATTACGGTCTGCGCCGTGGAATTCCCCCCCCACAAATCGCTCTACGCATCATCCGGTATGGCGCCCTGAGCTTCGTTGCTTTCGTTAGCGCAATTCTTCTCCAGATCATGCAACTGCGGTTCGTCGAGAAGGTTTCACTCAGCGGCGTAAAGTATTTCTTCTCCGAAGCACGCCGCAGAACGATGTCGAACGGCGAGGGCATTGGCAGTGGATATGACAACGCGGTTCTCGCCGTTCTTCATAAGCTGCACGTTCCTCTGAGCAGCGACGCAAGGATTGTTCCCTACCTCATCCCGTTGCGCCCGTTGCTTCGATATGTCCGCTATCTCACCATGGGAGCCATCACTGTTCCGTTCCCCATCCACTCTCTGCGAATCCCTATCGGCTTCTTCGTGATTGGTTTCGCGTTGGTCTTCTGGTCACAAAGAAAGCGCCTGAAAATTTCCAAAGCAAGACCAGCCAGCCGTCGCACCGCATGGATGATTGCTACGCTTGCAGCGCTTGTAATCTCCCATCTTTGGGTCGTCGCAGCCAACGGACACATGACCCACACCTTCTTCAACGCGATCGTTTTCTACATCCCGTTTCTCCCCATGGCCTACGTCGCCGTCGGCATCGCGTGTGTGAAGCTCCGCGACGATTTGCGTCACAGAAAACTGCACCGCCGACAGGAACTTAGCGTCTAATTCCCCTATGCGCTCCCCCCGCAAGCTCGCGTTCCTCTGCGCCCTTCTTATGACCTCTGGCTGCCATCGCACTTACGTCCCGCCCGAAACCCCCATGCCCGCCAACACCGTCCTCCTCTCGCAAATGATGCGCGAACTCTCCGCGCAGCCCGGCTTCACCGACACGCTCGTCGACCGGATCGAGAAGGGCGGCAAGAAGGGCCCGGCGCTCCTCACTCCCATGCTCATCGACGAGCTCCGCAAGCGCATCCTCGGCCAGGACTGGCACGGCCTCGACCGCTTCCCCGGCCTGACCATGCGGGAGATCAACCCCACCGTCCGCGTCATCGGCCACGAAGCCGGCAAGAGCGCAGCCGCCGAGAACCTCTCCGCCGTGCATCCCGGCGCATCGCCGTCCGCCGCACAGATCGGGCAGCTTCTGGATGTCGGTGATTATCGTCTCGATCGGCAGGAAACCGAGTGGATCCAGGGACCTTCGACGCTGCCTGCCTTCACCACGACGGGGATCGTCAGCGATCTCGGTAGCGGCGTCACTCGTGGGGACGGGCCAAATCAATTCGCATCGGAACATGCCGAAAGTCAGAGGCTCGCCAACGCGCTAAATCGTTTGAGCGCGAACTCGCTCTCGGGTGTGACGCCGATGAACTTCATGGTGTCTACCGAGTACGGTTTCTTTACACCTGAAGACCTGATCGATGCGCTGATACTTTACGGCCACACTGTCACTGTCACCGACACCCGTTACTTCGCCAACTTCGCCCATCTCCACTACAAGGGCCAGGACGTCATGGCCCCCTTCTGGGTCAACTCGCAGATCATCATCCCCAACTCCGGCGGCCGCCCGCTGCTCGTCCCCGTAGCGCATGCCGAGTACGAGTGGCACATCCGCGGCCCGCTCATCAACGCCGACGTCAGCTACTACTTCGGCATCGACGGCAAATCCGAATGGCGCACCATGGACACCCTCGACCAGCCCTGGGTCCTCAAGCGCGATGCCCACACCTACACCGGCGATCAGGCCGTCGAAGTCACGCGCCTCGCCGGCCTGCTCACCGTCGCGTACATGCATCTCCACGCCGCGCATCCGACGCTGCCCTTCGGCGGCTATTACGCGCTCGGCGTCTGCCAGGACGGCGTCTCCGCCATCGAAAAGCACATGACCGGAAAAGTCACGCTCTTCCCCAACACCGCCGACGACGAACTCTTCAACGACCCTCGCGACGCCGAAGTCAACGCCCTCATCGCGGCCATCCCCAATGACCGCGACGGCAAGCTCCCCGACCCGGCGCGCATCTTCGGCTCCTTGCCTACAGACGACTTCAGCGCCATCACCATCCCCGGCCTCGCCGCCGACCTCACCTCCGTCCACACGGCCTGGACCGCCGGCACACTCACCCGCACGCGCTCCCGCCTCCGCACGATGCTACTCATCGGCGCGTTGATCGGCATCACCATTCTCGGCATCAGTCTCACTCGCCACCACAACCTCAAAGACGCCGACCATTTTTGATCGCACCATTTTCGATGCAACGCACTCGGCCGGAAACGCTCTCCAATGCACGGGAGGTTCTATCCATGGCAACCGCAAAGAAAGCTGCAAAGAGATCGTCCGCAAAGAAGTCCTCAACCAAGAAGGCAACAAAGAAGACGGCAACGAAGAAGTCCACCGCGAAGAAGACTCCGGCAAAGAAATCTTCCGCAAAAAAGTCGTCGGCCAAGAAATCTTCGGCAAAGAAGAGTTCCTCGGGACGCAAGTACGGCGCTGCTGCCGGCAAGCAGGTCAAGACCGAAATGCACGAAATGAAGAAGGGAAAATTGAAGAGCGGCCGCTCCGGCAAGAAAGTTACGAGCCGCAAACAGGCGATCGCCATCGGCCTTTCCGAAGCCCGCAAGAAGGGCGCGAAAGTCCCCGAAAAGAAGAGCTGACTCTTCCTCAAAAATCACAGCGGCGGCCATCATGGCCGCCGCTTTCCTTTTTGACTATGTCATCCTGACCCTGAGCCCGCCGAAGGGGAAGGACCTGCTTCTCGCCGGCATTGGCAAGAGTGCCTACCGCAGCGTCCGCACCCGTAGCGCCGCATGGACCGCCGAGTCCGTCTGCGCCATCATCTCCATCTTCGGCGCGGCCTTGGCCTTCGGCTTCAAAAGCGGCGCATAGTTTCGATACACGCTGATGTGAAAACACGCCTGCTGAAACTCCTCTTCCACATCCAGCTTCCCCGCCTGCATCAGCGGCCCCAGATATGCCCTCATCCACGCAATCTCCGCGATGCTCATCCCGTGCTTGCCAAAGTCCAGCGCCTGCCCGGTCAGGTGCGGCGACGCGGCATCGCCATCCACCGCCGCGGCGTTGCCGTTCACCTGCTGCAAGCGAAGCTGATACTCCACCGTCCGCACCGCCGAGTTCAAGTGCAGCGGCTGATGGAACCGCGCATAGAACGCCCGCGCCGTATCCACCGCGAACCGCACCGTCCACGGCCTCGCATAGCGGCGGTTCATCGGCAGCCCTTCATTTACCTGCATCGCCCTGCTGTCCGCGAGCGGCACCAGCAGATGCGCCGCGCGCATGCGATCGAGGTCGGCATCGTCCTGAATGCGGTCCAGCCCTTCGCTGTCCGCCATCGTGTTCTGATGGATCAAAATTTCCCGCGATCCCTTCATCGGCGGCGGCACAATCAGCCGTCCGCCGCGCGTATACAGAGGCCGCAGAACTACGGGCTGCACGATCTCCTCCACCAGCGCCGCCCTGCCCGCCTCGTCTTCCGGCAGCGGACTTACCTTCGCACGTCCTCTCGCCGGTAGAGTCGCCGCGGTATCGGCAGCAGCCGAAGCCGTCGCCACAACCTGCGGGTCCGACAACCGCTCACCGCCGTCCGAAATCTTCGCACCGGCACTCGCATCGTTGCCGTGCTTGAAATCCGCGGCAGTTACATCCTCGCTCATCGCCAGCAGATCATCCGCGGAATCGCCGGCAGCCGCAGCCGGCGCCTGCCGTTCCGCAACCGCCTGCATCGGCTTCGACCGCGCTCTCCGAACATGCTTTCCCGTCCGATAAATCAAAGGAGGATCGTTGTCCGCCTCAGCCGCGCGATGCCGCTTGTGACGGCCAGCTTTCGGCGACGCCTTCGTTGCCGGCGCCGTAGCTTTCGATTTCGTTTTCCGCGCGGAATTTTTCCCGGCCTTCGTCTTCGGGGCCGTCCGCGCCACCACCCTCCGCCCATGATGCCCCGCCGTCGCCTCGGCATACCGCACCGGATGCGAGGCCGCCATAGCCGTCCCTACCCACAACGCGGCCCCAAGGCACACTGCTGCGCGGCTCATCCAACCGCCGCCGATCCACGAGTGCTTTGTCATTCCATTTTCAAATAAGGTGGCCGCGAAGCCGCCGAGCATCTTCAAGCCTATCGTCCCGCGGCGCGCAAGGATAGTGGCGAACCGTGTTCCGCCTAATCCCTGCCTCTTGATACAGTAGTTCCATCTGCTTCCGAGGTCTCGATGCTCTCCAGTTCCACTTCGCACCGCTTCCGTCTCGCCGCCTTTTCGGTCGCCTTCGCCTCGCTCGCCGCCGCCGCAATCTTCTGGCAACCGGCCTCCGTCGCGGCGCGCGCCGGCGGGGTCGACCCCGCCAGCGCCGAGTTCTACACCCAGAACGTGCTGCCCATCCTCAAGACCAACTGCTACCGCTGCCACGGCGCGCCCAACCACCGCGGCGGCCTCACCATGAACACGCAAGCCAGCCTGATGAAGGGCGGCCACGACGGCCCGGTCATCGTTCCCGGCGACCCCGCGAAATCGCTCCTGATCACCCTCATCCGCCACGAAGGCCCAGCCTCCGACCCCAAGCCGATGCCGCCCAAGGGCAAGCTCTCCGACGCGGACATCGCCACCATCACCGCCTGGGTCAAAGCCGGAGCCATCATGCCCAGGGACCCCGCACAGTAACGCGTTTTGGCTTTTGCTTCTGAGATAGGACCGGGATTTATCCCGGTCACAAAGGCCAGAAAAACTCTGGGGCTTCAGCCCCCGGGAGGTGCACGTTCCGCTGGCGGCTTACCCCACCCGCGCCATCAACGCCAGCAGCATCTTCCCCACTTCGTTCGAGAGCCCTTCGGCCAGCGTGCGCATCTCTTCGCTGCCGAACCCCAGTTCGGCGGAAATCGTCAACAGCGTCTGCACTTCCATGATCGCCCCCCGCGCCGACGCCAGGAGCCGCTTGTTCTCGGCCGTCGACTGCCGGCCCGATCCCTCCGCGATGTTGCTGGCAACAGCCACGCCCGCCCGCCGCAACTGGCCCGTGATCCCGTCCATCTCTTCCGGCGGAAACGCCGCCGTCAAACGATACAGCGCCACGCACAACTGCATGGCACGATTCCACACCGTCAGATCGCGATAAGATTCCGCCACGTTGCCCCTGCCTTCAATGTCGATGATAGCGCAGGTCTTAGTAGGCCCGCTGATACATCCGCGAGATCCTGTCCTGCCACCCCAGCCTGTCTTCGTCCAGCCACGCCCACGCCAGCCCCAACCCCAGCGGAGAGGCCGCCAGCAGCGTCGCCAGCACTCGCAGCCGCATCGCCGAGCGCGCCGGATTGCTGTCCGCGAACGTACACAGGCCGATGCGCGCATAGCGCATCCCCGGCGTCGCTTCGCTGAGGGTAAAAAACAGCATCTGGTACAGCACGAAGAATGCGCCCGCGACGCCCGCGCCGGCCGCTCCCAGCGCCGGCAGCGGCAGCGCGCTCAGCCGCGCTCCGGCAAGTTCTACAACCACTACAGCGAACGCAAGCACCGCTCCGGCAACGCAGCACCCGTCGACGAACGCCGCCATCAGCCGTAGTTCCAGCGGGGCCGTCTGCGGCTGCATGGTGTACTGAAGCTGCGGTTCAGGCTGCGGAACAACCTTCTCCACCGGCGAGCCCTCCAGCAGGATGCTCTGCCACTCCGGCGCGCTGGCAGGCTCCGCGGGAGCGGCCGAAATCTGCTCCGGCTCAACCTCAAAAATCCTCAACTGCGGCTCCGGCGCGGTCTCTTCGCGCAGCGGGCCTTCCGCCAGCCGCGGCCGTGCCTTGCGCGCCGCCACCAACTGCCGCGGAAACTCGATCAAATTCCCCGAAATCGCTACTGGCTGCGGGACATACGGCTCAAACTCCGGCGCGCGCCGAAACGTAATCTCCGCATCCAGCGCAGTGCGCTCATTCTCATCCGCCTCGACCGTCCGCTGCACCCGCCGCGCGCTTTCGATCGGCGGACGTATCGCGCTCAGGTCCTCGTACAAGCGGACTGTCAGCCCCGCCGTCGTAATGTCGGTGGCACTGGATCGCTTGAAAGCAGCCGCCTCGCTCTGCGACATGCTGACTGGAGGCACCCCAGCAAGCGGAGTCTCTACAGCGGCTGCGGTGATGTCGGCAACCGCCACCCCACGCACTTCGGTGTCCGCATCGGTCCATTGCTGGAGTTCCTCCAGCAACTGCATCTGCGCTTCCGCCTTGCGCGCGGCGACTTCGGCTTCCGCGTGCGCCTGCTCCAGCGCCCGCTCCGCTTCCTGTGCCAGAAATTCGCGGTACGTAACGCTGTCCTTATAGCGCGCCGCCACCGCATCGCGCACCCGCGATACGCGCACCCGCGGCGCGGGCACTTCAACCTCCGCGCTCCTGCGCGCCGCTGTCGCATCACCGCGACGCCGCCGATGCGCCGCCAGACGCTCACTCGCAATCTGTTTCAGCGCCGCCGCGCTCTCGACCCCTGTCGCGGCAAAATCCAGCTCCCCGACTGCTTCCTCTTTTTGCGCCGCTCCACTCATACTCAAAGCTCTGCACCCCTATAGCCCGACACTCGTCTAATTCCCAGAGATCGACTAATCCCAGATGAATTCGGTTCGACACGACCTACAACCCGCGAACGCGAAATCGTCTAAGCTCAACATTGTGGACGGCCTCAACACAGCTTCTCGAAAGACCGGCAATTGGCTTTCCCTGCTGCTGCGGCTCACCCTTGCCTCTGCGACTCTCGTCTCCATAACTACCATTCTTGCCGTAACAAATCAGCAACATCTCGACGCGCAACAGGTGGCAAGTCAGGCACCCCCCACCCAGCAGGACACGACGCTTCCCAATCTCCCCCTCGCAGTACCCCTCTCCGTCGACGACAACAGCCTTCCCCTGACCATCGAAGCCGACCTCTCTTCGCGCTACGGCAAGCTCGATCGCCTGGAAGGCAACGTCGTCATCCACTACAACGGCCGCACCGTCCGCGCCGACCGCATCGCCTACGACGCAGAAACAGGCGACCTCACCCTCGACGGCCACGTCGATGTTCTCGGCGGCGACAACGAGGAGCACATCCAGGCCTCCCGCGGCGCATATAACCTCAACTCGCAGACCGGCACGTTCTACGACGTCACCGGCTCCGTCGGTATGCTGTCCTCCGGCAAGCGCCCCGGATATACCTCGCCCAACCCGTTCCTTTTCTCCGGCCGCATGGTCGTCAAAACCGGTCCTATGGACTACGACGTCTACGACGGCAAGGTCACATCCTGCCTGCTGCCCAACCCCGACTGGCAACTCTTCGCCAAACATTTTTCGCTTGACGGCTCCAAGGCCCGCGCCGCCGACTCCACCTTCCGCGTGCTCAATGTCCCCATCCTCTTTCTGCCCTACGTCACCCATCCCATCGATTCGTCCGAGCGCCAGTCCGGCATCCTGATCCCCAACATCGACCCCCACAGCTCCACCAAAGGCACCGTCATCGGCGACGAAGTCTACATGGTCCTCGGCCGTTCCGCCGACCTCACCCTGGGCCTCCAGTATTTCTCCCTGCGCGGTTTCTCAGAGTCCGGGACCGTCCGTTACGTCGGCCTCGACCACGACTTCCTCACCGCCCACTTCACCGCTCTTCAGGACCGCGGCATCGCCCTTGACAGCGGCAAGCCCGGCATCCTCACCGACCAGGGTGGACAGGACGTTACAGCCGCCTTCCGCCGCAAACTCACCGCCCGCACCCGCGTCGTCGGCGACGCCGAGTACCTCAGCTCCTACGTCTATCGCGAAGCCTTCAACGAGAGCTTCAACCAGGCCGTCTCGTCCGACATTACCTCCATCCTCTACGCCGTCAACCAGCAGTACGGCTTCTCGACCTCCCTACGCGCCGACCGCTACCAGGGCCTCAAACGCGTGCCTATCGGCATCCAGGCCGGACAGCAGGTACGCATCTTCCACGCGCCCGCGTTCGACTTCAACGCCGTCGACCACCACATCCCGCGCACCCCATTCCTGTGGAGCGTCAACAGCTCCATCGCCGCGCTCAAACGCTCGCAGCCCAACTTCACTTCGTCTGGAATGATCGAACGCCTTGACCTGCGCCCCGAGCTTTTACTCCCACTTGCGGGCGGTGGCTGGCACACCCTCTCGTCGATCGCCGTGCGCGAAACCTTCTACTCCCGCAGTCGCTCCGTCCCCTACGGTCCCAACGCCGCGCCCCACGAACTGGTCCAGCCGATCAACCGCAACTCCGTCGAAATCAAGGTGGACGTCCGCGCCCCCGCCATCGAACGCACCTTCACCACGCCAAAACCGCTCGTCCGCTTCTTCGGCCCGCAGCTTCGCCACACCGTCGAGCCGGAGCTCGTCTACCGCAACG
>DASRLB010000356.1:0-4218 GCA_035648695.1 Acidobacteriaceae bacterium | reverse complement strand
GCACCAATGGGTGCGAGGATTTCGTAAGGGCCGAGTTTGTCGCCCGCAGTCAGAGGCATATTACTGATCCAGTTAAGTTTACACGATCAAGAAGTGGTTTGTGCCCGAGTGACGGCGCATCCGGAAGCTTCTTCGGACCGCTCGGCCAGACTTCCATCAACGGGCCTGGCCGCTCAGTGACATGTTCCGGACCGGCATGACCGTTAAGCCGGACCAATGCTGTCATGAAACCGTCCGGTTGCATGACAAGCAATTTCTACGCCGACTCCTTGGCGCGAGGCGGTAAGTGCCCTCAATCACACCAGGATCGAGCCACCGGATAGCCCGCTCTCCGGCCCCGTTGTTCGCCCCTGGAAGTGAGCATGTACGGAAACCGGTCACTCCCGCACACCCCCTGGGAGCGCGAGCTTAGTGCCGCGTTAAGAGGGAGCGCCCAGCTCTCGTGATGACCCTCGCATCGGCCAAGGAACCGAAAAACGGCATCGGCTGTCGACGATCTCGATGCCTGGGAGGACTCCTTTCACCGCAGCAGCAATTTCCTGCCGTGACCGCGGTGCAGCCGTGGGGGGCAGATCGCGCGCCATCTCAAAAGCGAATTCGGCTTCCACCACGCGCATGAAGAACTTGCTCGCGTCAACTCGAGCAGGACTTTCGAAAAAGGACGCCGACAGCAGCCGGCCGAAGAACGGCCCGTCCACATTCAGCTGCCGCTGCGCGGTGACGTTGGTGCAGGCGACCTTGTAACCGATCACGCTCCCGCCGTAGTGGGCGAGCATCTGGTCGATCAGGCCGTCCTGGACAGCTTCTTAGAGTAGTCTGGTAGTCGAAAGGTGCCAATGTCATGAAAGCGAATAAGGCTCTCAAGCGGCTAACCAAGATTGAGGCATTGATGTCGAAAGTGAGGGATCAATATTCAGCAAGTGCGCCCAACCTTGAAAATGTGCTTCAACAGGCGACGGCTGCTATCGCTCGGGCGAAGGAGGCTGTAAGTTTACAAGCATCCTCCGGGACTAAAGCGGCGAGTGCGAAGGTAGACCGAGCGGCAAAGAAAGCCGCACTCCCCGAGAAAAAGGCCGCTGTTAAAAAGGCGGCGAAGAAGACGGCCCCTGCTCCTGTAGTACAGGCGGCGACGAAAGCTGCCGGTCAGTAGCCCAATGACAAACCCAGGACCGGAGCGTGTGAGGAGGAACATGCGCGCGTGGATGTCAGCGACAAAAAGTGAATGGCGGATGCCGATCTCGGTAAGTTCGTGGTGCCGGAGCTGCCTCTCCGCGAATTCTCGCGGGGCATATCCGTGCTCGATCAAGACTGGGACGCTCTCGGAACCGATCGCGTAAACCTGTTTCTGCATGAAGCGGGCGACGGAGGCGAGATAGCGACGTGTCTTAAGTTTGAGAAGCCTGCCCCAGAGCGCTCGCACGGATCGCCCGGAGAGTGCGGCCAGGTGATCAATGGTCGTGATACGAAGCTGGTACACCGCGTGCAACAGCTCGATGTCATGAGCGAATGGGATTGGACGAAAGCGGAGCTGGCTTTAATGCAGGAACTCGCCGCCCTGAGGGCATGATCTGGATCTATCTGTTTGTTTTCATAGCGGGAATGCTGTTCTACCGATTCCTTGAAGAATCTGTAATGTTTGGTGGTCGTACTGTATCTGCCAGTTGTAGGAGTCCACGATGACCAAGAACCAACAAAGCAAACCCCAGAACGAGCACGGCCAGCAGAATCAGGAGCCTAAGAAGGGGCAAAGTCCGAACGACCCGCAGAATCGGGAACAGAATCCGAAACACACCGAGCACCACGACGAGAAACAGCATCAGGGCGACAAGCAGCCCACCCGCTAACTATTTTTTTGAAAGGAGCTCCAAGATGAGCAGCACAAGGCCCGTATCCGATAAACAGCAGGGTCAGAACAATCAGCAACAAGCGAATGACCCGAAGCGGCCGGGAAACAAGCCGGTTGAGCCACAGAAGAGCCAGCAGGACCAGCAAGGCAAGCCCGTAAAACAACACTAGAGCCTATCTTCTCTTCCCCTGCACCGCCACCCCCTCCTACCACTGCGGGTGGGAGGGAGTTTTGCGTTCTACAAGCTTCTAGACCTTCTCCATTACCTCGGATTTAGTCGGCGGCTGGCATGCCTTCACAAACGCCATGCCGATTTCGGTGGCGGAAGAAGAATGCTCTCCCACCGGGCTTCCTATTCGATTCAATGCGCTGATTGGCACTGTGGACTATCACGTTTCGCGCAGATTCGAACCGACACAAATCAAGACAGACCGGTGAGCTGCCGTCAGTAGCAGGACTGCCACTTCGATATCCACGGCGACCGAACCGGTCGCAATGGCTCGGGCTTCGGCGCACAGCACCAGTGCAGCTTCGGCGGCGACCGCGGCGTTCATCGGAACCTCGCTACGCTTTCGTTCCGGTGCTCCAGTGACATCGTCCTCCGCTACTTCGGCAAGCTTCGACGATTCGCGCTGTGCCGCCTCGGTCAGGGTCTTGAGCTTATCCCGATCACCCTCAAAACTATTGCGATTACCCACGACCGCAAGTGTCTTAATGAGGAGTGCGATTCCCATCCGCGCAGTCACCGCCGCCGCGACAACGGATGCGGGAGCTGGCTTCGGCAGCGTTAACTCCTGGTAGAGAGATTCAACGGGCATAGCCCAAACAGAACCGGTCATTCTTCGAGTATGCCTGAGGTTAGCCGCGCCACGTTTGCATTGAACGAAGACCGGCCCTTGGGCAATACGCATTGGGGCTCCCGCCAGTAAGAGCCTGCCAGCCCGGCGGGAGTTTCACTAAAGGGCGGGAACCCCTGTTTTCAATCGGTATCGATGCGCTTTAACTACTGCCCGGCTGCGATGGCCTTCGGCTCGGCCGAAGCCGACGCGTTCAGGATGGCGGGCTTAAAGTCCAGCACATAATGCTGGATGGCGCGCTCGAACATGCTCATTCCGTAGGATTTGGCCTCGGTAAGAGCCTTCTTGTTGTCCCAAGCGTCGTGCGAAATGCGGTAGACGGCGACAACCAGCCCGGTGCGATCCGCGCCACGTTTGCAATGAACGAAGACCGGCCCTTGGGCGGGATCATTGAAGATCGCCTCGACGGCAGATACTAGGTTCTCCTTCGGCTCGGACAGTCCTTTCATGGGAATGCTGACATAGTTCATACCCGTGGCGGTGACGGCTTTCTGCTCGTCTGCCTGGGAATGCTCGCCGATCTCGCGCAGATCGATGACGGTTTTGATGCCGCGCGCAGCCAAATCCTTGAAGCCTTCGTCGGTGGGCTGGGCGCCGCGATAGATCCGATCGTCCACCTTTTGGAAGTTCGGAAGGTTCTGGTTTCCGGAGCCCGCGTAGGCGGACGCTAGTGTGAAGGTCGCGGCCACGCACAGTACGACCGCCCGCTGAGTGAAGTTTTGCTTGTATCGCACAGTACTAAACCCTTCTTATTCCCCCGTTGCGGTGGTGCAACCATTGGGGTTCTTCGCCCATTCTGGATTCCGCCAACGTTTTCGGTGCTCACTAGTTCGATGCTGCCCCGCTACCTAGGGTTTCACCTGGCAGTCCCTATAGAATCAATTGGTTAGCTCCTGGCGGATTACGTGAGTCGCGAAGCGCATTCGCGTAAGTGGGCCGGCTCCATACCGAACCGCTTTTCCAAACAAACGGGAAGCACACAGGGCGTCAAAACCCTCCGTGTGCTTACTCTGAGCCTCACCACCCGAAACGCGAGGCGATTGAAGAATTAAAAAACGGGGGGGGATAAAAAAGAAATTGGACGGATGACCCCATGAACCGTGAGAGAAAGAGAGCGGCAACGCTAAAGAATGGGAACCGTCGCGGCGACCCGCAGAACGTCCCACGGTGCGGCGCGAAGACACGACGAAAAACCTCCTGCCAGAGTCCGGCGATGGCGAATGGCCGCTGTCGGCTGCATGGTGGTTTGAGCACCGGACCCAGGACCGCGGCGGGAATTGAACGAATCCGTCGCGCGAACACGCGGCACGGCTGGCGCTCGCAAGCCGCCCGCGCTGAACGAATCCGGAGCCGCAAGTTGATCGAGCAGTCTCGGGCCACCTTGAATGAGCTCACCGCAAAACTCGCGCAGGGCACGCCGCGATTGACCGAAGAGAGGCGACGATCATGACAAACCGCACCCGCGGCCCCCAGAACATCGACGAGTCGATCACGCCCGGCGTGACCGCCGGCCCG
>DASRLB010000355.1:0-5957 GCA_035648695.1 Acidobacteriaceae bacterium | reverse complement strand
GGTAAGGGGTTCTCGGTTGTTGGTTCTCGGTTGTGGGTGTTACGTGGCGGGGTTAATTTTGAGGAAGTTTGAGAGGCCGCTCGACATTCTTGATATTCGTTGACAAAGTTCTTCGGCTTCGGTGATCTTTCCACCCGGACTATAGTTCAGCCTAGCCGCGATCATGAGTTGCGTCTGTAACTCACAGTTGCTGCCACGTGCGATAAGGACGAACTGACGAAAGTCTCTCTTGCTGCCGCGAGCTGATCCTTCAGCCAAATTGCTCGAGATCGAGACGGCTGCTCGCCTCATTTGTGAACTGAGACCGTAAATTTCGTGTTTCGGGAAGTCCGACGTAATGGCGTAGATCAACATCGTCAAGTCCATCGACAGATTCCAGACTTCCAAATCGCGAAAAGATTTTGCCACGGAACCTCACTTACGTCGCTTCACACCAACAACCGACAACCCACAACCCACAACCAGTTTAGCGGTGGGTGCGTTTGGCCTTTACGTCTTTCCCGGTGAGAAGGTCTTCGAGCTCTTCCTTAAATTCGCGGACGTCCTTGAAGTCTCGGTACACGCTGGCGAAGCGGATGTAGGCAACGGTGTCGATGTCCTTGAGGCGCGACATGATGAGTTCACCAACCGAAGCGGTGGTGCGCTCGCGGCCTTCGGAGTCGATGACGAAGGCTTCCGTCGCGTCGACGATTTCCTGCATCTGCGCGACGGAGACTTTGCGCTTCTGGCAGGAGTGGAGGAGGCCGGAGAGGACTTTCTGGCGGTCGAAGCGCTCGCGGCGGCCGTCCTTTTTTACGACCATGTAGGGGATTTCGTCGATGCGCTCGTAGGTGGTGAAGCGCTTGGTGCAGCGCTCGCACTCACGGCGTCGGCGGATGGAGTCGGCGTCCTTGCTTTCGCGGGAGTCGATGACTTTGTCCTGGGCGAAACCGCAGAATGGACATTTCATTGCATCTTTGAGTTTATCAGTCGCGCAACAAATGATGGAGCTGGGACGTCTACAATGACGGAACCTCACAGGATTTGCCAGGGAGAGAAATGCGTCGACTGCTGAGCCTTGCCGGTTGTGTCCTTTTGCTGTTGCCCGCAGTTTTGCGGGCGCAGGATGCGCCTTATCCGCCGACCAACGGCGACCCGTTCGACGTGGGCGCGACGCCGCGGCAGGACAAGGCGCACCAACCGTTCAAGTTGAGCGTGACCACGCGCGAGGTCGTGCTCGATGTGGTGGTGACCGACAAGAAGGGCAATCTGGCGACGAGCGGCGACCTTAAGAAGGGCGACTTCACCGTGTTTGAGGACGGGAAGGAGCAGAAGGTGCGGAGCTTCGAGCCGCCCAGCGCGCACCGGATGCCGGCGGCGGCGGAGAAGCCGATCGTGAACTCGGCGGCGGACCTGAAGAAGATCGGCGATGCGCCGGTGACCATCCTGGTGCTGGATGAGTTGAATTCGCGCTTCGAGGACATGAGTTTTTCGCGCAATGCGATGGTGAAGTACCTGCAATCGCAGCCGGCGGTACTGAAGGAGCCGACCGTGTTGCTGCTCGCGTCGAACACGAAGTTTCAACAGATGCACGACTATACGCAGGACCGCGATGCGCTGATCGCCGTAGTGAAGAAGCATATGCCGGAGTATCCGTGGCGGATGATGGACAGCGGCAAAAGCGGGCCGGGGGCGGTGGAGCGGATGGCCCAGGTGCTGGCGGCGTTGCTGCAGATTGCGCAGGCTTCGACCGGGACGCCGGGGCGGAAGAATTTGATCTGGGTGGGGAATGGTTATCCCAGCGCGGACCTGACCGGGCTCGACGACCGCACGGCGAATACCATTGAGACGGCGGTGAAGCGCGTGACCGATCGCCTGCTGGCGGCGCGGATCACGATGTACACCATCGACCCGGCGCCGGGGACGACAACCACGGTCGATGTGGAGACGCCGGAAGATCTCGACACGTCGCAGAATGAGACGGGCAGCGATCCGTTCGGCAGCGGCACGGCGTCGTTTGAGACGTTTGCGACCTCGACCGGAGGCAAGGCTTTCCGAGGGCGCAACGACATCAACAACGAGATTGGCGAGGGGATCGCGGCGGGGTCGTTGTATTACACGCTGTCCTATACTCCGTCGAATTCGTCGACCGATGCCGCGAAGTATCGCAAGATTCGGATCGTGATGAAGGACCCGAACCTGAGGGCGACGACGCGCGATGGGTACTACCAGGAGACCGCCGCGGATGCGAACCCCGTGAACGACAAGGACTCCAAGCCGAAGCAGCAGATGGCGAATTTACAGTTGGATATTTCGGGGGCGTTGACGTCGACGATTTCCTACAACGGGTTGAATGTGAAGGCCGCGAAGGCTTCCGACGGAACGTACCGGATTAGCGTCGATGCTGCGGGGCTGACGTGGGGGCCGGATGCCAAGGGTGTCGAAAGCGCCGAGGCGACCGTGGCGGGCGGATGGTACGACGCGAAGGGGAAACTGGTGGGGCATGTGGTGCGCGAAGAGGTTTCTGCGCAAGGCGACGAGGCAGTGTTTTCGCTCCCGATCGTGGTTCCGGCGGGGACCAAGCGGTTGCGCGTGTTGGTCAGGGATGCGGTGAGCGGGCGGATGGGGACTGTGGATATTACGAAGTTTTAGGGTGGCGCGGTGGTTGAAAGAGCCCGAAGGTTTGGGTGAACGGGCGGCGTTGCAGGTTCCTTCGGCAGGCTCAGGACAGGCCCTTCGGCTGCGCACTTCGCAAAGTGCGCGAAGTGCTCCGCTCAGGATGACAAATTTGTTGAAGGTTCGCTCGGTTGCAGGTCGCTGGGCTGGGTGGCGGCGCGGAGGGTGGTGCCAGCGAGGCGCGCTGCGATGAGGCCCACGGGGACGATGCTGAGGGTCGTGACGAACAGGATGATCGCGCCGCAGGCCGTGGCCGATTCGATGGGCGCGGAGAAGAAGCCGTGGAGAGCGGCGGCGAGGACCGCAATCTGCGTGAACCAGCCGACGACGGGGAGCTGGATGAGCGAGCCGCCCATGCTGGCCGCCAGCAGCAGCATGGTCTGGGTGAAAGTGAGGGTCGCGAGCTGCGGCGTCGCGGCCATGGCGTGCGCGCATTGGACGTAGGCTTCCGCTATACCGAGCCAGAGGAGTAGTGAAAGCGTGAGCGCGGCGAGGAATTCGCGGACGGTGGTGAGGGTGTCGAGGCCGGTGCGGAAGTCGAGGATGCGAGCGGCGGCGAGGGCGGCGAACTTCGGCGAGAGCGGGTTGAGGAGGCGCGTGGCAAGGTTAGCGATGCGGTCTCCCGCGAACCGGATGGTGAGGGCGAAGGCTGCGAGCGCTAGTGTGGCGACGAGCGAGATGATGCCGGCGCGGGCGAAGGCTTCGTGGTGGGGGAGATCGCGGGGCGCGAAGGCCAGGGTGACGGAGAAGAGGATGGCCGCGGCGGCGAGGTCGAAGATGCGCTCGACAGAATAGACAGCTACCTGTGTTGCGATCGGCAGCCCGGTGCGGCGGGCGATGAGGTAGGGACGCGTAAGGTCCGCGAGACGGCCGAAGAGCGCGACGGCGGTGAATCCGATCAACTGCGGAGCGACGAGTGTGGATGAGGCGACGCGCTTTTTAGGGCCGATGAGGACAGCCCAGCGGACCGCGCGGAACCAGAAGCCGATGTAGATGCAGGCGATGCCGATGGCGACGTGCCGCCAGGCGACGGAGCGGAGCTGGCTGCGCAGCGAGTGCCAGTCGAAGGCGATGCGGTGCGCGGCCCACGCTCCGATAAGCAGCAGGACGAGGCAGAGCGCGGCGAGGCTCGCGGAGCGCATCTTCATGCTTGGAGTTTAGCGGGTGATGCTGGCAACGGCTGCGAGAGATGCGGCTTGCTTACGCCGGTTGAACTCGCGGATAACGCGGGCGACGTAGGCGCGGGTTTCGCGGAAGGGCGGAATACCGCGATAGCGGTCGACCGCTCCCGGGCCGGCGTTGTAGGCGGCGAGGGCAAGGGCGAGGTTGTCCTTGTAGCGCTTTAGCAGCGAGTCGAGATAGGCGGAACCGCCGGCGATGTTCTGGTCGGCACGGAAGCTGTCGGTGACGCCGAGCGTGTGCGCAGTGGCGGGCATCAGCTGCATTAGGCCCTGGGCTCCGGCGCGCGAGACGGCTTTGACGTGGCCGCCGCTCTCGGCCTTGATGACCGAGGCGAGGAGGTCCTCGTCGATGTTGTGCGCGGCGCCGGCGGCGACCAGGAGTTGATGCATTTCGGCCGGTGTGGGTTCGGCGGAGGCGGCGATTGCGGGCGTGGGTGCAACAGCCACGGGCTGAGGCGGTGGCAGTGGGTCGGGCAGGGTTTCGACCCGCGCGATCTCGTTAGCGGCGATGTCCTGGTAGTTGTTGTCGCCGTTCAGGTAGAGGCGGATGTGGGTGGCGTCGAGGGTTTCGTGACGGACGCAGTCGATGGCGAAACCGTTGCGGAGGGTGATGTGCTCGAGCGCATGCGCGGCTGGGGACATCGCTGCCGCGAAAAGGGCGGCGGAGAGGGCCCGGCGGCGGGTTTTGGTCAGGCGAGGCACTCCTATGAGACTACCACCGGGGCTGCGTGGGAAGCACACCATTGTGGTTTACCGCGTCCTAATTGGGACGCAGCTCCTGCCCGCAGCCTTGCGGGTTGAAGACGCGCTGGGCCGATGGCGGGTTGGCAGCGAGCCTCGACGCGGGCCGGATGGGGCGCGTCGCAAAATTGCCACCGCAGTTTGGGCAGCGGCCGCCGAGCCGGTTTTCTACGCACTCGCGGCAAAATGTGCATTCGTAGGTGCAGATCATGGCGTCTGCCGCGGCCGGTGGCAACGCCTTGTCGCAGCATTCGCAACTGGGTCGTAGTTCGAGCACGTCTTAACCCCCTGTTTATATTCCGTTTTTCCGCCTCATCATAGGGCACTGGCCGCGATTTTGGCGAGGGCTGTTTCAATAGCGGCGGCGACGCCGTCTTCTTCGTTGGAGAGGCCGACGGCCCAGCCGCGTTGGGCGGCGAGGAGTTTGAGGTCGGCGGGGGCGTTGGACATGACGACGGCGTGGCCCGCGATTTCGAGCATGGAAACGTCGTTCCAGTTGTCTCCGATGGCGAGAATGTCGGCGGGTCGGACGCCTCGGTCGGCGGCCTGGCGGAGGATCGCCGAGCCCTTGGAGCAGCCGGCGGGGAGGAGGTCGACGATGCAAAGGTCGCGCTCGGCGTACTCGGTGCGGTGAAGCGCGACTTCGGCGGTGTGGATGCGTTCGAGGGGCGTGATGCCGGCGGCGGCGACGCCCTCGTGTTGGAGCAGCAGAGCCTCAGCCTGGCGCATCAGGTCGATGGGGCCGCAGAGCATCATCTGGATGGGCGGGCCGGCTTCGAGGGCGGCTTCGAGCGCCTGAACCTGCTCGATGTACGGCTCGTTGGCGCGCATCCAGCCGCCAATGCTGGCGTGGAGGGTGTCGAGGTGTTCGACGACGAGTGCCCCGCGCGTGTCCTCGCCGTTGGCGTCGACGGCGTCGAAGGTGACGACCAGCGAGTTGCGAAAATCGGCGAGATGCGTGCAGAGCCAGCGGGCGGTGGAGAGTGGGAGCAGGGTGCGGTGAAGCAATTCGGCGGCGATGGTGCGGACGACCGTGCCGTTGGAGCTGACGAGCGCACTCGCGGGGTTGAGGTTGAGTTCGCGCAACACCTTCATGGCGTAACAGTGGCGTCGGCCGGTGGCGATAACGATTTCGGCGCCGGCACGCTCGGCGGCGCGCAGGGCGGCGAGGTTGCGCGGAGAGACGCGGGAGTTGGAGGCGAGCAGCGTGCCGTCCATGTCGATGGCGATGAGGCGGGGGCTAGCCCGGATTTCTCACGAGCGATTATGTATTGGCTAAAAAATATATAGCAAAAGGCCGTATTTTCTGTCATAACAGCGTTGTCAAGACGAAGTTAAAAACCAGAAAAAAGGACGGCCTTTGATGACAGAGTGTACACA
>DASRLB010000354.1:0-27997 GCA_035648695.1 Acidobacteriaceae bacterium | reverse complement strand
ATGTAGCGGTACTGCACGCGATGCGGCGCGGCCAGATGAATGCCCGCGAACGAAAAGGAAAAATGCAGGCTCCCCGGGGGCAGGGACGCCATCGCTTCGGCGGATATATTTTTGTCGTCGACGGTGATGTCTTCCAACGCGACTGTGGGCGGCGTATCGAACGGCGACAAACGCGAAGGCGCCACCAGCACCACGCCGCGTCGCGTCGCAAACGCCAACCTCCCATCGTCGAGCCGCCACGCGGCGGGATACCCGATGGTCGCCGTTTCAACCGGCGGCAAACCATCCGCGGTGCCGTAGGGCGTGACAGCAATATCGGCCTTCGGGTCGGCGCGAAACCGATCGAGCCCAGCGATCGAAGCACGAAAAATTCCGCGGTCGGACAACATCCACAGCGAGCCCGAACCATCCTCAAGCAGCGCATAAATCTCGCACGGTATCGCCGCCGCGTTGGCATAGCTGAAGAACTTCGTCCCGTCCCATCGCGCCAGTCCCTGCCCGTTGGTGCCCACCCACAACGCACCGTCCGTGCCCGCCTCCAGCGCCGTGATCGTATCGCTCGGCAAGCCATCGGCAACGGTGTAATTCTTCACCGCTCCCGCATGCAGACGCGAAAGTCCATGCGACGTTCCAATCCACACGTCGCCCGCTGCATCTTCGAGCAACGGCCCCACCAGGTCGCTGGCCAGCCCCTGGGCCGCGGCCAACTTGGTGGCGACGCCGTCCTTCCATCGCGTAACGCCGTGCCGGCCGCCAACCCACGCCGCCCCATCGCGCGCCACCAGCACGGATCGCACCAGGTCATCCGCCAGACCATCGGCGGAGGTGAACGTGCGCCAGTGTCCATCGTGCAACAGACTCAGCCCGTCGGGCGTTCCTGCCCACACATCGTCCGGCCCGCACGTCGCAATCGCCAGAACGGCATCGCTCGCCAACCCATCCTTCGCGGTGTACGTGTGCGAAACTCCGTGCGTTTGCCCCAGATGAATAAGGCCGTCGCCATTGGTCCCCACCCACAAGCTTCTATCTGCGGCTTGCATGACGGACGTGGCCGCCTGTCCTTCGGAGCCCGGCAAAATCTCAAACGTACGCGGCCGCAGCACGCTCACTCCGGCGGTCTCGGTCCCCACCCAAAGGTCGCCGTCGTTGTCTTCAAAAATCGAGAGCACCGCCGCAGAATCGCCTTTCCCTCCGACGCTCTGCATCGCGCCATTCCAGAACCTCGCCAGACCGCCGTTCGTGCCGATCCACACCGCATGGTCCCGGTCCTCTGCAATCGCGAGCACCTGCGTTCCGGGCAGCGCGCCGCCAGCCGCGAATGTCCGAATGCCCTTCGGCCCCTGCAAACTCACGCTGCTTCTTCCAACAAGCCAAACGCCGTCGGGCATTGAAAGCAGCGTTTGGACGCCTCCTATCGGCAGCGCCTCGCGCCTGGTCAGCAGCGTCGCGATCCCATCTTCCACCCTGAAGACGCCGTCAGCCGACGCCACTAGAACCGCCCCCGCATCACCGGCAACGCCGGCCAGCGCATCGACAGCTTTGCCCACCGTCGCCGGCGGCCCAGGCTCGACCCGCGAACCCACCACATGATCGAGCCCGCGCGACGTTCCGATCCACACGCCACTGCCGGCGTCCGCGGCCAGCGAAAGCACATTGTCGCTCAACATCCCATCGCGCCGCGAAAATGTCCGAAAGCCAATCTTCGCGGCATCGACATGCTCCACCGGCGCAGCGGCAAGCCCACCGGCGGTCAGTATCCAGAGCCGGCCGTCGCCGCTCTCCACCATGCCGCGCACAGCGCCCCCCGGAACGCCGTCGCCGCTCCCAAACGTCCTCGCGCGCCCGTCCTTCAGCCGTGTCAGCCCGGAAGCGGTCCCCACCCAAAGCGCGCCCGAATGGTCTTCGAGAAGGCAGCGAATGTCGTTGCCGGCCAGCGCGGGCGTGCTCTCGCGATCGAACACGCGGAATTGATAGCCATCGAACCGCGCCAGCCCGCCCTCAGTCCCCAGCCACAAAAAGCCATCGGCGGTCTGCACCATGGCATGGACGGAATCCTGCGGCAAACCGCTCTCGGTATTCCAAACTTGCCTCGCATATCCATCCAGCGGTGTATGCGGGTCGAGCCCCGACGCCTGCTCGCATCCGAGCAGCAACGCCAACGCGCACACTCCGGCCCGAAATGCGGGAACAAAGCCTCGCATGACTACCAACCGGGCCCATCGTGGACTATGCGTTCAAGCATCGATGTTGAGCATACCCCGTCGCGCCCGCCGCTGCTCCGGTCCGCGCAAAAAAATTCAGCGCCCCTTTCGGGACGCTGCAGGAATTGAGCTTCGACTTCAAAAGTAATGCTTCTATGCCGCCATGTCGTCCACCCATGGAATGGTTCTCACTCCACCTTTCGGTGGAGAACGTCTGTTCGGACGAAGGCCCTACTCCGCCGGCCGTTCCGTTCGCGGCTGCGAATCCGCTTGTGCCGCATGTGGGGTGGGTTGCGACGTGCTTTCCGGCATTGCTGCTGATTGGGTTCGGCGGCGTCAACGTGCTGGGAAACGCGTTCAGCGGGCGTTTGTGGCTGGGCATGGCACTCATGGCGATGTGCGGCGCGCTGCTATTCGGAACGGGCGGTGAGATTTGCGGAGTCGGGCGGCGACTATATTTACCCGCGCGCGGGTTCGGGGACCGCGTTGCGGTTCTTTATGGATGGATGAGCACGGTCGCGATGTATCCCGGCGTGGCGGCGTCGCTGGCCGTTGGGTCCGCCGCGTATGTTGCGGTGCGATCGCGATAGCGGCCATCAGCCCCAGCTGGCGCGGCGTCTTCGTCATGGCGCAGATCGTCCTCGTTGAATACACACAGAGCGTACGTGATTCGAGTGAGGAACCAAACGCCTCATGGATGGAAATAAATATCCATCGATAGGTTGAGGACATCGGTCGTTTCGTCCTCTACTATCACGCTTATCAACCGAACCATTTCGCGGCCCGATCTGATCTGTCTCACACGTGTGCGAACACACACTTCCGAACAAGTGAAAGAGAGCTCATGAAGAAACTGTGCCTTATCCTCATCGTCCTTGGCCTTTTGCCCTTCCCGGTTGTTCATGCGCAAGTCCCGGCGGCCACCATTTCGGGAATCGTCAAAGATGGAAGTGGAGCGCTCGTCAACGGAGCGCGGGTAACGCTCACCGACAGCGAGCAGGGAATCGAGCGCCACAGCCGCTCGAACAACGACGGCACATATTCGGTCCCCGGTCTCCGGCCCGGCAACTATGTCCTCGAAATCGCATCTCGCGGCTTTGCGCCGGCCCGTTTCGTGCAGGTGGTGCTCCAGCCCGGCGAGACGAAAACGATCGACGCCTCGCTCACCATCGCCGCGCAGGCCACCGCTGTCAACGTAGACGCTTCTGCCCAGACCGTGGACGTCGCGCAATCGATGCTGCAAGGTCAAATCGACTTGCGAACCATCGAAAGCATCCCGCTCAACGGCCGCAACTTCCTCGAACTTGCGTTCCTGATTCCCGGCAATCGCCCCGCACCCAACTTCGATCCCACCAAGACGAACACGCTTGAAATCAGTTCCGCGGGCGGCTTCGGCCGCGGCGGCAACATCACCATCGACGGCGGCGACAACAACGACGAAGTCGTCGGCGGCACTCTCGCCAATCTTCCGCAGGACTCCATCGCCGAGTTTCAAATCGCAACGGCGCGCTTCACCGCGGAGGTCGGACGCTCCGGCAACAGCATCATCAACATCGTCACCCGCGGCGGCGCCAACAATTTTCACGGCTCCGCATTCCTGTTCGAGCGCAACCGCACGCTGCAGGCCCTTCCCGCAACCTTCGATCGCACGCAACCCGTTCCGCGGTTCGACCGCGAGCAGTTCGGCGGCTCCTTCGGTGGCCCCATCGTCCACGACAAGACATTCTTATTCTCCTCCGTCGAGTATCGAAATCAGAACGCCGCAATCCAGACCGGCACGCGCAACTTCGCCAACGACACCATCCTTAACACGTCCGCGCCGGCGCCTCTGCGCGACCTTCTCTTCTCGACTCGCGCCGACCATCACCTCAACAGCGCAAACACCGTCACCCTCCGCTACAGCTTCAATCGCTCCACGGACACCGCGCAGGCAACTGCCTCCTCATCGACCCCGCAGAGCACCGCCGCCGAGCGGCAGAACGCGCTCAACCGCTTCAACTCCGCCGTCCTCGCATGGACCAGCGTCCTCGGATCGAACAAGACCAACGAAGCATCCCTGCACTACGACGACTTCTACAACGACCTTCCTCCGTACCCGCAGAACACCTCGCTCACCAACCCGCAGTTGAACCTCACCAACGAATTGATCTTCCCCGATCTCGCCGACGGCGCAAACTTCAATCTGCCCCAGGCCACTCATCTCAACCGCTACCAGGTGCGCGACACCTTCAACTGGAACCTCGGCCGGCACGCGCTGCGCTTCGGCGGAGACTTCCAGCACTACCGCGCGACCGGACAGATCAACGTCTTCGGCACAGGCACGGTGATCCTTACCACGGACTTCGGCTTCGCCGACCTCAACGGCGATGGCAACGTGAACGATCTGGACATTCCGGTCGCGGTCGGCATCCACAGCACCGCGCCGGTCACGCCCGTGCCCATTCCCAGGGTCACCGACAACTACACCGGCCTCTTCGCGCAGGACGACTGGCGCCTGCGCTCCGATCTCACCCTCAACCTCGGCCTGCGCTGGGAGTACGATTCCGACCTGACCGGCCAGAGCGGCGCACACGCTCCCTGCCCCAACCTCACCGGCATTCCAACGCAGCCCTGCACCTGGATGGCGAACGTCATCAATCTCAAAAAGAGTCCCGACACGAAAGAGTTCGGCCCGCGCGTCGGCTTCGTGTACGACCCCTTCGGCCGCGGCAAAACCGTGCTTCGCGGCGGCTATGGCATCTACTACGATCGCATCACGCTGGAGGCGGGATCGAAGGAACTCGTTCAGAACGACCGCGCACTCACGGTCACACAGTACGGCGGTTCCACCTGTACCAACCCCAACATCGCCGCGCCACCGAGCCTCGATCTCTGCTTCGCGCCCGGCTCCCAATTCGCTCCCGGAAGTCCAACCATCGCAACCGCGTTCAGCGGCCCGCACCAGACCGGCGGGGTCGGCATCGTCGCCCTCGGTCCCAATTCGCACCATCCGTTGTTCCAGCAATTCTCGCTCGGCGGGCAGCAGCAGATGGCAGAAAGCTGGCTGCTCAGCGCGGACGCACTCCACGTCTTCGGCCAGCGCGAACTGATCGGAAGCCTGCTCCGCAGCACGGCCTCCACATCGCCCTACATCGCCTGCCCCGGCTCCAACGTGCCCTGTCAAATCACCGACCCCGTCACCGGCATCACCGACAGCGTAACCATCATCGACTCCTCCGCGAAGAGCTGGTACGACGGCCTGCTCGTCAGCGTCGCGCACAAGCAAGCGAAGCTCGGGCGCGTCGGCTATCTCTACAACATCAGCTACACCCTCTCAAAAACCTTCGACTACTCCGACGACGACCAGCTCGAAAACGGCAATAAAGACGAGCAGGTCAACCTCGTCGAAGGCACGGCCGGCCTGCGCCGCGAAAAGGGCTACGCTCTCACCGACGAGCGCCACCGCCTCACGCTCTACGGCGAAGCGACGCTGCCCTACGGATTCTCTTTCGCGCCCATCTACACCTTCGGTTCCGGCGTGGCTGCGGACACGTTCCTTCCGGGAACCGCAAACCAGGTCACCGGCGCGTCGGGTTCGCGGCTGCCGCTTCTTCCCAGGAACGCGCTCGCCCGCGAGATCGAGAACAGCGATCAACTGAACACCGTCATCGACCGTTGGAACGCGCTCCCCTCATGCCCGGGCGCCCATCCATGCAACTCCGGCGGTCCCATCGCCCACGTGCCCGGCGGCATCAATTTCTTCAGCCCATTCAGTTCGCTCGACCTTCGCCTGCGAAAGAACTTCCAGCTTCGCGATGGCATCACCTTCAGCGTCATGGGCGAAGGCTTCAATCTCTTCAACGAGGTCAATGTGCGCGGGGCCACCAACGCGAACTTCTCCGGGCGCGATATCTCCATCGCTCCGCTGCAGGCCAGCGCCCCGGTGCAAACTAATTTCTACAAAGCAGTCAGCACCGCCGGAGGCTTCTTCGGCTCGGGCGGCCCAAGGGCCTTCCAGTTCGCCGTCCGGCTGATGTTTTGATGACCCCGCCCATCGACGTCCCGGAGTATGCGGCGATCGCTGCCGCTCCGGAGCGAGCAATGTATCGTCCGCGTCATTCGGTGTCGGCCAACATTGGAATGGACACTTTGGCACAACCGCAACAAGGTCTTGAAGCAGAACAGGAGCAAACACAATGCAGCAACAGGTAACTGGAATGCCCGCACACATCTCGAACCGCTGCTGACCGCGGACGAAGTCGCAGTACATCTTCGCTGCCATCTCAAGACGGTGCAGAAGATGGCGAAGTCCGGTCGCATACCCGCGATCCGGCGGGGCAAGCGCGATTTCTTCCGTCTGAGCGAGGTAGGGCAGCTGGCTCAATTCCTTCACAACGACGCCGGGATCTCGACTGAACTAGCGATTGGAACAGGCCGATTTCAACGATGCCCGAAGGGGAGCCACTCCTTACGACACAGCACAGCCTCACCGGTCAACAGCGCCCGCGTTTTGGAGTAGGCTGATTTCAGCCAATCCGTCCGCATAAAACGTGGTGATTTTCCTATTCAGCAGAAATGTCTCGTGTCTCTATGAGATTTTGGAGCCGATGAGCGGAGTTGAACCGCTAACCTACTCATTACGAATCGCTCCTAGTGGGTGCTGTCGCCAGGGCGCTCGGGGTAGCCGGCGTCGTCGAGTATCTGGACTGCGGTGGCGGGGCCGTAGTGGGCCCAGTCCTGCATGACCCAGACGACCTTCTTAGCGCGGTTTACCTCGACGAGCTGGGGACCGTGATGATCGCCGCCGCGTGAGCAGACGATGGTGTCGCCATTGTCGAGGCGAGTGACGGATTGTGCGTTGCCGTACCAGTATTGCGGCGGGATGTCGTCCTTGGTCAGCTCCCAGACGGTCTCGCCCTTGGGGTTGACTTCGCGGGAGAGGACGGCCTGCTCGGCGGTGATGAGAGTATTGCCGTTCTTGAGTCGGATGGCGGCCCAGGGGTGGGGGATGTCGTAGTGCCAGATCTCTTTGAAGTCCTTGTCGTATTCGACGACGCGGCCCATCGAGAGGAAGGAGGCGAGGTAGGTCCCCTGCGCCGTGATGCGCATGCGGCGGAACTGGGGGTGGATGCTCTTGACGTCGGTGGGGCTGGGGGAGGGAAGCTGGTGGTCGACCTCGACTGCCTTTGTGTGGATGTTGACGATCATCAGGCGGGGACCGGGCAGGCCGTTGAGGACGAACATGACCTTGTCGAAGCCGATAGGCTGACAGGTGTGGATTTCGGTTCCCCGGGGGGCATCGTAGCGCCAGACGATCTGCTTGCTGGGGGTGATCTCGGCGATATAGTACATGCGGGTGAAGAGGACGTTGCCGTTCGAGAGCATCCACACGTCGTCGTACTCGTTGCCGCCGCCGGTGGAGTAGGTCCACTGCGTCTTGCCGTGGTTGATGAGGTACATCTTGTTGTAGCCCTCGCCGATATAGAGCATGGGACGCTGCGAGGCGCCTTTATCGGGCAGACTTGTGGCGGCAGGATTTTGAGCAACGAGCGGAACGACGGGTAACTCTTCGGGGCCGGACTCGGGTACGCTGACGGCGCTGAAGCGGGGCAGCTGCTTCACGAGCGGCTTGGCGGTCGAGCCTGTGGCATGCACGGAAGGCAACGGCGAAGGATAGGAATCCTGAAGGGGCGCGGGAGGCGATGGGTGTGTGTTCGAACCACCATCCTGAGCCCGCGCCGGCAGCGCGAGAAGTGCGAGAAGACCGAATGAGACGACGGCGGTGAGGATGCGCGCGGGCGATAGAGCTGATGTTTTTGGGAACATGAGATTTTCCTCTGTAAATGCGGTGATAACAAATTCAGTTGATAGACGATGTTGGTGCGCTTCAGCAGGCGCTCGTCATCGAGACGCGCTACGAAGCCTTGCATGATGTAAGTAGCAAATCCGTTACCGATCCTTCATGTTGTACTCTGCATGGACTCCCTCCACATCGCCTTCGGCTACTACAGTACAGCCGCGAAGATCGCATCCTGAAACAAGAACGTCTTCTGACTACTTGGATTTCAGAAGCGCACGCGAGCCTTTGGGGGCCTTAGTCTGGGACAACCACGCGCCATTTACATCCTCCGTCTGCATTGCGAGATCGCGGCTTGCTCCTGACTCAGCGTACAAGCGCACCCGACGCGGTGTACGCCCATCTTCGTCATAGATGACGATCTCGTTAGAACCGGCGTGCATCCAGCATTGCGGCATGAACTCGCCGTCGACCGGAATCCGCTCAGGATAGCGCCCGAGGTTGTGCCCGTTCAGCCACACCGAACCGTGGCCCAGGCCTTCCGTGCCGATGCGCCAGGTGATGCCGCTCTGGGTAAGCGCATCCGGCGTGAGTTCGAAGGTAGAACGGTAGAACGCGGGAACGGCTACGGTTGTTTGCTCTCCCAAAGCAGTCCATTTCGCAGGGTTTGCGCTCACGTCAGGGCCACCGTGGCTGCGCCATCGCTCAATTCTGTGATCGCCTCTCGTCTGCTCAAAGAGAACCGGGCCGGTAATGGCGTGCGGCCGGCCACCACCCTGGACCAGTACGCTTGCTAGCAGAACACCGGATAGGTCGGCTGGAAGTTCGACGCTGAAAGCCTGATCGCGCCCCTTGAACGATCCCAACTGTCTGCCATTCACGTAGACCGTCGCGCCTTCATCCACACTCGTGAAACGCAACACCCTGCGGCCTTGCGGCTGCATGGCCGGCAGCAGTGTCTGGAACCAGGCCGCGCCGCTATTCTCCGGCGTTTTCTTGCCGCGAGGACCTCCGATCTTGTACGGTTTCCAATCGTGGCTTTCAGCCGGCGGCGGCGCCGCGGTGCTTCCATCGCCCCCCACGTTCTGCATCCGCCAGCCGGTCAGCTCCTGCGTACTGCCTTGACTGATCAGAACCGGGCCGGCCAACCCCTTAGGGTCGTGACCCTTAAATTCACCGAGGTTTGCGAAGAATTTTTGCCGTCCATAGTGCGAGACGAAGATCGCAATGTTGTGCATTCCCGCCGTCAGCGGCAGCGGTAACGGACGTGCGGCGAAGCTGCCCTCCATGACGAAGTTGCCGTCGACATAGAGCTTCGCATGGTCGCCGCCCTCGCTCGGTGTCAGCAGATAATTTCCCGCCTGCTGCACCTTCACCTTGCTGCGATACCACGCGTACGAGGAAAGGTCGCCATCCGCTCCCATCTCAATGGGATTTGCTGCCAGTGTCCACTGGGTGTCGTTGAAGTGAGGCTGGGCCGCCGAACCGTTACGCGTCTGCCATGGAGTGAGCGCAAGCGAAGTCAAGTGCGCAGTGGCCGCAGTTACAGGCGCCAGAGTCACGGGATCCTTCTCGCCGTAAACAATAGTTGGCGAGGGGACGGCTCCAGAACTGCTACCCAGCCACGGGGTCTCAACCTGTGCCGTCAGCTTCTCGCCGGTGACACCTACTGCACCTAGAAAGGCCGGCCCGGTAATCACCAGCTCGTGCCCTGCCTCACCCTGGAACCAGGTACGGTCGGCTTGCGCGCGCGTCAAAAGCAGAACCCGCACATGCTCCGGTCCGGCCCGAAAATTCCGCACGATGGGCGCGACAGCCGAGTACGCCTCTCCAATCGTCAGGCTTGGGCTTGCGGCATTGCCTCCCTCGGCCTCGATCGATGTGGCCGAGAACATCAGTTGATCCCGTCGGCCCGCGTCTCCGAAGACCACCAGGGTTGTGGTGTGACCAAAACGCGCTATGCCCAGTATCCGAGCGGAGCTCCACTCCAAAGTCACGCCGGATGCAATCTGGACACCATGAACAAGCGGTGCGATCTCGCCCGGTTCGAGAGCGAGTTCGAAGCTCGCTCCGTCGACGCTAAAGGTTGCTGCTGTGAGCTTCTTCACTGCCGTTGTGCCGGTGACCGCCTCGAATGTGGGGTTATTGGGGTCAGGGCTGGCAACCTTTTCCACCGGCGCAGGAGGAGAATCGACGAAGATGATCTCTCCCTCAGGACCCTTGCGCGCGGTCACCTTGAGATCGTGGTTGCTGGAAGCAGTGGCCCACTGGGGCGAGTTGTCTGTGCTGTCCTCAAGTACATTGGCGAAAGAACGCGCAAAGTAATTGGCCTTTTTGAACTCGTAGTAGGTCGGACGGAGGTCCCCACCCTGGCCTACCGGGGCGCCATAGTCGTAACTCGCGGCGTCCTCGTTGTTGTTGCTGTAATCGAAGTTCGACCCGCCATACCCCATGTAGATGTTGTAACCATCGCCTCCGTGCGCGATTACCTTCCATGTGCGGCGCCGATAGGTGGAGGCATCCCCCGGATGCGAGCCATATTGGCTGAACCAGACGCTCCAGAACTCGGTCGAGATCCACGGATTAGGGCGCGAAGGGTCATCCAGCGAGGGCTGATCGCCAGCCGGATCGCTGCCATGATGCATTCCGCTGAAAAAATAAGGCACCTCAATGCCATGCTTCAATGCCTGGTTACGAAGGTGGCGGAAGTATGGCGTAGGCATCCGAGTCCCCCACGCCAAGGGATGCTCGTTTTCCAACTGCACCAGGATGACGGAACCCCCATGGTTGATCTGGTTCGCCGCGACGATCGGCAGGAGCTGATCCCAAAAACTGTCCACCGCCTTCAGAAAGGGCGCGTCCTCAGTGCGTAAGACCACGCCAGGCTTGAATCTGAGCCATATCGGATAGCCTCCCAAGCTCCACTCCGCACAGGAGTAAGGGCCCACGCGAGCGATTGCATACATATTCATGCTCTTCACCAACCGCAGAAAGGCGTTCAGGTCGTGGTCGCCGGTGAAAGCAAACTGCCCCTCGTGAGGCTCATGGAAATCCCAAAAGGTGTAGAACTCGACCGTGTTGAAGCCGTCCCGTTTGAGCCTCAGCAACCGGTCGGCCCACAGCGCACGCGGGGTGCGCGCGTATTCAAGCCCGGCCGAGACTATAAACGTTCTTTTACCATTGACCAGGAAGCCGCGTTGATCGAAATCGATAGCGCTGCGGGCTGCCGGAGCCGCAGGAAACATATGGTCATTGTGACCCGCAGTGTTATCGGTAGCTTGGGCCCCCAGGCCAGTTGCAAAAGAGGACGCTAAGAGCAGGACAGCGGAACATACGACTTTAAACATTTGAGGCCCTTTTGAAGTGGATAAAACGCATGACCATCTCGCGCATATTGCAGAGCCGTGAAGACTGTTACACCCGCAAACCAGCTCATCCTATTCTTGGGTTGATCAACGTCTCTGCCAGTGCATGAATGTAGACACGGCGAACGCTCTTGAGGCAGCAATGGTGTCAAGGACCGAAGTCTCCCGAGACTTCCTCGTATGGTTAAGTTTCGCAATATTGCGATAGACGGGTGTCCAGACTATCTAGCTCCGTGCTGTCAGGAATTCAATTCTTCGTTCTCACTCGCAACAGCAAGGCCCCGTGGGGCGGAATTTTCGCACTGTAAACGCCGCCGGGAAATGGGACGTCCGTGTGCGCCCATAGATCTCGAACAGCGGTCATTTTATTGTCAAGTCCTAAGTCGCTCCCTTTTATGCCGGTTGTCGCCTCAACCTCGGCCATGTTCACGATGGCTACGGCCATCGAGCCGTCGGCAAGAGGCTTTATCCATGTCTCGATAGTTCCACTCTTCGTCGGCGTCGCCTGTTTCCCTAACGAATCCTGATCGATTGCTATCACCTCGCGGTTCATCAGAATTTCCTTGATCGCCGGCCTCATACTCCGAATGTCATTTCCCGCGAGTAGCGGTGCGGCGGTGACCGCCCACAGGGTCATATGCGTGCGGTACTCGTTGTCTGTCATGTGCCCGTTGCCTATCTCCAGCATGTCCGGATCGTTCCAATGTCCCGGTCGTGCATAGGGTGCCGCAGGAGCCTGCTTTTCGATGTTTGCAATCACGCTTGACCACGTGTCACTGATATCGCCCGTAGTACGCCACAGGTTTCCGCCAACCTCCGCGCCCCAGGTTTCCACATGATCGTTACCGTACTCGCACAGGCTGTAGACGATGGGGCGGCCGCTCTTGAGCAGCGCTTCGCCCATCTTCTGATACACGGCCTGCAACGCGTCGTTGTTATAGATCATGCGCGCGCCGCACCAGTCGTACTTCAGGTAGTCAATACCCCAGGCAGCAAAGGTCTTTGCGTCCTGCTGCTCGTGCCCATAACTGCCCGGGTACTCTGCGCAGGTGCGCGGCCCGGGCGAAGAGTAAATGCCGAACTTCAGGCCCTTGGAGTGGACATAGTCCGCAAGCGCCTTCATGTCGGGGAACTTTTTGTTTGAGCCGAGATTCCCGTCGGCATCACGCACACCCTCCCATGTATCGTCGATATTGACGTACACGTACCCTGCATCCCGCATGCCGCTGGTGACCATGGCATCCGCCATTTCTCGCACGGTCATGTCGTCGATGTGCTCTTGAAAGAGGTTCCAACTGTTCCAACCCATCGGCGGAGTCTTCGCGAGTCCGTTCGATGGTACGTCATGCAGAGCCGGGATCGGCAGCCGCTCTGGCTTGGGGTAATCCTCCGAGGACTGGGCGGGTACGGCGACGAAATGGGCTTCGTCGCGGACAAGGTGCAGCTCGCTTCCCTGAATATCGCCGGTGACGCGCGGCTTGGTTTCGCGCGCGCCGAAGTAAAGCTCGAAGTGTGTTCCCGTGACTGGCCCTTTCACTTGCCAGGTGTGGCCGATCGTGTCTACCTTTCCTGCAACCTGCGTTCCGGTCTGCTGCAGGTCCAGATACATCCGGTCCCGCTCCCCGTTGTCGAGTACCCGCCACGTGCCGACCCACTTACCGGTCAAAGATGGCGCAGATTGCGCGTGCGCATTCCCACCCATTCCAAAAGTGAAGACTACCAACGCAATCCATCTATGAAACTGCTGTTCCATTGTGGTCCCCTTATAAAAATCCTCCGGAGTCGATGTGGCTCCGGAGGATCGGTAGTCCTTCCTTGCAGCGACGATTAGAAGATCAACTTTGCCGCAAGTTGTATTTCGCGAGGCAGGTTGCCCGGTGCCTGTGGCCCTTTCTGGATTGTGCCAAAATTGTTACTGGTTGGATCGTTAGTAATGGCGTCCGGCACGCTGCTTTGATTGCTGAAGGAACCCGAACCATAGGAGAAGTTTGGGTGGTTCAGCGCATTATTCGCATCCAGACGCAGCTGTAGGCTCACGCGCTCGTTGTACGTGAACCGCTTTGATATGCTCGCGTCGAAGTAGTGAGTGCTGGGGTTGCGGACACCGGAGTACACCACGTTCTGCTGGACTGAGTACGCGGAATTAAGGCGGTACGCCAAAATAGCAGTGCAGTTGTTCGCAACATAGTTCAATGGATTGCCTGGGGTAATCAGGCCCGTATCTTGATCCTGTACGCCCACGCACGGACTCGCAACACGGAGGCGGTTGTACGCATGAGTCGCGTCAAAGGGAAGCTGCGTGAGCGACTGGCCTACGTTCGCGGTCTGCACGAAATTATTACCCAGGAAAAACGGTTCTCCTGACAGGTACTGGTAAGAGGGCGCCACTTCATAGCCTCCGATCAGCGCATCCACTAACCTGTTTGCGTGTCCGAAGATGGCTTTGCCGCGGCCGAGCGGGAGATAGTACACTCCCGAGATCGTGGCGACATTTGTGCGATCATTTCCAACAATCTGCCGCTGAATCACCCGGTTGACCGTGTCGATGATTGCACCCGCCTGCATGTTCTTCGACCACGTATAGGCAAAGTGAAATGTAAGGTCATGCGAAGCCCTGTGGGAGGCCGTTACCTGCATGGAGTTGTACCAGCTGTGAACGATATTAAGGTTGGTCTCGGTAATGTTGGTGAACTCCGGGAAAGGACGAGTTAGGTTGCTGGCCCCGATCAACGAAGTAGTGTAATAGGAGGTGCCCGAAAAGCCTGCGACCTGATAGAAGGGACTCGCCACCTTGGCAGGAGCGCCAGTCCCGTCGCAGTAAGTGAGACGTGCGCCACTGGGTGCTCCGCGTGCCGGGTCGCATTGGGCCTGGTATGCGGCCGAAATATGGTTGAGGTCATCGCTGCCGGGCAGCCCGTGCGCTCTGGTGGAAGTAAGGCTGATGTCCAGTGTGTCTCGCTTGCTGAGCAACTGCTCCACCGACGCGCTGTATTGCCACACAGAGGGTATCTGGTAGTTGGGATTGACGAAGCTGATGCCTCCGCCTACACCGGTAGCGAGGCCTTGGCTCGAACCCGCCGCTTGCACGAATGCCGGGAACGGGTCGGAGAGGTGCCCATATGGAGTAAGGCCGCTATCAAGTGAATTCGTGTAGCTGGTTGTGGAAGAGAATCCGCCGCTGCCATTCACGGTTTCGTCATTTACAAAGAACTCGCCGAAGCCGAAGCGAAGCGACGTGCGGTCGGAAAACGCGTAGGCCGCTCCGAAACGAGGCGCGATGTTTGCCAGGTTGGTGGCATACGCTCCTCGCTGCACCCCATTGACCCCAGCGAAGGTGAGGCCCCCCAACAAAGCGCTTGTGAGTCCCGCACGGTTGGTCACCTGAGCATCGACGGGATTGACGGCTGTCGAGTTGAAAGCCGCAGTGACCTGATTACGGCGCTCGGTGCGAGCTCCCAAGAGATCATACCGGACACCGATGTTGAGGGTCAGCTTTGAGGTCAACTTGAGGTCGTCCTGCACCCACATGCCATAGTAATGCTGTGAATAAAACGGGTTGATCTGGTTTCCGGAACTGCCCGAATTCGGGTCGCCAATTAGCAGGCTGGCGATCGAATTGCCCGCCGTATAACCGGTGGCGTACGCGTATCCGGGGCCAAGCTCGCCTGTGAAGGTGTTGGTAAAGCCAAACACGTTGTTCTGACCCGGTGCGCTGGTCGTGTATTGCAACAGGCGAAGGTCAAATCCCGCACGAATAGTATGGCGGCCGCGTATGTATGTCACGTCCGGCTCATACGCAGCTTCATGCGCGATGTTTCGACGCCCCGGCGTTGAGGAGCTCAATGACGGGACCGAATTTGAACTCGGGCCCAAGTTGCTGGACGCCGTAACATTCGGGATCATGTTCTTCGTGAACGCCTGACTGATGAAGTTCGCCGAGAAGCCGAGCTGACTGAGGTAGTCGCCGCGCGTTCCGTAGGTCAGCCCCTGCTTATAGGTGCTGACAATGGCTTTGTTGTTCATGATGAGGTTCGGCGAGAAAGTGTGAATCTCTTCCAGCGCGAACTGCAGTTCATCCGGTTGAACCTGACTGGAGATTGAATTGGCAGGGTTGCTGGCGGGAAACGCGCTGGGGTTCGTATCGGCGCGCTCGTACCCGCCCCAGCGAAGGGTGGCCCGGTCCCGATCGCTGAAAACGTAGTCAAGCTTGACCGTACCGTTGCGCGAAATGTCGCTCTCGACCTGGAGAAAGGAAAGATTGTTCGAATACGGGGCGAAACCCGGACCGGGATTATAGTTCGGCTGGAGACCCGCATAGAACTGCGCCAGCGCTGCGCCAACCGGGTTGATCGTGCTGCACCGGGTTGACGGCGGGATAGGTGTGCAGGTGGTGGGAATGATGTTGTTTGGGAACGGCTGATGCATGGTTTTCGTTTTGCCGTCGATGGGGTCCTTGAATGTCGTCAGCGGCGAGAGCGGGTCGTAGATGATCAGCGGCTGCAGGCTGTTGGTGGTCGAGTTGAAGTAGGTTGCGCCCTGGAAGTTGCCGGTCAGCCATGCCGGGTTGGGCACGGATGAGATCGAGGGGGACGCGCTCGGAAGGCTTTCGTATGCCTGGTCCCACTGCAACTCGAAAAACGCCTTGTCCCGGCCGTTATACAGATGCGGAACCACGATCGGTCCGTCAAGCTGAACGCCAAACTGGTCGCGGCGGTGCTTGGCATTCAACGTTGTAGGGGCGTAGTCATAGGTCCAGAGGTTCGCATTGAGAAACGGTCGCAGGGCATACTCGTAGAGCACGCCGTGGACGTTGTTCGTGCCGGACTTCACCGAGACGTTGACCGCGCTGCCCGCCGAGCGCCCATACGATGCGTCATAAGCGTTCAGCACCACTTTGAACTGGCTCACGGAGTCGAGCGGAACGTTGTAACCCGCGTAGTTCCCGGCATTGTCATTGGTCAGGTTATCGATGTACTGCGCCGCGGGATTGATGGAAACGCCGTTGACGATCAGGCCCCCGCTGATGCTGTCCTGCTGACGCTGATAGAGAGGGTTTGTCGTGATCTGGGTGCCAGGGCTAAGGGCGAAGAGTTCGAACGCATTGCGGCCATCCAAAGGAAGCTCCTGCACACGTTCGTACTCGATGACTTCGCCGCGGTCGGCCTTGGCCAACTCGATCTGCGCGCCGTCTGCATTCACCGTCACAGTTTCGCTGACGTTGCCGTTGGGCAGCGTGAAGTCCATCTTGGAGGTCTGATCGATGTCAAGATTGATGTGAGTCTTGCTGACGGACTCAAAGTCTGCCATTGTCGTGGTGATGGAGTATCTGCCCACTTTCAGATAAGGAACCGTGTAATCTCCAGAACCGCTCGTCTTTACGACAACATTAGTCCCAGTACCCTCGCTGTGCACCGTAACCGTCGCGCCAGGAATGGCAGCGCCCGAGGAATCCGCGACATGCCCTTCAAACTGCTGCACGCCCTGCGCCGCCGCCGTGCGACCGAAGAGGGCGGCCAGGAGAACTAGAGCAAACAGAACGTTTGAAACCCAGTCCCTCTTGAGCGGCTCTTGTTTCCGAATCATATTAAGAGATGGCATCCTATACATAAGTTCCTCCACTTGGCGTTATTGAATAGCGCGCAGCTTTATCTACCAGGCTTTCTTGACAACGTTGTCCAGGTCGCAACGAACGGTATGACATAGCGCTTATCTTCATTACAAGTCTCTCCAGCACCGAGGAACCGCCTCGGGGCACAGCGAGAACTGTTTGTTTCGCGCGCTCGGAGTTTCAAATCACATCCGCGATGGAAGATCAGCTTTTCTCCACGGTGTGCGCAAGGGGCCAGCCCTCTTCTTCTCCTGTCTTCTTTATGACCAAGTAAGGCATTTGTAATCTTTAGTTTACGGACTTCGGTATCTTGATGGCGAGTGTCGAAAGCGCTCCAAACGACGAGGGGTTGCGATGAGCATCAGTTCTGATTCACTTGCCTATCCCATCTTTGCGGACTACTACCTGTCCCGTGGCAATTGGATCCGTCGGACATGTATGCTCATAGCAGGATGGAATCCGTACAGGCCAACAGAAATCAGTCGCGCGCAGCATTCGGTCTATTTGAGGCCGACCTGAAAGCGGGAGAGCTCTGGAAGGCCGGGTACCGTGTTAGGCTTCAGGCGCTACCCTTTAAAGTTCTCAGAATACTTCTGGAGAATGCGGGCGAAATCGTAACCCGTGAAGAACTTCAAAGAGCCGTTTGGGGACCGGACGTAATCGTAGATTTTGAACACGCGCTGTCCAACGCAGTTAAGAAGCTGCGAGAGGCACTCGGTGACAGCGCCGACAATCCCCGCTTTATCGAGACTCTCTCGCGACGCGGATTTCGATTTATTGCACCCGTCGCTTTCCCGGCCGCATCTTCCCAAAGTCTTTCCGACAACATCGAGGCGGTTGCGCCTGCGCCTCTCCCAGAGGCTCGGCAGAATCTGCACATTCCAGGTGTGCAGAGCGATACCCCTGCGCTGATTCAAGGATCAAGCAGACATAGGTATCTAGATCGCGCAGCTTTTTTATTGCTCGGGTGTATGACCGCCGGCGGGGTATTGCTGTTTTGGAACGCGCACAGACTCCAACCCGTCCTGCCTCGCATTTTCCAAATCACTCAGGACGGGACAATTTATTCTCCCAAGGTACTTCTGCTCGGCACTTTATCTGCCGTTGCGGCGGACGGTGTCCACCTGTTCACGCCTTCGAACGAGAATGGACGGGTCGTGCTGGCGCAAATTTCGATTTCGACTGGCGCAAGTCAATCTCTCCCGCTTCCCAGCCAGATCGGAGTTCCGGAGGTTGAGGACATCTCTCCGGATGGCACCCAGCTGCTATTGCGAAGCAATTTGGGTGCAGCGTCGCAACAGCCACTGTGGATCGTCCCCATTGATGGTGGATCGGCCTTCAGGGTTTCGGATGTGATGACCCAGTCCGCCACCTGGATGCCGGACGCCAGAAACATCCTGTACGCTTCCGGCAACCAACTTTCCGTTGTATCTCTCGAAAATGGCCGGTCCACGGCTTTTGCGACTGTCCCCGGCCGAGCCTTTTGGCCCCGCTGGTCTCCCGATGGCAAGTTGCTGAGGTTCACCATGATCGACGCGGTCAATCACACCTCCTCGCTGTGGCAAATTTCCGGCAGCCAGGGGACTGCGCATCAAATTATGAAGACGTGGAGTGTCGCCGCGCGTGAATGTTGCGGTTCATGGACTGCGGACGGGAAGAATTTCGTCTTCGAGGCGACGACAGATGGAACCACCGACCTCTGGAAAATCGACGGATCGTCGGACTCAGACCCGGTACGAATCACGAGCGGCCCGCTCAACTTCAAAGCACCCGTGCCCAGCCGGACCGGCGAAGAGATTTTCTTCGTAGGGCAAGACATACACTCGCGATTGGAGCAATTCGATGCCGCTCAAAAGCAATATGTCCCGGTGCAGGGATTCCTTTCCGTCGCTAACCATGTCAATTATTCTCGCGACGGTCGCTGGGTCGCATGGGTCGACCCGAACGGCCATTTATGGAGAGCGCGAAGCGACGGCACGGAGAGAGTGCTGCTGACCCCTGCGTCGATGCAGGTTTTTATGGTTGTATGGTCGCCCGACAATACACAACTGGCATTCATGTCACGTAGTCCAAAGGAGCCTTGGCAAATCTACACGGTCCGCGCTGAAGGTGGTACTCCAAGACGGCTGACCCAGGAAAATCGGAACCTTGGAGATCCTTCCTTCTCCGCAGATGGCAAATCCATCATTTTCGGGGTTATCCCTGAATTGATGGGTCAAAGTAATGGATCGAACTCTCTCAGGACGATGGAATTGGCAACACATCGTGTGAGTACGGTCCCCCACACCGAGGGGATGTACAGCCCAAAATGGTCTCCTGACGGGCGCTATCTCGCGGCTCTAACTCTTGATCAGAAGAAGCTGATGCTCTATGACACAAAGACGGACACATGGAAAACACTGTCGGACATTGTGGCCGACCATCCGTTCTGGTCGAAGGACAGTAAGTCTCTATACTTCCACGCCTCCTTTGTAGATAGGAAGCCGATCTATCGCGTGAATGTTCCAGATGGACAGATTGCTGAGGTCGCTGACCTCGACAACTTTCATGCCGGGAGTATGACCCTTGCCGATTTCTCTGGTTTGACGCCTGATGATGTTCCTCTGATGCATGCTGAAGTTTCGAGCGGCAATCTTTATACCCTGGACCTGAAACAACAACGCTGAGAAGTTTCTACCAAACCGTCTCAAATAAACATCTCGGGCAGCCCGATACGGGCAACAGCTTACGAATCGCATCAACTTTGTTCGTAGTCGAGTCGGTCCTTCACTCGCACTTATCTCGTCAATCTCTTCCAGCGAAGGCCGCAAGATCAGTGAAGCTGGAGTGAGGGCAGAGCCACCTTCCAGAGATAGGATTTTCTTGTCAACGTATTGACAACGTTGTCTTTACGGTCATAATTTGGTAGGACTAATTTCGGTAGACATCTCAGCATCGCAATGTTGAAGAACTGCCGAGCTGTGAATCAGCAGGATTTGATGTCCAGTGTTCCGCCCTTCGCCAACTGGCTTCGGCAATAGCGATTCCGTAACCGCTGTCTCCGCTGCTGTTCCTTGGGAAGGCAATATGGTCGCTCTAAAGTTTCCCGATTTGTAGCGTTTTCAGCGCCCGAGGCTCCAATGGTTCGAAAAGTGGCAGGCATAGGCCGAAGAGAGTTTGTCAGAATGGGCGCGTTGACGATTTCCGCGTTGACGAGCGGTCGAGCATGGTGTGCGGTAGAGAGAGCGAGATCGGCGACAAGTCTGTTCGACGGCAAGACGTTGCATGGTTGGATTCAGATTGAGAACAACGACACGAAGCTATCCGTCGGCGCCATTGTCGATCCGGCGGCCTTCACCGCGAGACTTGCCCATGGACAGGATCCAATATGCGTTTTTCTGCGAGCGCAATTCGACAGTCTGGTAAAGATCGATCTCACCACGTATGCCGCATCGAATGCGAACGCTGCGGCGCTGCTCTCGGCTGTGGTCAAACAGATCAACCAGGTTGTTGCCGGACCTTCCATCTTCACGCCGGACCGTTTCCGTGAAATCAGGCTTCGACCGGAGACGGAAGCGTTGCTCCAGCAGAATCCACGCGATGGGCAGCTAATTCGTTTGAACATGTTGTTGCTGGAGGATGCGTTTCCTGTCGAAATAGCAAAGAGTGCTGTCCCAGGCTGGATCGTGAAGGATGGCATGATGGCAAGCACCGGCGTCGGACGCGGCGTAATCTACACCGCACAGGACTATACCCGATACCGTTTGGTCTTCAGTGTGCGACACCTGTCCGGACATCCGGACCATCAGGCATGCGTTCTGGTCTTCTGCAAGCGTCCGGAGGAGAACGAGGTGCCGCTCGATGCGCTGGGCGGCATCCAGTTTCAGCTTCCAATGGGTTCCTATTGGGACTACCGGCCCGGCAACAATAATTCGGGATCCCAGTTCTTCACAACAATCAGCAAGAGTCCGTTTGACCGCCATGCATGGAGTCAGGTTGAACTGCTGGTAGATGCAAGGAAGGGCACGGCGCGAATGGCTGTCGCCCAACCACCAGGAAGCAAAGCCGTCGAGCTTGTGGACTTCTGCGATCCTACGGCCGGCAGAGCCGGACCGATTGCCTGGCAGATGCATAACGCCGGCCTCTTCGATGAATACAAGGACATCAGCGTTGAACTCGATCCGGAACAGGACACCCTCATTACAACGAGACAGGGCGAGCGATCCTGAGAAATGCGCCTTCCATGGCGTTGGCGGTTCACAATTTATCCCGCTCGGCAGCGGACCAAGGCTTAGGAGAAAACCGTATGGATCGCAGAGAAATGCTTTCAGCTATTGCCGGTTTTGCGGCGTCTACTATGGGCACCACAACCGGCGCCCTAGCCAGGAGTGACGGCACACGTCCGGCCATCTTCGATCCACGCTCGTTCGGCGCGGTTGGCGATGGTCGTACAAAAGACTCTCCCTCGGTCCAACGCGCAATCGACGCATGCACAGCGGCTGGCGGAGGCATCGTGTATCTCGGTCCGGGCACCTACCTCTGTGGCACGGTTGTCCTCAAGTCCAATGTCACGCTTTATCTTGAGGCCGGCGCTACTCTGCTTGGCAGTGGCGACATCAACGACTACCAACCACGGCATCTCATTTACGCCAGCGGAGCGCAGAATGTGGGGTTGGCGGGTCCGGGCAAGATCGATGGTCACGGCTCGGCATTCTGGGTGCAAAGTGGCCGGGGACCGGTGCCGGAAGACCGGGTTTGGAGCGACGCCATCCACCTTGATTGGACTCACACCCCGAAGCACCCCTCGCCCATGGTTGAGTTCGAAAGCTGCACGGATGTCCGCATCTCGGATGTCTTCCTATGCAACGCTCCGGGATGGACTCTCAGACCATTCAATTGCGACCGCGTCCAGATCCGCGGGATTGTTATTAAGAATCCGGTTTACAGCCCCAATTCGGACGGCATCGATCCCACCGGCTGCCAGGATCTGGCGATCTCGGATTGCATCATCGAGACCGGAGACGACGCAATCTGCCTTAAGAGCGAGTCTCTTAACGGCGCCCCGGTTCGCGTATCGAAGAACATTGTGGTCACCAACTGTATACTCACCGGCTGCTGTAACGGTTTCAAATTCGGAACCCCAACTTTCGGCGGATTTGAGAACATCACCTTCTCGAACTCGGTCATCTACAACGACGATGTACCCCTGCCGTCGCGCGTGATCGCAGGCATCCAGTTGAGCGCCGTTGACGGCGGTTGGGTAGACGGAGTTGTCATCACCGGGATTCAGATGCGGCGCGTGCGTGCTCCAATTTGTATTCGCCGCGGTACGCGGCATACGGACAACGTCACACCGCAGAACGGACTACGCGGCATCGTCATCGACGGCTTGCACGCTACAGACGCAATCCTGACTAGCTCCATCACCGGGTTGCCAGGTCTGCAAGTAGAGGACGTCCGTCTTTCAGATATTCGCATAGCAACCGTCATGCCGGGCAAGCCCGAGTGGGTGTCACATCCCGTGCCTGAGGTTCCTGCTGACTATCCGCAATCGCGTATGTTCGGGTGGCTGCCCGCAAGTGGCTTGTATGTTCGTCATGTGCGTGGTCTTTCCATGCGTAACATCTCGTTCTCGGCTCCGGTCGAGGAATGGCGACCCACCTTGCTGTTCGATGACGTTCAAAACCTACAGTGCGACGGCTTGCAGTCCACGCCTGCGGCCAATGGAGAACCAATGTTGCAGATGGACGACGTGACCGGCGGATGGGTGTCGCGCACCAAAGCTCCTAAAGGTGCACGCGCGCTTCTGAAATTGAAGTCCTCCAAAGATATTCTTGTTTCGGGATGCGATCTTCGTGGAGGTACTGCCACTGCCGAAGGCGATGTGGATGGAATGCACGCTGAGTACAACATGATTGATCGATGAATGCATGGTTTGATGTATCGCGATGGTAGGCGTGACCGTGTTCCCGGGGCCAAATCTCCCTGTAAACAAGCGTCGCTTCAATGCCCTGGTGCACGCTTCAACGATTTCGCAGACAGAGCAATTTGCCTGGCAATTCCATAACTCCCGGAGACGACGTGCAACGGAAGCGTACGAACTCCTTTTTTTCGTTTCTTCTTGCTCATTGCTGCCCCTTTTCTTCAGGCCCAGGTGCATACTGGCGAGTTGCGCCTGAAAGTCAACCGTGATGAAGCAGAGATGGTTTGGCGTTGCCTGAGGAGTTGTCTTTGATTCTTGAATTGCGACCGCATCCAGAGGATGCACGAGCGACCCCGTGTTGCACTTATGGCAACATAGAACTGAATGTCGACCGCGTATATGACCTCAAGCAATGCTTGGACGTATCTTTGTTGCAACGCTTCGGATTTCCACCTGCGTGGTGGTGAGGTCGTCCCCTGAGACTTCGAGCCGTATTATCCCGGAATGTTTTGTCGCCTGGATGAACACCATGCACAACCCATTAAAGGCGCTGCGCCAAGCTGAGTCAGAAGTCCCGGGCTTGTCGGGCTCACGGCAGCTCGGATCGCCATTTCCGACGCCGATGATCTTCCCCGGTCCAATAAGCCTGAAACGGATTTTGTTGGAGGCCGTCGGCACGACGTGCCCCTGAGAATCATGCACTTCCACCGCGATAGCTGAAACATCTTCACCACCTGCGGCGATCTGGCGCAGGCTGGGACGCAAGACCAGTTGTGACGGTACACCAGTCGTTTGACGGCGTTCTGTCAGGACTACCCGTCCACCTTTGGATCCTCTGGCTTCCAGAACTCCGGGTTCGTATTGCACATTCCATGTGACGTGCGAGTTGTGCGATACAGGTTTAGAGCCGAGACTCTTTCCATTCAAAAACAGCTCAATGCTATCCAGATTCGAGTGACACCGAACCTGCAGTTCCTCGCCTTCCTTTCCCTTCCAATTCCAGTGGGGAAAGAGGTGCAACACCGGCTCGGAACTCCACCACGACTTGTAGTAGAAGTAGACGTCCTTCGGAAAGCCGCACGTATCTACAATCCCCGACTGCGAACTGATCGAAACATGGTCATACGGGTTGGGCTCTCCGCGATAGTCGAAGCCAACCCACGTAAAACCTCCCGCAAGAAAAGGCCGCGCATCAAAGATAGTCCACCATTGCTCGGCATCACTCGCGTTATCCGACTTGAGCATAAACGCGGTCACATACCCGGCTTTTGGATCAGTCTCGTAAATTCCACGTGTGCTACTACCATTGCTCGTCTCCGTACCCACCGTGGGCTGCTTTGGGAAGCTCTGATGGAAGCTGTCAATATCCGCGCTCCTGGGTCGTCCCTTTGCGCCGTCCTTCTCGCCAGGTAGCCCACCATTCCAGTAATTGAAGCCCTGCACATCGACGACCCCAGACATCCCCTTTCCCCAGCCGCCATTCATTGCCCCGGTTACAGGACGGGAGGGATCGAGCTTATTTGCAAGCCGCTTCATGCTGGAAATAATTCGGGCGCCGGTAGGCGTGCCCTGGTAAAAATACTCTTCGTTCGCCAGCGACCAGATGATGATGCTGGGATGGTTGCGGTCCTTCCGGATCATTCGTTCAAGCTGGCTGAGTCCTTCCGGCGTAGAAGCCATCATGCGAACCTCGGCCATGACCATCATTCCCTGACGGTCGCAGGCATCCAGGAACTCCGTGGCGACCGGATTGTGGGCAGTCCGCCATGCGTTGGAGCCCATCTGCTTCATCACCGTAACCCGGTCCGCATGCAGACGATCCGGAATCGCGATGCCGACCCCGGCGTGGTCCTGATGGTTGCAGGTGCCTTTCAGTTTGAGCGCCTTGCCATTCAGCAAGAACCCATGATCCGGGTCAAACCGAATCGAACGAATTCCAAATGTGACGTCGTCTTGATCTTTTACCTTGCCGTGGCTCTCAATCTGCGAAAGCACACGATAAAGGTTTGGCTCCTCGATGGACCACAACGATGCCTGGGTCAGCGATGCCTGTGTTTGCAGCGTCTCGGTTCCCCAGGGTGCAACCTCAAACGTCTTCGCGGGAATGGAGGCGACGACCTTACCGGCGGCGTCCACGATCCGTGAGATCAAGCGGCCCGTCGCGGTCTCGCCGCTCTCATTCAAAACTTCGGTTTGGACCGACAGATGCGCGCCCTCTCCACGTATCTCGCTTTGCACAAACGTTCCCCATTTGGCGATGTGCAGTGGCTGTGTCTTTGTGAGCCAGGTATGGCGGTAAATCCCGGCTCCTTCGTAATACCAGCCCTCATTGAGCGTGGCATCGACTCGAACGGTAACGACGTTGCTGCCGCCATACTTGACGTAGTCCGTGATGTCGAAGCTGAAAGGCGCATAACCGCTCAGGTTTCTGCCAATATAGAAACCGTTGAAGAGCAGAACCGCATCCCGAAATACGCCGTCGAACTCGACCGAGATACGGATGCCTTCGTCGGTGGCTGGGATATTGAACGTCCGCTGGTACCAACCAATGCTTGTTTCTGGAAAGTTTCGACCGAGTGCCTTTCCTCCGTGAGCTGCGCGGGTAGACATACCGGCATCGTCGACTGTGACATACGGCAACTCCACCGCCCAGTCGTGCGGGAGATCAACAACGCGCCAGGCGCTGTCGTCAAAGCTGTGTTGAAGTGAATCGTCCGCTGGATTGTGCAGCCAGTCCTGGCCGGCCTTTGCGAAGGTCCCCTCGCGCATCGGCGCGCCATACCTGAAGTCCTTTGCTGCGTCGTCCGCGTTCCCCAGATGAAAACGCCAACCAAAATCGAGCAGTAATCGTTGCCGCGGGGATGTCTCAGCAAAATGTGCCTCCTCGAACTCGAACGACGAAGCAGCACCTTGAGCAGGCGGCACTTCCGCCTCGGCGTTTGGCAAGCCAATAGTCCCATCGAGAATCATCAGTCCGGCGGACGCAGCCAGACTTGTTTTCAACAATTTGCGGCGTGTCAACGGTGTCATTGTCGATCCAGGCTCCCACGATTTTCTACGTTTGTTACGGCATCCCCGCATGGTTGAAAGGAACGGCTCGGTTCCAGACCTTGGCTTCCCTCTCATCGAGGAGTTTCGGTGCCCGCCTCAGCGGGGCGTCGACTTCGGGATGCATCTCTCATGACAGCGAGGACTCTCAACGAATATGGACAGCATGATGACAACGATGTCACGGAAAACTTCAGGAAACGTACGCCTTATGTCTTTCCGCTGTCAAGAAATATTTATAGTAGAGTCTGTAAACGGAACACATCGCAGACTGTGCGCGGCAAGCACAGTGTAGAGATGCTGCCTGTGAGCAAATGTCCAACTGGGGTCTTTGAGAGAAACCTAAGGGCATGACGTGCCAGCTTTCGTGAAGAAAGCGACAGGCCCCAAAGACAACGTTGTCTATTTGATACAAAAATTATATGATCGCCACACATGTCGAGGCCTCCGGAAATCGCACCTAACACGATGTACATGACAAGAAGAGTTCTTATCCAGAAAATGGGTACGTATGTCGCGGGTGCTGGCGCGCGGTCTCTCATTCCGAGTTCCATGCTGGGACAGACAAGTCCTTCCGTGGAATCGAGGCGCCCCTCGGTCGACGATCGAATGTTCCGCAGTGACGCGGTTGAAACCTACATCGCTTCCACAAGACGCCAAATCGGTGATCCCGTCTTGTCCGCCATCTTTTCAAACTGCTTTCCCAACACGCTCGACACGACGGTCAGACCGGGCGCATTCGAAGGAAAACCCGATACCGCTGTCATCACCGGAGATATTGCCGCGATGTGGTTGCGTGATTCCTCAGCACAGGTATGGCCTTACCTGTCTTTGGCGTCAAAGGACCGGCGTCTGCGAGACCTTCTGGAGGGCGTCATTCGCCGGCAGACGCGCTGCCTGCTGATCGATCCTTATGCCAACTGCTTCATGGCGGACCTCAACGCACCTCCTCTCGAAGGAAGCCGCATGGACAAGACCGAGATGAAGCAAGGTGTAGGCGAGCGGAAATATGAGTTGGACTCCATTTGCTATCCAATCCGTCTTGCCCACGGGTACTGGAAAAGCACTGGCGACACAGGGCCCTTCGACTCGGCATGGAAGCTCGCCATGCAATCCGTTCTTACAACGATGAAAGTCCAGCAGCGGAAAGAGGGAAGCGGGCCTTACCACTTCCAGCGGAAGGCACTCAATCCAACCGACACGCTGGTCAACGGGATTGGCAATCCGGTAAAACCGGTCGGCCTCATCGCTTCCTGCTTCCGTCCATCGGATGATGCTTGCATTTTCTCTTTTTTGATACCGGCAAATCTTTTTGCTGTTACCTCTCTTCGGCAACTCGCAACTATGGCCAATGTCATCCTGCACGATGCTGAAATGGCGAATCGGGCGACGAGCTTAGCCGATGAAGTGCAGGCAGCGTTGACCCGCTACGCGGTGATCTCGACATCTTCCGGAACGATTTGGGCGTATGAGGTTGACGGTTACGGAGGTCACGTCCTGATGGATGACGCCAATGTTCCAAGCCTGTTAGGCCTGCCTTACCTTGATAGTTCACCTGATCCTCTACTCTATGCGCGCACAAGGAAATTCGTCTGGAGTGAAAAGAATCCCTGGTTCTTTCGTGGAACCGCAGGCGAAGGGATCGGCGGTCCCCACATAGGCCGCGACAGCATCTGGCCAATGTCCCAGATCATCTACGCACTCACGAGCAATTCAAGCGCTGAAGTCAATCAATCGATCAAAATGTTGAGAGCATCCGCCGCCAGTACTGGATTCATGCATGAATCCTACAACCGGAACGATGCGTCGATCTATACGCGATCCTGGTTCGCATGGGCGAACACTTTGTTCGGGGAACTCATAGGCAGAACCGTCATACGCTACCCCGACCTGCTGAGGTAGGCCTGCGCCGTCTTTACTATGAGATGGGCAGGCTATGCCCTTTCTGTGTGGACCGCTAGCCCGGATTTCTCACGAGCGATTATGTATTGGCTAAAAAATATATAGCAAAAGGCCGTATTTTCTGTCATAACAGCGTTGTCAAGACGAAGTTAAAAACCAGAAAAAAGGACGGCCTTTGATGACAGAGTGTACACA
>DASRLB010000353.1:0-8312 GCA_035648695.1 Acidobacteriaceae bacterium | reverse complement strand
GCAACGGCGCGAGCGCGGCGGATGCATGGCACATGACCCGCGGCGGATATCGCTTGGATGCGGATACTTCCGCGCAGGACAAGCTGACCGTGCAAGGCGATTTCTACAGCGGGACCGAGGGGGACGGAGCCGCGGGTGATGCACGCCTATCTGGCGGCAACATTCTTGGCCGCTGGACGCATACTGTGTCGGACCGTTCGGCCATGAGCCTGCAAATCTATTACGACCACACGTACCTTTCTCAACCTTTCGCCGCAAGCCCCCCGGCGCCTTACTACACCGGCTTTCCCAACGCCTCCTTGACCGATGCTCTCGACACGTACAACGGGGATTTCCAGCATCACTTTGCGTTGGGCGAACGCCATAGCTTTGTCTGGGGCCTTGGCTATCGCGCTACGCGCGAAGCGGATGAAGATCTATCAGTCGTGCGCTTTACGCCGCCCGTTCTTGAGCAAAACCTGTACAGCGGCTTCTTGCAGGACGAGATCACGCTCGCACAGAGCGTGCATCTCACCATCGGATCGAAGCTGGAGCACAACGACTATACCGGCTTCGAGCTGGAGCCGAGCACCCGTCTGCAATGGAATCTCACGTCCAAAGAAATGCTTTGGGCCGCGGTGTCGAGGGCCGTGCGGGCTCCATCCCGCTACGATCGGGACCTGGTAGTGCCCAGCGGCCTCGTAGACGCTCCAGCGCCCTATCAATTCCCGACAGCGTATCTCAAAGGAGGAGGAGCCGACTTCGTCTCCGAGACGCTGATTGCTTACGAGGTCGGCTATCGCGCTCAGCTTGGACCCAAATTGTCCGGCTCCATCTCTACGTTTTACAACGACTACAATAACCTGCGAAGCACAACCGCAACCCCAGCTACCGCTCTCTACCCATTTCCCTATCCTGTCTACTTCCAGAACAATCTCAAGGGCGACACTTACGGGCTCGAGCTCAGCGCCACATATCAATTGCTCGATTGGTGGCGGCTGCATGCCGGCTACGATCTGCTGCAGGAACACATTCGGGTCAAGCCGGGACAGGTGGATGCCACCGATGCGACCAACGAGACTGCAGATCCACACGGCCAGTCTACGCTGCGCTCATCCATGAGCCTGCCGCGCAACGTACAACTTGACGCCGCGCTGCGCTGGGTCGATGCGCTGCATATTAACAATGGGCCCACTGGCGGCCCCGTTATCGGCATCGTGCCCAGCTACTTTGAGTTCGACACCAGGATCGCGTGGCACGCCACGAAGAAGCTCGAACTGTCGCTCGTGGGGCAGAATCTATTGCACGACCACCACCCGGAATATGGCTACCCATCGCCCTCGCGCGAGGAGATCGGGCGCACCATATTCGGAAAGATCACATGGGGTTATTGAACAACTTCGCGAAGCAACCGTGGCACGGGCCGAGACAGCCTCGGCGGTCCGGGTGTCGGCGCAGCGTCTGCGGAAAGCCAGCATGGCGGTTCTAAAGAATGCCCTGAGGCTGATCCTGTGCACAGCATTCGGGCTGACATTTCTTGCGCATAGTGCTTCTGCCATCGCGGAGGCACCCACCGAGTATCAGGTCAAGGCTGTCTTTGTCTTCAACTTTTCACATTTTGTCGAATGGCCTTCGCAGGCTTTCACCGCGCCGGATGAACCTTTCGTTATCGGCATCTTAGGCGACGATCCGTTCGGGTCGCGATTGGATGAGGCCGTGCGGGGCGAACTGATCAACAGCCATCCGCTGGTGGTGCGCCGTTTCCACCATATCGATGAAGTCGGAAATTGCCGGATTCTATTCATCGACCGATCGGAAGGCGCGCAGCTGAGCCATGTTCTCGCCGCGCTGGACCACCGCAGCACCCTTACGGTGTCCGATGTGGATGGGGCTTCGGAGCACGGGGTCATGGTTCAGTTCGTGACCGAGAACAATCGGATTCGGCTGCGCATCAATGTCGATTCGGCGCGCGCCGCAGGGCTGACGATCAGTTCGAACCTCCTGCGCCCGGCTGAGATAGTCAGCACGATTAAGGGGGATTGACTCATGTCTGCGCCATCCACACCCATTAGCCGCACCTTGATGCGTATGATATTTCTATCGAGCGGCGCGGTGCTCGCTCTCATGAGCGGCGCGTTTTGCACTTACGAGTTCCTCACTTTCCGGCACTCGAGCGTCCAGCAGCTGCAGACATTGAGTGAAGCCATCGCCAGTAACAGTACAGCCGCCTTGGCCTTTGATAATGGCGGGGATGCTGCGACCGTTCTGGCGGCTTTCAAGGCCGATCCGCACATCGTCGCCGCAGCGCTATATGACGCTCAAGGCAAGGTATTCGCAACGTACCCTCAAGGGCTGCCCACGGCGCGTCTTCCCGCCCACTCCGGCGCCGCCGGCTACACCTTCGAAAGCGACGCCTTGATCGGCTTTGAGCCGGTCGCAGAGGGTTCGCAACGACTCGGTACGCTGTTCGTCAGATCCGATTTGGGCGCCATATACGAGCGCGCAAGGCTTTACGGCCTGATTCTCTTATTGGTAACAGCCAGCTCCCTCTCTCTGGCCTATCTGATCTCGCGCCGCCTTCAGCACCAGCTATTGCGGCCCATCCTTGCGCTCGCGGACACGGCCAGAGCGGTATCGGATCGCCACGACTACACCGTTCGCGCCGCTCGGACCGGAGCATATGAATTTGACCTCTTTACGGACACGTTCAACCAGATGCTCGCACAGATCCAGCAGTCCGAGGGCAAGCTCCACGCCCAACTGGACCGGCTGCGTCTGCTGCAGCACATCACGCGCGCGACGGGCGAACGCCAGGACTTGCAGAGCATCTTCCGCGTCGTGCTGAGCAGCCTGGAGGAGAATCTGCCGATCGATTTTGGCTGCTTTCTTTTCTACGACGCCGTCGCCCAGTCTCTTGCCGTCAGTACGCTGAGCGCCGCTGGCCAAATGTTCGCCGACAAGCTGGGATTGTCGGAACAGTCGCTCGTACCCATCGATCAGAATGGACTATCCCGGTGCGTCGCCGGGCAACTGGTCTACGAACCAGACGTTCTGCAAGTCCCATTTCCGTTTCCACAGAAGCTGGCGGCCGCCGGTCTGCGATCGATGGTCATCGCGCCACTGATCGTCGAGAATCAAGTATTCGGAGTGCTGGTGTGTGCACGCTGCTTGGATCAGGCCTTCAACAGCGACGAGTGCGAGTTCCTTAAGCAACTCAGCGAGCACGTTGCCCTCGCCAGTCACCAGGCTCAACTCTATGGTGCTCTGCAAGAGGCGTACAACGACCTGCGGCAATCGCAACACACTGTCATGCAGCAGGAGCGATTACGGGCGCTCGGGCAAATGGCCAGCGGCATCGCCCACGACATCAACAATGCGATTTCGCCGATTTCACTGTACACCGAATCACTGCTCGAGCGAGAGCCCAATCTCAGTGAGCGCGCGCGCGGCTACCTCACGACTATTCAGCGCGCCATTGAAGATGTCGCCCGAACCGTGGCCCGCATGCGCGAGTTCTATCGAGAGCGCGGAGCGCAGCTCACGCTCGAACGTGTCGAGCTCAATCGCGCCGTTCGGCAGGTCGTGGAGCTGACGAAACCTCGCTGGAGCGATCTGCCGCAGCAGCGGGGCGTGATGGTGGATCTGCAGATGGATTTGGCGGAGCCCTTGCCGGATATCATGGGCGCAGAACATGAGATTCGCGATGCACTCACCAATCTGATTTTCAACGCTGTCGACGCCATGCCCACCGGCGGCAGGCTATTAGTGCGAACCCGGTCGCTAGCACACGGCAACCGAGTGGATTGTGTCGTGATCGAAGTCATCGATACGGGGATCGGCATGGACGAAGACACCCGCCGCCGATGCCTTGAACCCTTCTATACCACCAAGGGCGAGCGCGGGACCGGGCTGGGACTGGCGATGGTGTACGGCATGATCCAACGCCATAGCGCCGAGATCGAGATCGAAAGCGTAAGCGGCCAGGGTACGACCGTACGCTTGAGCTTTCCGGCTTATACGTCATCCGCGGTTTCCACAACGCTACTCACGAAGCCCATTGTGGTGATTCGCAGGCTGCGAATCCTCCTGATCGACGATGATCCGCTGCTCATCAAGTCCCTACAGGACACTCTGCAGGAGGACGGACATGTCATCACAGCGACCCATGGTGGACAGGCTGGTATCGAAGCCTTTGCGGCCGCCCATCAGCGCGGGGAAGGCTTTGACATCGTCGTCACGGATTTAGGAATGCCGAACGTGGATGGCCGCAAGGTCGCCTCCGCGGTCAAAGAGATCTCACGCACGACGCCGGTGATTCTGCTCACGGGCTGGGGTCAGCGACTCATTGCGGAGAACGATACCCCTCCTCACGTCAACAAAGTACTGAGCAAACCGCCGCGACTGCACGAATTGCGGGCCGCCCTTGTGGAGCTGGTCGCTTGAACGCCCCCGAGCACGCCCGGTTGCTGATCGTGGACGATGAGGCGGCGCAGATGCGCGCGCTATGCGATACCCTGGAGCTGGAGGGATACTCGACCCGGGGCTTCAGCTCGGCGCAAAAGGCGTTGACGGAACTGCGCCCTGGCGAAGTCGACCTCCTGTTGACTGACCTGATGATGCCGGAAATGGACGGCATCACCCTGATCAATGCTGCCAGACAGATCGACTCGACGCTCGGTGCCATCGTGATGACCGGCCACGGCACCATCGATACCGCGGTGCAGGCGATGCAGGGCGGAGCGCTCGATTACATACTCAAGCCCTTCAAACTCAATGTCATTCTGCCGGTTATCTCGCGTGCGTTGGACGTGCAGCGATTGCGTCGTGAGAATGCCGCACTTCACGAACGCGAACAACGACGATCCGAAGAACTCGCCGACGCCTATAAGACTCTCGAGTCGTTTTCATATTCCATTGCGCACGATCTGAGGTCACCGCTTCTGGCCATTGATGGCTTCGCGCAGATTCTCGACGAGGATTTTTCAGAGCAACTGGGCGAGGACGGTCGCGGCGTCACTCGCGTCATTCATGAGAGCTGCAAAAGAATGGACCGGCTCATTGTGGGTTTACTCGCGTTCTCGCAAGCCGCTGGACAGCCTCTCACTCTGACCCGCATTGACATGACCGCGCTTTCCAACGAAGCCGCCGCCGAAGTCAAGGCCGCCTACACCGGTCCAGAACCGTGCATCGAGATTGCCGAACTGCCGCCCTGCGCGGGAGATGCGACAGTCATTCGTCAGGTCTGGTGCAACCTGATCGGCAACGCCTTGAAGTACAGCGCCAAGCGATCGCAACCTCGAATAAGGATCAGTGGCCGAATAGAAGGTCGCGAAAGCATCTACCAAGTGGAAGATAATGGAGCCGGATTTGATATGCACTATGTCCACAAGTTATTTGGCGTTTTCCAACGCTTGCACCGCAAGGAAGAGTTTGCCGGAACGGGAGTCGGACTGGCCATCGTGCATCGCATCATCGTGCGCCACGGTGGGCGCATCTGGGCACAGAGCGCACCGGATGTGGGTGCGTCCTTTCAATTTGCGCTGCCGATCGTGGTGACCTCATGATGCGAGAATGCGCGCCACGTCACATTACCGCAGGCGCCATTGCGTCCTTGGGTACTGGTGGGTGCGATGTGGAAAGAGCAGAATTTCGTTAGCCAGATTTCCAGGCGCGGCCGCTCCCAGTTGAGTCATGTAACACGGATGAGTCGGCGGGCGAAATGCTGGCCCGGCTCGCTTCAGCGAGGAGCCGTTATCGATGGACACGAAACTCAGACTCGTCATTGTTGAAGACGTCGACACGGACGCAGCGCTCATCGCTCGGCATCTGGCCAAAGGCGGACTGGACTGCCTCATTCATCGAGTGCAGAACGAATCCGCCTTCGTCTCAGCGCTGCGTGCCACGGAGCCTGACGTCATTCTTTCGGATTTCTCACTGCCGGAGTTTGATGGACTGCGGGCCCTAGAGATTGCCGTGGTGCAGGCTCCCGAGACGCCGTTCCTGTTTGTTTCCGGAACAATCGGCGAGGAGCGGGCCATCGATGCTCTGCGGCGGGGAGCAACCGACTACGTACTGAAAACCAATTTGGCGCGTCTCCCCGCCGCCGTGGAGCGCGCACTGCGCGATGCGTCGCTCAAAGCGGCGCAGCGTCATTCCGAGCAGCAACTGCGCAATAGCGAACAACAACTGCGCGCCACCGTGGAGACTTCCCAAGACTGGATATGGGAAATTGACCTACAGGGAAGGTTCAGATTCTGCAGCAGCGCAGTCGCGAGCATACTCGGTTACGATTGTAACGCGCTGATCGGCGAGGACTTCCGCTCGTACCTGCACGAAGATGAACGCGACACAGCTTCTCTACTTCTACCGCCTCCGGGACAATCGCATCTGACTGGCGCCGTGGCGCGCTGGCGCGCCGCCGACGGACAGTTGCGCTGGCTGGAACGTAACGTCGTCTCGATTCCGGATGATTCCGGGCGCACGATTGGCTTCCGGGGCGCCGATCGCGACATCACCGTGCGGCGCGATCAGGACGTGCGGCTGCGGCGGCTGACGCGAACCTACCGAATGCTGAGCAACACTAGCTCCGCAATCCTGCGCCTGCGCAATCGTGGTGATTTGCTTGACGAGGTATGCCGAATTGCCGCCCATCAGGGCGGCTACGATCGCGTGGTAATCAGTCTGATTGATCCGGGTTCCAAAATGCTGCGGCCACGCGCTTGGGCTGGAACGGACTCGGCGCCCCTGCGCGCTGTTGAGCGTGCCGACCTGGATACTGAACTGGAGTCCGTCGGCATCGCGGAGCGGGCGATCCGCTCCGGGGCGGCGGCTGTCTGCAATGACCTCACGGGCGAGCAGCAGTCTGTGGCACATAAGGAGGTACTGATAGCCCACGGCTATTCGGCAGTTGCCGCGTTGCCGCTCCTGATCGATGGCACCATTATCGGCGTGATTACTCTCCTCAGCATTCAACGCGAAGTCTTCGATGAGGCGGAAGTAGCCGTATTGCTGGAGTTAACCGCCAATCTGGGCTTCGCACTTCAATACCTTGAGAAGGATGAGGCCATTCACTTTCTTTCCTACTTCGACAGTCTGACGGGACTTGCGAAGCGGCCACTGTTCTGTCAGCGCCTGGCAAGCCTCACGAGTACCGATACGGCTGAGCAACAGGCCCAGCTTGTCGTGGTCTTCGATGTCCAGAAGCTCGGGGCGATCAATGATTCCTTCGGTCGCTACGTCGGCGATCGGCTGATCGAGAAGATAGCGGTGCGGCTAAAGCATTCCTATCCGACCTCCGATTGCCTGGCGCACTTTGGCGGCGGAACGTTTGCAGTGCTGCTCGCCGGTGTCGGTAATGCGGGAGACACGGGCCGGATATCACAGAACGTCCTGGCACAGTTGTTCGTTGAGCCCTTCGTCGTCGACGGCCAGGAGTTGCGGCTGTCAATCCGATCCGGAATCGCCATGTATCCGCATGATGCGGATTCGAGCGACGCGCTGGTGCAAAACGCCGAGGCGGCACTGAAGGCGGCGCGCGAAGACAACGAGAAATACATGCTGTATGGGCTGGTTACGCGGCGGCCCACGACACGCAGCCTGGCACTTGAGGCGCGACTGGCTGGCGCCCTGGAGCGTAATGAGTTTTTGCTTCACTACCAACCGAAGATCAATATTGCCGACGGCACGATCGCGGGCTTTGAAGCGCTCTTGCGCTGGCGGGACTCGCAGTACTCGCAGGACTCGCAGGATAGTCTAGTTCCGCCTTCCCTTTTCATTCCGTTGCTTGAACATTCCGGCGCCATTGTGGATGTCGGAGAATGGGTTCTGCTCCAGGCCGCCCGCGACATTCGACGTTGGGTTGCTGCCGGCCTTGCAACCATTCGCGTGGCTGTCAACGTCTCGCCACTGCAGCTGCGACGACGGGACTTCGTCGAACGAGTAATGAGAAACATCGAACCGTCGATCAAACAGCCGGCAGGCGTGGATATCGAGATTACCGAAAGCATGCTGATGCAGGACATTGAGTTGTCTATCCGCAAGCTGACGCAACTTCGAGAGGCAGGTATTGGAATCGCAATCGATGATTTTGGGACTGGTTATTCCTCGCTGCGCCTTCTCGCCAGGCTTCCTGTCGACACTCTCAAGGTCGATCGCTCATTCGTGCAAAGCATTGCCGACACACCAAACATCCTGACACTTGTAATGACCATAGTCTCACTCGCGCGAGCCTTCAATATGCAGACCGTCGCTGAAGGCGTGGAGACTGCAGAGCAGTTGCGGATCCTGCGTCGGATTAGCTGCGATCAGGCGCAGGGATATTTCTTTGCCCGCCC
>DASRLB010000352.1:0-8292 GCA_035648695.1 Acidobacteriaceae bacterium | reverse complement strand
CCTGATCTCGATCACGTTCTTCTTCTTCATCGGCGGCGCGTTCGCGGGCATGATCCGGCTGGAGTTGCTGACGCCGCAGCCCGACCTGGTGTCGTCGGACACGTACAACAAGTTCTTTACGATGCACGGCATCATCATGGTCTTCCTGTTCCTGGTGCCATCGGTGCCGGCGACGCTGGGCAACTTCCTGATGCCGATCATGCTGGGCGCAAAGGACCTTGCGTTTCCCAAGATCAACCTTCTGAGCTGGTACCTGTACGTGGTCGGCGGCGTGCTGATTCTGGCGGCGCTGGTGCTGGGCGGCGTGGATACGGGCTGGACGTTTACGACCCCGCTCTCCACCCACTACCTGAATACGCACGTTATTACGGCGGCGATGGCGATCTTTGTGGCGGGGTTCAGTTCGATCTTTACCGGACTCAACTTCATCGTGACCATCCACCGGATGCGCGCGCCGGGCATGACGTGGTTCCGCATGCCGCTGTTCGTGTGGTCGCATTACGCGGCGTCGATCCTGATGGTGCTGGGCACGCCGGTGCTGGCGATCACGCTGGTGCTGGTGGCGCTCGAACGGGCGTTCGGCATCGGCGTCTTCGATCCCACCAAAGGCGGCGATCCACTGCTGTTCCAACATTTGTTCTGGTTCTACTCGCATCCTGCGGTATACATCATGATTTTGCCCGGCATGGGCGTGATCTCCGAGGTGATTTCGACCTTCAGCCGCAAGCGAGTGTTCGGCTATACGGCGGTCGCATTCTCGTCCGTGGCGATTGCGCTGTTCGGGTTCTTCGTCTGGGCGCACCACATGTTCATCATGGGCGTGTCGAATTATTCAGCGCTGGTGTTCTCGCTGCTGACGATGCTGGTCGCGGTGCCTTCGGCGATCAAGATTTTCAACTGGTCGTTTACGCTGCAGAAGGGGTCGATCACGTTTGAGACTCCGATGCTGTACGCCTTCGGCTTCATGGGGTTGTTTACGATCGGCGGCCTCACGGGCGTGTTTCTGGGCTCGCTGGGCATGGACATCCACCTTACCGAAACGTACTTTATCGTCGCGCACTTCCACTTTGTGATGGTGGGCGGCATGTTGATGGCGTTCCTGTCGGGCGTGCATTTCTGGTGGCCGAAGATGACCGGACGAATGTACCCGGAGTCGCTCTCGAAGCTGGCTGCGGTGACGACGTTCATCGGGTTCAACCTGACGTTCCTGCCGCAATTCATCCTGGGATACCTGGGTATGCCGCGGCGTTATCATGCATATCCGCCGGAGTTCCAGGTGCTGAACGTGCTCTCAACGGCCGGCGCGACGGTGCTGGGGATTGGGTATATGCTGCCCCTGCTGTACCTCGGATGGTCGTTGAAGTACGGCGAAATTGCGGGCAACAATCCGTGGCAGGCTACCGGGCTGGAGTGGCAGATCCAATCGCCGCCGCTGACCGAAAACTTCGTCGAGATACCGATCGTGGACTACGAGGCCTACGATTACGAGTGGCTCGCGAAAAAGCAGAAAGAGCAGGTGACGACGGTTGGATAACACGATCGCATCGACGAACGCACTGGACGCTCAGCCGCTGATGCCGCATGAGACTGCGGCGCATGAGCATGAAGAGCACGGGCACGTCTTCGTGCCGCAGCATCGTCACCACTTCGAAACTGAAGAGCAACAGCGCGAGGCCGGGAGCTTTGGGATGTGGCTTTTCCTGCTGACGGAAATCATGTTCTTCGGCGGGCTGTTTTTCGCCTACCTGCTGTACCGGAACTGGTATTATCCGGCGTTTGCAGTGGCGTCGAACCAGTTGAGCGTGCCGCTGGGTGGAACCAATACCGCGATCCTGATCACTTCGGGCTTCTTCATGGCGCTCGGCGTGTGGGCGGCGGAGGTCCGCAAGCGGAAGATGCTGGTCGTCACGCTGATTTTCACGACCCTGTTCGGCATGGCCTTCATCGGGATCAAGTACGACGAGTATCACGAGAAGTGGGAGAAGCACCATATTCCGGGAGCGCAGTTCGACGTGTCGGATTTTGTGAACCCCGCCGCGAACGGCATCACGGACGAGCAACCGCTCTCGCCGGACATGGCGCAGCACACGCAGATCTTCTTCTTCCTGTACTTCGCCATGACCGGCATGCACGCGCTGCACATGATCATCGGCCTCTGCCTGCTGTTCTGGCTTACTTGGCGAGCATACAAAGGGGACTTCAGTTCCGGCTATGTTGCGCCCATTGAGAACTTCGGGCTGTATTGGCATTTCGTCGATATTATATGGCTGTTCCTGTTCCCGCTGCTGTATCTGATCAACCGCCACCCGCTGCACTAAGCGACGAAGCAAATTTCAAAAGGAACAAGTCATGGCCCACGCAATATCTCACGATCAAGCGCACGACCCGATGAACGTAACCAACCCGGAGCATGCCGAGCACCATATTGTGACCCCGTTGCAGTACAGCATGGTCTTCGGCACGCTGTTGCTGTTTACCGGGATCACGGTGTGGGTCGCGTATATCGATCTCAAGGTGTTCAACCCGATCCTGGCACTGGCAATTGCCAGCTTCAAGGCGGTGGTGGTCGTCCTGTTCTTCATGCATGTGAAGTACCAGTCGCGGTTGATCAAGCTGACAGTGGCGTGCGGCCTCTTTACGTTCACGGTGCTGACGATCATGACTTTGTCGGACTATATTTCGCGCTCGTGGGGACTTTGGTAAAGGCAGCGGATAGAGTGTAGAGGATAGAGTGTAGAGAGAACGGTGATGCCCACAGAATTCCGTGGGCATCACTTTTTGCGGGTGCTCCAGAGGATTTGGCGGAGGATGCCCATCCAGGTTTCGGCTTCGGCGTGGTTCGATCCGAGCGACTGGACGAGCGCACGGACGAGCGGTTCCTGTGCGTTGGCCGGGAAGCGGCGGGTGTACTCGGTAACGTGCATGACATCGAGCAGGAGCTGGGTGAGGCGCTCGCGGTCTTCGGCGGTGGGTGGCGTGGCAATGTGGCGTGGGATTTCCTTTGCGCCTTCGAGGCCGCCGCGGGAGAGCTCATAGAGGCAAACGGCGACCGCTTGGCCGAGGTTCATGGAGAGGTGGCGGGCGGCGACACCGTTGGCCGCGGCGCCGGGCGCGAACATGGGGATGGTGGTGAGCCAGGCGCAGTGACTGAGCTGCTCGTTGGTGAGGCCGGTCTTTTCGGAGCCGAAGAGTAGGGCTACGCGGGCGCCGTTTGAGGCCCGCAGCTCGTTCAGTAACGCTGGAGCGGCTTCTTGAAGCGGCAGGACCTTCTGGGTTAGTGTGCGCTCGCCGATGGCGGTTGTGCCGACGACGAGCGCGCAGTCGGCGACGGCTTGGGCGAGGGTTGGGAAGGCGCGGGCGCGGCGCATAACGTCGGCCGCGCCGACGGCGGACTTCGTGGCTTCTAGTTGCGCGGCGTCGAAGGCGGCGGTGTAGTCGTTGACGAAGCGGAGGTCGGCGAAACCGAAGTCCCGCATAGCGCGTGCTGCTGCGCCGATGTTGCTGGGGTTGCGCGCGCCGACCAGGACGACGGTGAAGCGGGCGCGGTCGGCGGCGGAAAGCATGGCTCTATTTTAGGCGTGTACGCGCGGGCATCCGGCTAAGAGCTAAGAGCTACGAGCTACGAGCTACGAGCTAAGAGCTAGGAGCTAGGTGGGTAGCCGGCAGGCAGTGCGGCTAAACTGGAGATCGCATGGCTGACAGCTTTTCGCAACAGGTGAAGGACCAGGCCGACATTGTTCGCATCATCGGCGACTACGTGAAGCTGCGCAAGGCGGGAGCGCAGAACTATACCGGGCTGTGCCCGTTCCATAAGGAGAAGTCGGGGAGTTTTTCGGTGAATGTGGCGAAGCGGTTTTACTACTGCTTTGGCTGCCATGAGACTGGCGACGTTTTTACCTTCATCATGAAGATGGACAACGTCAGCTTTCCCGAAGCGGTGCGGGCGGTCGCGCAGAAGGTGGGGATTGCGCTGCCGCAGAAGCAGTTCCACTCCGCCGACGAGGCGCGGGAGGCGGGCGAGCGGCGGCAGTTGATGGAGATCCACGAGGCCGCGACGCAATATTTTGAGCAGAACCTGAAGTCGCCCGAAGCGGCGCGGGCAAGGGAGTATCTGACTGGGCGCGGGTTGAGCGCGGAGACGATTGCGAAGTTTCGGATTGGGTATGCGCCGGAGAGCTTCAACGACATGCGCGACCGTTTGGGCAAGCATTTCGGCGAGGAGGTACTGCGAGGGAGTGGGCTGTTCAGTGCCAAAGAGCAGGAGGACGGTTCGCAAGGCCAGATGTATGCGAAGTTTCGCAAGCGGATCACGTTTCCGATTGCGAATGAGCAGGGCAAGCCGATTGCGTTTACGGCGCGGCTGCTGGAGGAACAGGATGCGAAGTCGGGACCGAAATATCTGAACTCGCCGGAGACCTTGCTGTATACCAAGGGCCGCGTGCTGTTCAATTTGGACAAGGCCAAGTCGGCGATCCGGGAGCTGGGGTTTGCGTTGCTGGTCGAAGGGCAGATGGACTGCATTTCGGTGTTTACGGCGGGAATTCATAACGTTCTGGCGACCAGTGGGACCGCGTTTACGGAGTCTCAGGTGCGGCTGCTGGCGCGGTTTACCAAGCGCGTGATCTTGAACTTCGATCCCGATACGGCGGGGGCGAATGCGGCGGAGAAGACGCTGGCGCTGCTGACCGAGGAAGACTTTGAAGTGCGGGTGATGACGCTGGAGGGCGGGCTCGATCCGGACCGGTACATACGGGAGCATGGGGTGGCGGGGTACTCGGCTGCGGTGCGCGGGGCTAAGCGGCACGCGGATTATTTGATCGAGCGGGCAAGGATTCTGCATCCCGGGCAGACTCCCGAGGCGAAGGTGCGGGCGCTGAATTTTCTGCTGCCGCATATTCGACGCATTCCGAATGCGCTGCTGCGCGACGAGTTTGCGAATAACGCGGCGCAGCAGTTGGGCATCGACTCCGCGATGATGCGGCAGGAGTTGAAACACGCTGCGGCGCAGCGGCTGGAGAGTGTGCGGGCCCCGCAGGCCGCGGCGTTGAGCGAGTTGGAGCGCGTGCTCCTGCGGGCGCTGGTGCTGCCCAATGCGGATGCCGCGCGCGAGCTTGCGGCGATGGAGTTGGGGGCGCATCCGGAGTGGTACGGCGGGCTGCCGTCGGCGGGGCTGATGGAGACGCTGGCGAATGCTTCGGCGCCGGACAATCCGATGGATGCGGCGAACGACGATGGCTCGCGGAGCCTGCTGGCAATTGCGTTGCACGAGCCTAGCGATGAGTCGCGCGATCCGCTGGCCGTGCAGGTGCAACATGCGTTGACGACGCTGCACCGGCGCAGTTTGGAGCGGCGGCAGAGGGAGCTGCGGGCGGCGATCGCGGCGGCGGACCGCGCGGGGGACCAGGAGATGTTGCGGAAGTTGATGGAGGAAAAGTTGGCCGCGGACCGGGCGTTGCGGGAGCTGTAGGTGGGGTTACAGCCAGCCCTTCGCACGGGCGATGCGGGCGGCGTCGATGCGGTTGGCGGCGCCTAGTTTGGCGATGGCTTCGGAGAGGTAGTTGCGGACCGTGCCTTCGGAGAGATGAAGCTCGGACGCGATTTCGGAGGAGGAGCGGCCGTCGCCGGCGCGTTGCAGGATCTGGCGCTCGCGGTCGGAGAGCGGGTCTTCGTCGGCGCTCCAGGCTTCGGCGGCGAGGGCGGGATCTACGGCGCGGAGACCCTGATGGACGCGGCGAATTGCCTCGGCGAGTTCCGACGCGGGGCGCTCTTTGAGCAGGTAGCCGCGGGCGCCGGCGTCGAGCGCGCGGCGGAGATAGCCGGGGCGGGCGAAGGTGGTGAGGATCACGACGCGCGATTTCGACTCGGCTTGCTTGAGGGCGGCGGCGAGTTCGAGGCCGGTCATTTCCGGCATTTCGATGTCCGTGACGACGACGTCGGGGGTGAGGTCGCGGGCGAGGCGGAAGGCTTCGCGGCCATTGGCCGCCTGCGCGACGACGGTGATGTCGGGTTCGAGTTCGAGGAGGGCGGAGAGGGCTCCGCGGAGCATGGTTTGGTCTTCGGCGAGGAGGACGCGAATTTTGCTGGTCATGTTCGTCCTTCCGAAAAGCAGAAGCAAAGCAAAGGAAAACGCGGAGGCGCAAAGGGCGCAAAGGTTCGCGGAGAAGAACTGGTTTATCCGGTTGGAGTCTCGGCGTGGGTGGGCAGCGCGATGAGGAGGCGGGTGCCGGTGGTGCGGTCGAGCAGGACGCGGCCGCCGAGGGCCTCGACGCGCTCCCTCATGCCGCGCAGGCCGTTGCCTTCGCGCGCCGCGGGATGCTCGCCGTTGTCGGCGACGGTGAGGCGGTGCTGGCCGTCTTCCATGTGGAAGCGTAGCGTGCAGGTGGTGGCGCGGGCGTGGCGGACGATGTTGGTGACGGCTTCGCGCAGCGCGAGCGCGAGGACGGTTTCTTCATTTGCCCGCAGGCCGGTGTTTGTGGAGGGCATCGCGTCGCATTGCAGCGTGACGCCGGCGGCGTCGAGTGTGCGGCGGGCGGCTTCGATTTCGGCGACCAGGCCGCGGGCGCGGTAGCCGCCGATGGCTTCGCGGACTTCGGCGAGCGCGGTGCGGGCGGTGCGTTCGACTTCGGCGATTTCGCGGGCGGCGCGCTGCGGGTCGCGGTCGATTAAACGCCCCGCGAGTTCGGCCTTCAGCACGATGACCGAGAGTGTGTGGCCGAGCACGTCGTGCAGGTCGCGGGCGATGCGCTCGCGCTCGGCGAGGGCCGCGAGGGCTTCGATTTCCTCGTGGGCCATTTGGAGCTTGCAGTCGGCACGCGCTTTTTGCGCGAAGAAGATGTTGCTTCCACCCACCACAACGATAAAGAAGACAGCGAGCGCCGTGTTGAAGAAGCCAAGGTGAATCCACCAGCCTTCCAGGGAGACAAGACCGGCCAGGGAAGCGAGGCCGGTGAACGTCCATGCGGTTGAACGGACGGCGAACGGAAGAAACGCCGCGGCATAGATGATGAACGCCGTTGCGCCGCTGTTGAAGGGAAGAGTAACCGTGCCAAGCAGCCACATTGCCCCAACGAGGAGCCCCTTAGAGCGGGGTCCGACGTAATAAAAGAAAGCGACATAGAGCGCAAGGAAGACCGCGGCGATTCCGATGCATTCGAGCCAGTAGCGCAGAGAGTTGCGCATGATCGGCTCGATAAAGAAAAAGATAAGGTACGCGAGCCAGATCATTTCGAATTTGTGGAATTTGTGTTGCGGCGAAGGTCCGAGGTTTTCCATTTCAGTCCCGTCTGGTTGCCATCAACATCAGTGTAGATGCGAAGGCCGATGGCTGGCCCGTTGAGCCGGCGGTTTATGCGTTCTGCTCGCGGCGGTTGAAGGAGATGGCTGCGATACCGAGCATGACCATCGTGAACGCCGCGAGGCCGATCCAGTGGCTGAGGACGGAGTGGGCGGGGTCGGCGTAGCCGCGCGGGTTGGCGGCGGTGCGGTCGAAGATGCCGAGCATGAGTTGGCCGAGGTGATAGGTGGGGAAGGCCGGCGCGATCTTCTGGATTGCCGTGGGCAGGATGCTGAGCGGGACCCACAGGCCGCCGAGGAAGCTCATCGGCAGATAGAGCAAGTTGGTGACGCCCGGCGCGGAGTTGAAGGGAACGACCAGGCCGAGCGCGAGGCCCATGCAGGCAAAGGGAACGCAGCCGACGATGGTGAGGCCGACCATGCGGGAGAAGTCGGCGAGCGAGAGTTGGACGTGGCCGAGCGTGACTCCGAGGAGGCTGAGGATGGAGACGATGATGACTCCGAAGGCGATCGCGGTGCAGCACTTGGCCAGCAGGTAGGCGAGTGGAGGCATGGGGCTGGCGCGCTTGAGCTCCAGCCAGCCGGCGCTGAGGTCGGCGGCGACACCGACTCCGATGCCGAAGAGCGCCGCGCCGACGACTCCGAAGACGGCATAGCTGCCGAGCATGATCTTCCCGAACTGATGGCCGTTGATGGTGATGTCGCGGTTCATCAGCAGGCCGAAGAGGCAGTAGAACATGACCGGGAACCCGATGACCGAGAGCGAGAAGGTGCGGGTGCGCAGCGCGCGAATGAACTCGTAACGGGTCTCGGTGGCGAAGATGCTGAGGGAGCGGGCGAGGCCGGTGGCGGGGGCGGCGGTGAGTGGAAGGGCGGCGGTGGACATTTTAGGCTCCGTGGAGTACTGGGTTTTGGAGAGCTGCGAGCTTAGAGCTATTGAGCGTAGAGGGTCTTGTTCAGTTCTGAGTTGTGAGTCTTGAGTTATGAGTGGTTCGCGGT
>DASRLB010000351.1:0-7136 GCA_035648695.1 Acidobacteriaceae bacterium | reverse complement strand
GGCCAGGAGCGCGGCTATGCGGACGGGGTCGTTGACGGTCCAGACCCAGACCGGGAAATTCTTTGCAGCGAGGCGGCGTGCGAAGGCTGGGTCTACGAGGCTGTCTTCGGCGGCGACGAAGTCTGCGCCACAGCGGCGGAGGCGGGTTTCGGGGGAGGAGCGGTCTTCGATGAGGAGGCCGCACTTCGCTTCGCGATAGCTTTCCTTGAATTGCCGCACCGCGGATTCGAGGAACGACGTGATGACGAAGGCGTCCGGGGTGAACTGGCGGTCGCGGAGGAGGGTGGCGACCTGGGGTTCGTAGCCGGCTTCTTTCAGTTCGAGGTCGAGGCCGATCTTTCCTTTGGCGAGGTGCAGCAGATCTTCGAGGGTGGCGAGGTTGGGGTCGGCGATTTGGAGGGATGCGAAGGGTGTGGTGGAGATTTTCAGGGGGCCGATTTCGGGGTCGTGGTGGAGGACGAGGACGCGGTCGGCGGTGCGGCGGATGTCGGTTTCGATGAAGTCGGCGCGCAGGGCGATGGCGGCGGCGAATGCGGCCATCGTGTTTTCAGGAGCGGAGGCGGTGGCGCCGCGGTGGGCGCCGATGAGTGGGACTCCGGTAGGGTTCGTCATAGGCGGTTCACTTGGGTTCGATGCGGATGTGAATCGGAGTGTTGGGACGAATAGGGATGGCGAGTGGGATGCATTCGAAGCCAGGGAGGAGCTTGAAGCTGCGGTCGGATGGCAGCGGCGCGGACAGGAAGCAGATTCCTTCGCTGCGCTGTGGAATGACAAAAAAATATTGTGAATGGCCTAATAATAGTCTTGACATAGAGAACTCTATAATGCAGAGTATGTGGCAGAGGTAAAAACGAATGACAAATGTTGAAGGGGATGGCGGCGGGATGAAGGATGACCTGGTGCAGCGGATTGCTCTGATGGAAACGATGATCGCTGAGGGACGGCGCTCGACGATGCGGTATGCGTGGGTTTTTATTCTGTGGGGCTTGGTAGATCTGGCAGCGATGGCTTGGCGGTCCTTTCAGCCGCGCTCGGAGTGGGTAGGGCTGTGGGCGTGGCCGGTTTGTCTGGTGGTGGGCGCTCTCCTGACGATCGCAGGTCTGGCGCTGCGGCGGCGAGAGTGTGGCGCCGTCGTCAGCATGGAGTGCCGGAGCGTGGAGGCGGTCTGGGGCATGATGGGGATTTCGCTGGCGGTGTTTGTGGCGGCGGGGATGGCGCAGCGGCTGACGTGGCAACTGTCGTATTGCGCAGCGTTGCTGGTGATTGTGGGGATGGCCCATGCGATCAGCGCGAAGATTTTGCGGTGGCGCGTGCAGGGAGCGGTGGCCGTGGTGTGGTGGGCCGGCGGGGTTGCGATGTTTTATGCACGGACGTTTGGGCAGGTGAACGCGATCATGTTCGTCGAGATGGTGCTGGGGATGATCGTCTTTGGGCTTTATGCGATGGGCCTGGAGAGGCGTGACGACCATGTCTGACGCGCTGCCGGATTTGGATCCGGTGATCCACGGGAAGCTGCGACTGGCGGTGATGTCGCTGCTGGTGGGCGTGGACCAGGCGGACTTTACCTGGTTGCGAGAGAAGACGGGGTCCACCGATGGGAACCTGGGGGCCCAGATGCTGAAGCTGGAGGAGGCGGGGTATGTGGCGATGCAGAAACGGTTTGCGGGCAGGAAGCCGCAGACGGTTTATCGGCTGACTCCGGTGGGGAGGAAGGCGTTGGCGAAGTACGTGGCGGCGTTGAAGAGGTTGTTGAGTGGGGCTTTGTAGACGCGTGCAGAAGCAAGCGCAGACGCAGGTCTCTCCACTGCGTATCGCATGGAACCGCGATGCTTCGGTCGAGATGGCAAATTTGGGGTGATGCTGGAGAGCGGTCGCGCCTTGCGCGATGCCCATGCCTCAAAAGCGAGACGTGGGCATCCGGCGGATAGGCTCTAGATTTCGGAGGGTCAAACGGCTGGCAAGTTCGCGTTCAGGACATTTCGGAATTCGATTTGCTGTTGTTCATTCAACGAACTCTTTGGCACTATGCAGAACTGGATGCTTCGCCCCAGGACAAAGACGGTAGGGCCTTCCCGCCAGCCTGTAAAGCAGCGCCATTTCATTCGGCACTCATTGAAACCGGGGCGCTCACTTGTATAACCGTCGTCATCGATCGTCAATTCCGTTTCCTGGTCTCTGTCCGTCGCTTGCGCGTACAGGTATTGCCGGATGGCTTTCTTCCGCCAGCGATCGAACAAGTAGGCGCCAAGAAGATATAAGGCGAACAACCCCGATAGCCAGAGCGGTATGTAATGCACGCTAAGGCCGATCGGAATTCCCAGGGAAAATCCAACCCACTTCAAACCTTTACTCCCGGGCAGCTTCGTGCTCGTCCGCTTGGACCAAAGTTGTTGCGCTTCGGTCCACTCACTCTTTGAGACAACGTAGCTGGTTCGAATCATCGTGTGGCCTTACCTTTCGCGGCGTTGCGCTTTGCAATGCGGGCGCGACGGGCTACTTCTTCGCCGGAGAACATGGTCCCGCGGCAGTGCGGCGCCCCGCAGTAGCAGTCGGCGTTGTCGTCGTCGGAGTCGTAGAGGTTGTACTCGTAGACCAGCTCTTCGCCGGCGGCGATGTCGCGGATGGCCTGGATGAAAATGCGCTTGCGGATTTCTACCGTTTCGCAGTTGGGGGCGCAGGAGTGGTTGAGGAACATCGCCGTGCCGAAGCCGTCGATGACATCGCCCTGGCCGCCGAAGCCGAAGAGGTAGGTGATGTCGCGGCCGGCGTAACGGTCGTCGGCTTCTTTTTTGGACAGTCTGGGCCCGTCGTACTCGATGACGCGGGCGCCGCGGCGGATGGGGTCGAGGGTGTAGCAGCCGGCGGCGTGAATGGCCGAGGATCGGATGAGAAGGCGAGGGGAGGACGGTCGTGGAGGCATCGTTGGGGCTGAGTATAGCAATAGGATAGTGGGTAGAGAATAGAGGATAGTGAAAGACCGGGGAAATTGGGGTTGGGGTCTATCCGGGGAGTGGTGGTTGGCGTCTAATGGAAGTGATGAGCGTGCGAGGGATGAGTGCGGCGGTTGGGCTGGCGATGACGCTGGCCGTGGGGGCCTGGGGGCAGGCGGCTCCGCAGGATGCGAAGCAGGACCCGCCTCCGCCTTGCTTGAATGCGACCGCGCAGAATTGTGTGCCGGCCAAGACGGCCCCGGCCAAGAGCGCGGCGGATGAAAATCCTTTTCCGGGAGAGAGTTCGGCGCCTCCGACGAGGCCTGCGGACTGGGGGCCGGACCAGCCTTTGCCGCCCGATCCGAATGCTCCGCCCGCCGCTCCCGCGCCGGCGCGGAAGCCGGGAGAAGCGCAGCCGTTTCCGGGAGAGCCGGGTGCCCCGGCACAGGCCCAAAAGCCCGCGGAGCCGGCGCCGGCCAGCGATGATGGGTTCAGCAGCAGTTCCAGTTCGAGTAGCTCGGCCGATGCGCCTCCGGATGACGATTCAGGGCTGGCGGACAAGGGAAGTAGTGGGGACGCGACGGCGAAGGTTCCTATCAACCGGCGGAAGAAGCTGCCGAAGGTCACTCCGGAGACTCCCCAGTCGAGGGCGGCGGAGGATTTGACGGTCGCGGATTTCTATCGGAACGATGGCAACTTCAAGGGCGCGTATGACCGCGCCAAGGATGCCGTGCAGTATCAGCCCAACGACCCGTATGGGCACTTCGCGCTGGCTGAGGCGGCGCGGAAGCTGGGCAAGCTGGATGAGGCCAGGACGGAGTATCAGGCGGTCTTGAAGCTGGACCCGATTCCGAAGCAGGAGAAGGCGTCGAAGAGGGCGCTGGCGGAGATGGAGGGGAAGTAGGTTGTGGGTTCTCGATTGTGGGTGCGTCGTCGGGGTTTGGGTGATAGCTGCGAGCCGCGAGCTTCCAGCTGCCAGTTGCCAGTTTCCTAACGCGCGCCGGGGAGGCGGGCACTGCGTCTGCTGGTGGAGTGGTTGATGGTGGCTTTGGGAAGGGCGTCTACTTCGCGCTGGCGGCGCTCGGCGGCCTTGCGCGCGAGTTCGAGCGTGGTGAGGCTGGGGCGTGAGGAGTTCCCCTTTTGAGAATGCGGGTGAGATGCGGGAAGAATTCTCTGCGTGGGTGAGGATTCCTCGACAACATCTGCGTCTTCGACGTGAAGGTAGCGGCGCATGTAGAGCAACGGTTCCTCGGAGAGCGCCATTTCGCGGAGGTGGTACCGCCAGGCGTCGGGGCGGCCGGTGCGGCGCATGAAAGGCTTGCGCTCGATGACGCGGACGGAGCCGTCGGGCATCGTCCGCTCGAAGGTCTGCGCGGCCACCTGGAAGGTGATGGTCTGGCCGGCTTTCCAGAAAGCCTGTGCGAAATCGTGATTGAAGAGCAGGGCATAGTAGCGGCGCTGGGTGTCGATGGTATCGAATGCCACCTGCTGATTTTCCCAGGGGAGGCGCATGCGGGTGGTATACCAATGGCGGAAGTCGAAGCCGTTCGTGCGGGCCTGGCCGATGAGAATTTTCAGGAGATCGAGACGCGTCATTGTCTAGTCACTCTGGTTCTTGTTTGGGGGGGCGGGTTGCAGCGAGTGCGGACTATCAGGAATATAGTGAACTTGCGCGGGCGAATGCAACGTGGAGGCTGTGGGTGAATCGATCTAGATGCGGGACCTGGGTTTCTGCGCTTGTGGTTCTGCTGCTGTTATGTGGGATGCCGGCGTGGGCGCAGGCGGCGCACACCGATCCACTGAACCTGGACCCCACCGTGCGGGCCGCGTATGAGAAGTTTTACAACCTCGACTACGATGGCGCGCTGCGGCTGTTCGACGAAGTGAGCAAGGCGCATCCCCAGGAGCCGATGGCGTGGGACTACATCCTGATGGCGACGATCTTTCGCGAGTTGTATCTCCAGGACCTCTTGGACACGACCTACTATGCGCACGATAGCTTTCTTTCGACCAAGCGGGAGGTGTCGGTGTCCCCGGCGGTGCGGTCGAAGATCGAGGGGCTGACGAGCAAGGTTGTGAGTATGTGCGACCGGCGGATCGAACAGGACCCGGAGGACAAGAATGCGTACTTTGCGCGGGGGTATGCGCGGGGCATGCATGCGGTGTTCATCACGCTGGCCGACCACTCGTTTGCGAGCGCGGCGCACCAGGGGCTGCAGTCGCGCAACGACAGCGAGCGGGTGCTGAAGATCGATCCGCAGTATGCGGACGCGAAGATGGCGATCGGGATACAGCAGTTTGCCGTGGCGTCCTTGCCGCGGTTCCTGCGGATCATGGTGGGGATCATCGGAGTGAGCGGGTCGAAGGAGCAGGGGTTGAGCCTGCTGCGCGATGCGGGGGCGCATGGGGTGGTGACGGCGGTGGAGTCGCGCACGGCGCTGTCGCTGTTTTTGCGGCATGATGGGCGCTATCCCGAGGCGCTGGTGGTGCAGCGCGGGTTGGCCGACCAGTTTCCGCACGATTATTTGTTTCGGCTGGAGGTGGCCAACCTGATGAAGGACGGCGGGCAGGGGATGGTCGCCGTCCGTGAGTATGAGGCGGTGCTGGCGGATGCGGGAAAGAAAGGATACTTTGTCGATCCGAGGTTGCAATTGGCGTATTTCGGGCTGGCCGACACGCAGCGCGGGCAGAACTTGGTGAAGGAAGCCGCGGCGAATTATCTGCTGGCGGCGGAGCAACAGAATTGCAGCGACTGGTTGAGGAAACGGGCCCAGTTGAATGCGGGGCAGATGTTCGATCTGCTGCATGAGCGGTCGCAGGCGGTAAAGATGTATCAAATGGCGGCGGCGGGTGGCGGCGACCAGTCGCAGGCGGACGCGGCGCGGCGGTATTTGCGGAATCCTTATGTGGGGAAGTGAAGGGCAGGGGCGGTGCGAGCGAGGAGCAGGGCGGCTGGGGATGAACGGTACGAGCGGTTGTGGTGGTGCGGGCGGGGTGGCGGATCCTTCGGCTGCGGCCCGCAAAAGCGCGGGCCTTCGCTCAGGATGACAACGTCGGGGTGAGTGAGGGTTTAGATTTGTGACGGAACAAATTTCTGTGCGCGCCGTATGACACAATGTGGTTTCGGGAGGCCGGAATGTTTTGTGGAGCGTGTAGTCGACAGATGAATCCGGATGCGCGGTTCTGCTGCCATTGCGGCAGGCCGATACCGCCGGTGCAGGCGACGTATTGCTACGGCGGGCGGATGGTGCGTCCGTTGTATGGGCGGATGCTCGGCGGTGTTTGCGCGGGGTTCGCGGACCACTTTGGGTGGGACCCGACGCTGGTGCGCGTGCTGACCGTGCTGCTGTTCTTCCTGGGCTGCGGGTCGATCTTCATCGCCTACATCGTGGCGTGGATCGTCATGCCCGAGCAGCCGCTGGCGTGGATGCCCCCCCCACCGCCGCCCAATCCTCCGGTGAATTATGCAGGGAGCGCGCCCATTTCGTGAGCAGCCCTGAATCGCCGCGACCGTTTGCGTATGTAGAGCAGCGCCTGGAGTGTGGAGGCGCGGATTTGACCGCCCTGGCGGAGGAGTTTGGGACGCCGCTGTATGTGTACTCCGCCGATGCGATTGCGGCGCGGGCGCGGCTGCTGCAGGGTGAGTTGGCGGCTGTGCCGCATACGATTTGTTATGCCGTAAAGGCGAACTCTTCGCTGGCGATTTTGAAGATGCTGGCGGGGCTGGGGTGTGGGTTCGATATTGTGTCCGGCGGGGAGCTGGAACGGGTGCGAGCGGCTGCTCCCGAGGCGCTGCGGCGGGTGGTCTTTTCCGGTGTGGGAAAACAGGTTTGGGAGATGGATGCGGCGCTCGATGCGGGCATTCTGCTGTTCAATGTGGAGAGCGAGGCGGAGCTTGAGGTGCTGGCTGCGCGCGCCGCCGCGAAGGGCAAAGTTGCGCGGATTGCGCTAAGGGTGAATCCCGATGTTTTTGCGGAGACGCATCCGTATATTTCGACTGGGCTGCGGGAGCATAAGTTTGGGATTGCGATCGATAAGGCGCGGGTCGTATATCAGCGAGCGATGGGGTTGGATGGGGTTGAGCCGGTAGGGGTGAGTGTCCATATCGGCTCACAGATACGGAGCGTGGAGCCGTTTGCGGAGTCGGTGAAGCGCGTGGGGAAGCTGGTTGAGGAACTGCGGGCGGATGGGATGGATATTCGGTAT
>DASRLB010000350.1:0-6494 GCA_035648695.1 Acidobacteriaceae bacterium | reverse complement strand
TTGCACGTTTTGAACGGCACTTGCCAGGTGCAGACGCACGGCGATGAGGTGCAGGAAGTAAAGTCGGGCGATTCGGTATGGATCGAACCCGGCGAAGTGCATTGGCATGGAGCGATGCCGGGACGCACGATGGTGCATCTGTCCATGCAGGAGCCGGACGAGAACGGCGTCGACGTCGTGTGGATGGAGCAGGTCGACGAATTGTTTACTCCGTAGCGCACCTTCTGCGGGCCGGAAGCAGGTCCCTTCGCTGCGCCTCGGGACGACAAGTTTCGTGGCTACATGTTACCCGCGCCGATGTCGGCGCGGCGGGCTTCGGCGCTGTCGGCGTCGAGGTACTGCTCGATGGTCTGTTCGAGCACCCCGCGGGCGGTGAGGATGAAGTCGACCGCGTCGCGACCGGCCCCGAAACCGCCGGCGAGCGGCGTAATGTAGTGCGCGGCGCGCTTGACCTGCTCGCGGGCGTTCGCGGTTGCGATCGCGAGGCCGACCTTGCGCATGACGGGGAGATCGATGATGTCGTCGCCGACGTAGGCGAGTTCGTCGAGGGTGCAGGATTCTGCGGCGAGGATTTGGTGTACCGCTTCCATCTTGTGCGACTGGCCTTGATAGACGTGCTCGATTTTGAGGTCGCGCGCGCGGATCGCGACTGCCTGCGACATGCGCTTGGTGACGAAGCCCAGCTTGAGGCCGGCGAGGCGCGCAAGCGAGATTCCCAGGCCATCGTGGGCGTGGAAGCTCTTGACTTCGATGCCCTTGCCGTCGGGACCGGGCATGACGGTGATGTCGCCGTTGGTGAGGACGCCGTCGACGTCGAACAGAAGTACTTTCACGCGGAGCGCGCGTGCGGTTGCGGATGGATTTTCAGCGGACATGAAGCAAATCATACAGCGGCGAGGTCCGGTCGCAAAAGCGCAGGACGCTCGCCGCCGATGGTGTGCGGAAGTGGATTATCTCCAGCGGCCTTCGGTCCAGACCCAGCCATTGTGACGATGGACCCAGCGGCCATCGACCCAGACGGCGTGGGGATGGGGCGGGGCGGCGTATTCGCCCGGGACCCAGACGTAGGCGTTGCCGTCCCAGCGGTTGTAGCCGTTGCGCCAGGCCCAGTCGCGATGCTCGGGTGGGAGAGGCGGACGGCGTTCGACGTGACGCGCCGGTGGACCGATGCGGACGACAATCTGTGCGCCCGCGACGAGTGAGGCGGAAAGTATGAGACCGCCAGCGGCGGCGAGTAGTTTCTTCATCGTTCTTGCTCCTTCCGAGGGCTTAGCCTCGTGCTGTGTAGTAGGACACAGGAATGCGCTGAGGTGTTGTGCGCAACTTTTCAAGATTTGCCGGTTTGTGGCTTGCGGAGAGTCTATGGAGTTGCCTGCTTTGGTGGTAAAGTTGGGGGAATTTGGAGGCTGCGAATGGATCGACGGAGCGTGTTGAAGGGCATGGGCGCGGCGGCGATGCTGCCGCTGGCGACGAGTGCCGAGGCACAGGATGCGGAGACCGTGTATGAGCTTCGGACCTATCACTTGAATGAGGGCAAAGAGGCGGCGATTCTGGCGCGCTTTCGGACGAAGGAGCGGGCGATTTTTGCGCGGTGTGGCATGCACGGCGTGGCGTACTGGGTTCCGACCGAGGAGCCGCTGGCGGGACGGACGCTGGTGTACATGCTGCGCCACAAGAGTCGCGAGTCGGCGAAGGAAAGCTGGGCGAAGTTCTCGGCCGATCCAGAGTGGGTCGCTCTGAAGGCGCAGACGGAGAAAGATGGAGCGTTCGTGAAGCTGCACGAATCGGTGTTTCTGAAGCTGACGGATTTTTCGCCGGTGGTGTAGGGGGTACCCCCCTCCCCCTGCATCTATTGCCCGGGGCTAAGTGCTTTCGTTTGTAGGCGCCCACGTCGGGCTGTGGCCACAAGTATCTCAAAGGAAAGCAGTTGCGTACAAAATATTGCAGGAACAGGACTTAGCAATCGCCGGGCTAATGAAAAAGGCTGCAAGCCGGAATGCCCGGTTGCGGCCTTTTTCTGTCTGGTTCTATTTTACTAAATTCTGCGGTAATAACACGCCAGCTATTTTTGGCTATTTTGCGGTTTGGTTTGTTGGAGATAGGGAGTTTTGCACAGGCTGGGGGGCTTGACACGATTTCGGGGCGCGCTCAGTTCGCGCGTTTCTGCATGATGGCTGCAACGTCTCGGGAGCCGTGTAATACGGCGAGGATGACGACCGGTTGAGTATCGCGACGGTGAAGGATGAGATACGGGTCGGAGAGATGGACGTAGATGTCTGCCGGGATGAGGTCGAGTCGAAGGTGCCCAATTCCCGGGGTACGAGCAATCTCGTCGAACGCGGCGAAGAGTTGCGCCTCGACTCTCATGCTGCGATCCCAGCCGGAATGCTCTGCGATGTTGTAGGTCAGGGCGTCAATGTCATCCAACGCTTCGTGAGTGAGCCTGTAGGCCGATCGGCTATCTTGCGGCACGAGTCGCGCGCCGTTCTGTGAGGATGGCGCGGGCTTCTTCCGGCGAATAGGTTTCGCCGCGTTCGGACTGGTCAAAACAGCGCTGTAGCTTGGCGGCTATTTCTTCCCGGCGGGCCAGCAGATCGTTTTCCGATTCGAGGAGGTCGAGGGCGCGGTTGATGAGCTCGGCTGGTGCGGCGTAGGGGCCGCGGTCGAGCTGGCGCTGGATGCGGTCTTCGGTGGCGCGATCGAGGACGAGGCTCATTGGGTGAGTGTACCGCCAATGTTTGGGATGGGGCAATCGAGGGTGGCACCCTGAAGTAGAAGCGGTGCGGAGATTGGCTGTGCGTGCGGTTGAGGTTCCCCACTCCTGCGCAGAGAACAGGAACGCGCATGAATGGGCCACCCCGGCAGTTGTGGTGAGTGTCCCACCCTCGCGACAGAAAGAAGCCGCAGGGGTGGGATGTCCGGCCTGACCTAAGCCAGAAGCTTGCTGCGGGTTACCACGCCGGCCAGCGTAAGCATACCGAGACCCAACAGCGTGAAGCTGGAGGGTTCGGGGGTGGCGATGAGCTGGAAGGTCTCGGAGGGAATCTGACCGACACCACCCGATTCAAACGCGGTTGAAGGACCATCGCTCTCATCCCAATAAACGTTGTTATCGTATGCGTCCAAACCCTCGGAGAGCTGGAACCAGTAGGTGCCGGCCGCGAGGTTAAGGGCGGGAATCGAGAGCGATTCCTCAAGGACGGGGTAGTAACCGAACGCGGTTGCTACCTGGGTGTTCGGCCCGCCAGCCACAGTCCCGCTTGCGATCGAAGTTCCGTAAGCGGTGTCTGTAATCGACCAGCTCACGCTGGTCAACGAGTCACCTGGGAGCACCCAGGCGTAAAAATTGGCGCCCTGCAGGTTCGTCGTGCTGGACAGCGTGAAGGAATTCGTCACGACACTTGCGCCGCCGCCTACGTCGAAAATGCTCCAGGCGTTCGTCGAATAGGATCCTGGCCCGGTGTTGTCGTATACGAGGTAGGATGCGGACGCCGGAACAGTCGCGAATACGCATCCGAACGCGAGGAGACACATTGCGGGAACCCTTAGTTTCAATTTCATGCTCAACCCTCTTTTCATATTGGGCAAATCTGGGGTAAGGATGGCCTGCGGCGGGGTCTCTGCTGCCGGTGTTGATGGGAACCGCAACAACTTGCGTCCAGCCCGCCGACTGTTCCATGAACCCGCATGGAAAAGGGCCAACAGTCTTTCGCAAGCACGGGGCCGATTAGGGATTCATTCGCGTCCTAGATGATTAAGGCGGTGAAGAGTAGCCACGTTATTTGGTTACCTTGGTAATGTCAAGAGAAACCAGGCGGTTGTGGTGAGTGGGCCACCGGCCCGGAAGGTTTCTGAAGAGGAGTGAGTCATGCGAGTTACAACGTTAGGTTGCGGATGTCGGTCCGAGCCGGAAAGATGCGGTGGATGATGAGAGGTTGGCCCTGTGAGTAGATGATCCAGTGGGGAGAGTGGGAGAAGAAAAGTACCGCCTTTGCGGTGACGTCAGGCCGGCGGTGTCCCATGTTTTGGAACTCGCTAAGCAGCTCGAAGGTTTCGTAGAGTTTGTGTTGAGCGTTGTCGGCGAAGGTTTCGCCGAAATGTTCGACGATCCAATTGTCGATGGAGCGCAAGTCGTCCTGGGCTTGCGGTAGCAAGCGGAATTTCATGCTGCTCTGGACTTGCGAGCGGACCTGTTCTGAGCGAGAAGCGCGAGGGACTCCTCCGGGGAGTAGCCCTCACCGCGTTCCGCGGAGGCGAAAGTCTCTTCCAGCGATGCGTTGATGGCTTCGCGATTCTGATAGAGCCAATCGCCCTCCGCTTCAACCAGGTCGAGGGCGTGGGAGAGGAGATCGGCCGGCTCGCGGAAAGCTCCGCGATCGAGCTGGCGCTGGATGCGGTCTTCGAGGGCGGGATCGAGCGTGATGGCCATGGTGAGATTGTAACGCTGGGGTTTGGGGTGGGGCAACGACAGGTCGCACGCTGACGTAGAGGTGGTGTTGAGAGAGGCTGTGCGGGCGGTTGAGGTTCCCCACTCATGCGCAAAGAACAAGAACGCGCATGAATGGGCCACCCCGGCGGTTGGGGTGAGTGGGCCCGGCCGCGCGGCAAGGGCTTTCGTTTGAGGTTTGAAGAGCGTTAGATCCTGCGGCTTCTTCCGAAGAGCAAATAAAGGAGGAGGATCACCAGAATGAGGTCGACGCCGCCACCGCCGTAATAGCCGTAGCCGGGACCCATGTAATAGCCTCCGCCGCCGAATAACAGAATGAGAATAATGAGCAGGATGATCATGCGGGGGAGTGTAGCACAACGGTTGCCGGGGGGCGGTTGCTGCATGGGATGCCCGGCGGGCGGATGTTCGTTGGGAGATGTGCTGCCGAGGATTGGGTGGGGCAAAGACGGGGCGCACCCTGACGTAGAGATGGTGTTGAGAGAGGCTGTGCGTGCGGTTGAGGTTCCCCACTCATGCGCAAAGAACAAGAACGCGCATGAATGGGCCACCCCGGCAGTGGTGGTGAATGGGTCAATCGCTATGCAGACGCATAGCCCTCGAACCTGGCGTCTCTGTATGCCTCAACCTCGAAAGTATGTACCGCTTTTTCTTTGCTCTGCGCTATCAGTGGCGATACCGACCGAAAAGCGACGTAAATCAGGCTCCCAAACATGAACATCACAGACGATCTAGCAATGTAATTTGGCAGAAGTATTAGTACTTCACCTATGAGCGCGTTCAGTTCCGATTTCACACTCTCGTCTTTAATCGCGTCGACAGCCTCAAGCATTGCACGCGATTGGGAGCTATACGAAGCCGTCTCCTTCACGGTCTCCAAATGCCAGACCGAAAAAGCGAACGAAAGAAATGTGAAACGATGTGCGTATCTAATGGTGCGATTGATGAACAGCTCAAGAGCACGATAAGCGGGATCATTGCAGGTAATACGGCCTTCCCTTACAAGCGCGTACAGACGGTCGCGAGTGATAAACAGAGAGTCGCGAAAGTTATCAAGCATTAGACGCTTGAGGCCCAATTGCCACAACGCAAAGATGCCGATTCCAGAAAACGCAATGGAAGAGATATAGAAAACTGGAAAAGTCATAAGTCGTCCGGTCCTGTGTCGCCGCTGAGAGTGATCCCGCTCGAACCTTTGTTGGCATCAAGCATCGCTTGAGCTTGTCTTGCCATAGGGTGAAGTCTCGCTATAGCCCGCTTCTTAGCCCGTCGCTCTCCGTAACCCCAACCGGATGCCAGACCGGCTAGAAGATATGCGAGCACGATCGCGAGTGCTCGAGGCGCCTTTAGCGCCGCGTATAAACTGAGCAAAATTGAAGCTGTGGTTTGTTTCCCGGCCAACTCCCGAACGCAGAGAAAAACACAGTGAGAAGCCAAGGCAGCGACAACAATAACGGTCACATACAGCCCAAACTTCTGAAAAAGTCGAAGGCGCTGTACACGATACTGAAAGTCGAGTTGCTGCTTCGTAGGTCCGGCCATTCTGCTCTGCGGTCACCATTTTTCTCGCCGTCTGATCACCCTTAGGGTGAATCCGTGTGTTTTGGCTCGACTGTACCAACTCACACTGTATCGACTATTGGACGCAGATTATCTTCTGCGGACGCCGATGTCCACAGGTTTTTCACAAATAGTTGTGCAAATTAGGTACATTGTTGTCATGAAAGGCCCCTGCCTAACGGCTGGAGCCTTTGTATTTGCGCGGAGCCCGTGTGCCCCTCCGGCTAGGAGCAGCCGCTGGTTCCGCCGCATTCCATGCAGCGGTAGCAGGAGCCGTTGCGGACCATGATGGCTCCGCAGGTGCTGCAGCTGGGGGCGTCGCCCATGTCGTAGAGGCCCTTCATGGCGTCGGAGGCGTGGTAGAGGCCGCGGTCTTCGAGCGCGAGGTTGTGGGTTGTCGGTTGTCGGTTGTCGGTAAGGCCCGAAGAAGCGCTTAGGTCGGGGGCGATGCCTTGCTGGGGCGGGTTGCGATCGGTGTGTTCGAAGG
>DASRLB010000349.1:0-16776 GCA_035648695.1 Acidobacteriaceae bacterium | reverse complement strand
GCGCCCATCCATTTGTATCGCCGCGGAACATAGCTTTTCGAGCCGATAGGCGAGCATGGGAAGCACTGGCCGTAGTCGCGCCGGATGACAGATAAACGCAGTAGTGACGGTGAGATTGATGCCTTCAATGCTCCGCATCGTGAGTTCTGGATCGAGCTGAGTGCTCTCTTGAACCAGACTGAATCCCTTGCCGCGCTTCACGAGATATTGAATCTCGGCGGGCGATGAAATGAACTCCGATGGATGCAGCGCGATACCGAACTTGGCGAACTTCCGCAGCAAAGAATCGTAAAAGCATGGTTGGTGAATCCGCGCAAAGAGGATGCACAAGCGAGCTTCCATTACGCTTTGAGGCAGCGTTTCCGCATCGGCTAGCGGATCGTCTCGACGCAGACACACCAACATCCTCTCTTGACATATCGGGTGCGCAAACAGGTCATTTTCAGTCAGCGGCATGGTCACAATCGCTGCGTCAAGCCTTCCGTCGGCAACCATTGTCGTGAGCGCTGCACAGCAGTCGCTCGACGTTAGAATATGGCCGCCGGGTACGAGTTCCAGGTAGCCGGCACACACTTCTTCCACCAGTTTGTGATCGGCAAAAGGGGAATAGCCGAAGCGCAGCGGCAACTCGGTTCCGGTCTTGTCGAAGGTCGTTGCCCGTACTGCATGATCTCTCATATGCAGCATTTGACGGGCAAATACAAGGAACTGACGGCCTGGAGGCGTCAGCGATACTCCGGCCTGACTGCGGATAAAAAGGTTGGCTCCCAGGCCATCTTCCACCTGTTTGATCTGGGAACTGAGGGAGGGCTGTGTGAGCTTGATGCGTTCCGCTGCTCTGCCGAAACTGCACTCTTCCGCTACGGCGACGAAAGATACAAGATGGCGAAATTCGGGTCCTTCATACATGATTGCCACGACCTATCTACTCTGGGGCCAACTATTTTGGCAATCGGAGGTTGCACTTGATATGGTGCGTTTGCTCCACGATTAGTTGCCCACCTTGGTTCATCTATCCAAGGCAGAGGCAACCAAAGGCCTGTTGTGCAAATCTGGGATGCACGCCTGCATAGGCTCAGTCGATGGGGTCATAGGAAACTACTATTGGACGGACGGCGCGGTCTACCCCATCCTTGAGAGACGAGCGATTGCCTCAGAGCGGAGGCAAGCACTCCCGGAGTCCGCCAATGGCAGAGATAGACGTAACTGAGCGAAAGAGACCTGGTCGGATAACGATGTCTCCCGATGAAAAGCTGCTGGTCGGAAGAGAAGAGGCCGCTGAAATGCTTTCCATCAGCCGGAGGGCTCTCGATTACCTCGTCAGCAGTAATCAGATCGCCGTTCACCATATCGGTGCGCGTGTACTGATACAAGTTGCCGATCTGCGGCGCTTCTCGCGAGGGGATCACCCGCAGCGACTCGCTGGGTGATCTGTCTTCCAGCAGCGCACCATTGCGGTCGGCTGCAATTCTTATCCCAACTTCTCAGAAGCGCGTTTCACAGACTAATGTTCCGAGGTCGGTCGAAATCGTGTTCGATGAGTGCATTGGCCTGTTGGCGGACAGATGAAAATCCCTCTAATTCCCGCAAGACGGCGCACAATCAATTCAACGCCTGATCTTCCTTGGTAAAGGAGGGGGTTGCGACCGCCGTACTGAAAAGCTTCGGTGCATGCCGAATCACCATTTCGATGAATCTACCGTGGTAAACGGCGTACACTTCGCGTTTTTGGGTTTCGCCCTTGTGGATAATAATGTTCAACAACAGGCGATCATTCATTTCCACCGGGCGTAAGAACGCGCGGTTCCTCCACTGTTCCCCGTTCGTTATATGGGTGAAATCCCCGTCACCGTCGACAGCCCAGGTTTCGATTTCACCCGCTCTTATGAGTCTCTTGATTTCTGCCAAGAGTCCGGCAGCGTCGGACGTGAAGAACCGAATCGCCATGTCGTCGCCTCCCTCCGTCTTAGAGTCTTGCAGCAGCGACAATCTAGCGCCAAGAAAGGCGCTTATTGATCTGCCTATAGAGCTGACCGTAGTCAGCGGTCCTGAAGAATGGGTGTTGATTAGGAGGGGCGATGAACTTAACCCTACCGGAGGAGTCCCGCCACATCAAAACGACATTCCCTGCCAAACCGGCACTCCGGGAATAAAGTTGAAGCGCCGACCTCGCCTCATTTTGCTCGCGTTCGGTCTTGCGATCAAAAGATGAATCGAGAAAAGCGATCACAACATCCACGCCCTGAATTCTTAGATGGGCAACTTCGATATCAGCCATTAACCTGCTCCTTTCGCAGCAAGCATGCGTCTCTTCGATACTGAATTTGGTGCATGGCCTATCGCGTCGTTTGCGAGGAGGGGGCCTGCGGCAGCCAGCCCCCCACAACGCCCGAACGCGATTAGCGTCCTTGCTGGTTGAGGCGAGCGCAGTCATCGCAGAGGCGATAGTTCCCCGTGCCGGTGCGGCGCTCCCAAGCTGGAATATCTCGCCCAGGGGGGCATGCACTGTTGTTGTGGTGTACCCGCAATTGCGCGAGCTTCTGAACTTCGTTGATTGAGTGAAATGTGGGGGTAGCTGGCATACTGTCTCCTTAGTCTTTCTGCGTTTCTACGGTGGTGTTATCAAATCTCAGCTGCGTGCAGAGACACTCGTTTCGCCCAGCATCAACGAGGATTCGCGGCCTGCATCTGCGCCACGACCCCCCGGTAAACGCCTCACGAGGGCCGCTTCGCCCTAAACGAAACATGGACCGGCACCTTGGTGGGCTTCTCGGCCGTGAAATGGACCTTATGTCCGTCCTTGGTCTCGAAGGCAACTTTCGTTGGCCTATTGACCACCTTGTGGGCATCGAACTCAACGCGCTTCTTCATCTGCACCTCCGTGCCGGCTTGACCGAACGATCTGACTTCTATATCTTTAGCCCATAGTGAAATGGTGCAGCAGGACTCACCATAAACTATAATTTATGTTGTATCAACTAAGGAATAATGAGTCAAGCCCCCCTGGCAGAAAATATCGCTCTCGGCAAACGTATCGCGCAACGGCGCGAAGACAGCGGTATGACACAGAAGCAGCTTGCAGATTTGGCAGGTATGAGCGTCCCCTTCTTAAGTGAAGTGGAGAACGGAAAGCGGAATATCAGCATGGGCAAGCTGCTGAAGATTGCCGACGAACTGGACACCACAACGGATTACCTTGCCCGTGGCACCCACACGGAGAGCCGACCTCGAACGGTCGACAAGTTTCCCCCAGAGCTTTCTAGCGCCGCCGAAGAGAAGGGCTGGTCCTACGCCGAAACAAAGACTCTTCTTCAGGTAAGAGAGCTAGTGCATGAACGCCGAACGCCAAACGGCGTGGAAGTTCCCAAGAACTATACGAAACAAGATTGGATGTCGCTACACCAGAGGTTGTTTGAATGACCGACTTGACGCACCACACGAAGCTGAAACAGCTCGCGCGGAACCTCCATATTCCGGACAGCGGAGATTGCCTGCGCGAGTTGCGCGAGCACGCTATCGCTAGTGTCCGGCAGATGCTGAAGGACTGGAGCGTTGAGACAATCGCGGAACTACGTTCCTTGGTCGCCGACAAATTGTCGGTGAAAATCGAGTTCATACACGAAGATCAGGACACTGAACGCTTAGCGGACAAATATGGCCAAGTTATGGGCGGATTTCGGCAGCTTCTAAGGGCAGAGTTCATCAAGAGCGATACGGAAGGTCTACTTATAGACAACCCGAAGCCGGGAAAGGGTGGACGCGACTATCTTGTAATCGTCGACGCCCGTGGGTCGCGAAAGATACGTGCATACTTCACGGCATGGCACGAATTGGCCCACCTGCTGCTTTATCCGCGAAGACAGGCAGTTCTTGAGGGCTTCAGAAGAACGCCGACCCCCGAGGCCAAATTGAAAGACCCGGTCGAATCTGCCGTAGACCATATCGCGGGATTGTTGGCTTTCTGGGAACCCCTCTTCAAGCCCGCGCTTCTCAATACGGCCTCCGGCGACCTTTCTCTGGAGGCCGTTGAGTTGGCCTGCGCACAGGTGGCACCAGGCGCAAGCCTCCAAGCAGCGTGTCTCGCTGCGGTTCGCATGTGGGAAGGGCCGGTCGTCTTTGTGACTGCTGCGGTTTCCCGGAAGAGGGACGGCAGTTCACCCAGCCTGCGTGTGCAGAATATTGTTGCCAACGATGCGGCTCGAGAGATCGGCTGCGAAGTGCGGAGACAAATGCGCATACCGCCAGGATCGGCCATATCGAATGCATTTGGCGACATATTTGGGAAGCGGCATTGCGGATTGGAGAATCAGGCGGACTGGGAGGTGTCGGGGCATGGATCGCTTACTGCACTTGATTGGCAGGTAGAGGCAGTCCGGCGAGGACCTCTGGTCTATGTGCTTTTGACAAATATGGCTCTGCGATCGGCCTTCACCGGCGCGAAGAGGCAAGAGCAGACGGTGACATTCCGTCTGTAACCGCTTGTGGGGGGAGCAATCACGTTCGACGCTCAGAATGGCCTCAGTACGACATGGAAGTTGGATTGCCACTACATCTCAATCGACGAGCGTTACGCCGATGCGGGTCGCCAGGTCGATGACCGAAGGTTGAGCGTGTCCGTCTAGGAGCAGGCTTTCGGATGAGCCGGCCCATCCGAGATCGGATGGGTTTACGCGAGTCCCAAAGAGCATGACCGCATGAGCCTGGTCATCCTGCCGGGAAGTCCAACGTAGGCCGTGGGCGGCGGGGAACTGGGTGTAGAGTGCTTGCGCCCAACGGCGCGTAGCAGGGTAGTGAGCTTTTGTGGTGTCGATTAGTTGGATGCGCTTGACTCCCAGCTTGTGGAGCGCGACCGTGCTGAGGTCGATGAGGCGGAGGTCTGCTGTTGGGAGCAGAACGCTGTGAACCTTGCCGTCCATCTTGAGTTTGGAGAATGGCTTGAATCCGGCTTTGAAGGGGACATCGTGGAAGATCGTCTCCATGAGCGCACAGTCCAGCGTCGTACCGGCGTAGAGCGTCGGGATGAGGACACCGGCATCGTCGGTGATCGGACTGAAACGCGCATTGCCCTTGGCGCTTGTGTTGAACTCGCTGCCGCCGAAGGCGAGGTCGTGGACGCGGTGGAACGCTAGCCCTCCACCCCAAGTCACGAGGGTTGCGTCAAGGCGTTTAGGCGGCGGCGGAAGGCCAGCCGCCGGCTTAGCCATGCTGGACTCCTTCTGCCTCATCCTGCGCCGCCGCAATCACGAGGTCAGGCCGTGTCGCCAACAAGTCCTGCGGGCGCTGGTCGTCCAGAAAGCTGTTGAGTCCTGCAAACCAGAAGGCCGTACCCCAGCCGCTCTTCGTCTCGCCGAAGATCTTCAAGACATCGGCGAGGGCTTTGTAGGGACGGTAGCTCTCCACCGGGTCGAGGGCGTAGCGGGGGAAGTAGTCGATGCCTTTGTGCTGGAAGGCGAAGATGGCTCCGTCGCGCTTCCACTTGTTCGGCTGGGCGCTGGGATTCTTCGGGCTGTACCCGGCCATCCTGGCGATGTCGCCGGCAGGCAGGAAGTCGCCGCTCCGGAGAATGGTCGATTTGGCATCGACCATCATCCGGGCCTCGGCTAGCGCCGCATCAGAGATGGCGATGTCCGGGAGAAGAGCCCCGACGATTTTTTCAAGGGTGTCGCTCTGGCGTTGGCGGATAAGCTGGGGTAGAAACGCTGTCACCTGACGGAACACTCCCTCGAAGACAAGCTGCTGGCTGTCGTCTGCAAAGGTGACGGCAAGGGCGCGGGGGACCGCGGTTCGGTGGAGCCGTTCGCTGACCTCGGTACTGCTGCCCACCATCATCTCGGGAAGGGTCTGACGGAGCCGGTTTGCCTGAGCCATTTCGTGTACCTCAGTAGTTAGATTATTCCGATGATGATGTGTAGTCAATATCTCATATCATCTATCTAGCTCGATCTGAGGACGGCCACGGTTACACACCTGGGCAACAAAAAAATCTGCTCCGAAGATGTTTTCGGTCGCGGTCTGGGTTTGGCGCTGAGTCTCTGGGAGGTGCGAAGGGGCCGGTTAGTGCTCTAAAGCGGCCGATAATAGATTTGGGCAGGTATCCCAAAAGTATCCCACTCGAAAACTGGCCTTTTTTGCCCTTCGAGCGAATCTTGCAAGTCATTCATTATGGAGGAGTTATTGGTGGCCCGGGCAGGAGTCCAACCTGCGACCTTCGCGTTAGGAGTGCGCTGCTCTATGCAACTGAGCTACCGGGCCATTAAGGGTAGTGTACCGTGCGGGGAAGGGGAGCGAGAAATCCGTTAGGAGCGGCGGCAGCCGCGGGAGTAGACGATGGGGCGGACCCACTGGCCCATCGTGGCGAAGTCGATGCAGGCCGCGCCGCTGACGGTGTCGATGCGCCATGTGATGTCGCCCTGGCGGTACCACTGGTACTTGCCACTGCCGCCGAAGGCCATGCCGACGGGAGGGTTGCGAGGGATGGAGTCGGAGACGGGGAGGCCGGCGGCGGGTCTGGCGTCTGCGGTCGCTTGAGCGGCTGGCTGCGGCGCTGGTGTTGAGGTGTTGGCAGCGGGGGCGACGGTGGCTGGTGCTGGACTGCTTGGAGCCGCGGAACCGGCGTCGTCATTTGCGTCTGGAGGATCGGCGGAGACATCGCGCGGGACTACGTCGCCGCTGGTGGAAACGGCGCGGCGGCCCGTGTGGGTGTAGAGCCACCAGCCGCCGGCAGCGAGAACGGCCACCGCCAGCAGCCATCCGAGTGCTCGAAGCATTCCTCCTCCTCGCATCGTGAAGGATGCGGCGCGGCCGCGGAAATTCCGCCCGGCAAAGCACACCCCATGATGACTTGCCGCGAGTGTTGGGCGGACGACGAATCCGGACTGCGAATATAGCTCGTCACGAATATAGATAGGTTCCGGGCGGGCGGGTTATGATCGATTTGTGCCGAAATATTCGATCGTCGTGCCGTTTCATAACGAGGAAGAAAACGTCACCGTGCTTTACGACCGCGTGAAGCATGTGATGGAACTGGTGGGCGCGAGCTTTGAACTGGTGTTCGTCGACGATGGCTCGCGGGACCGCACGTATCGGCTGCTGGAAGAGATTGCGGCGGTGGATTCGCGCGTGCTTCTGGTGAAGCTGCGCCGGAATTTTGGACAGACGTCGGCGCTGGCGGCAGGGTTCGATCACTCGTCGGGCGAGTATGTGCTGGCGATGGATGGCGACCTGCAACACAACCCGGAGGAGATTCCGGGGTTCCTGGAAAAGCTGGAGGAAGGCTACGATGTGGTGAGCGGATGGCGCTCGCAACGCGGCGATGGCGTGGTCCGGCGGCTGCCGTCGAGAGTGGCGAACTGGATGATGGCGCGGCTTTCCGGCGTGGACATCCACGACTTTGGCACGACGTTCAAAGCGTATCGGCGCGAAGTGATCCACAACATTCCGCTGTATGGGGAGATGCATCGCTTTATCCCGGCGCTGGCGAGTTGGTATGGCGCGAGCATTTGCGAGATACCGATCTCAAACCCGGCGCGCGCCACAGGCAAGAGCCACTACGGCATCGGGCGCACGTTCCGCGTGTTCTTCGACCTGATGACGATCCGATTCTTGCTGAAGTACATGACGCGGCCGTTGCACTTCTTCGGAGGGGTGGGAGCGTTGGGTATGTTATCGGGCGGCGGTCTTGCGATGTGGCTGCTGATCCATAAGCTGATGACCGGGCACGATGTCGGGGATGAGCATGGGCCGCTGTTTATTATTGCGGCGGTGCTGATTCTCGGCGGGATACAGATGATTGGCGTGGGGCTGCTGGGGGAGCTGCAGGTGCGGCACTTCTATGCGCAGTCGCAGCATTCGCCGTATACCGTGGACCGCGTGGTGAGGATGAAGCCTTCGGAAGAGAGTATGAGGCAGTAAAAGTGAATAGTGGCTAGTGAATAGTGAATAAAACAAATGCCGGCACACTGGGCTTTATTCGCTGGTCATTGTTCACTGCTTCACGGAGCTGTATTCACTGCTAACCATTCACTGATGGAGTTTTATTCACTATTCACTACTAACCATTCACTGATTGGGGGCGGTTTTGAAGGCGATTCAGATTGCGAAGACCGGCGGCGCTGAGGTGCTGGAGTACGTGGAGATTGCCGCGCCGGTGGCGGGTCCGGGACAGGTGCTGGTGCGGGTTGAGGCTTCGGGCGTCAATTTCATCGACACGTATTTGCGCGAGGGGCGGTATCCGGCGGCGCTGCCGTTTGTTCCGGGCCAGGAAGCCGCGGGTGTTGTTGCCGCGCTGGGTGAGGGCGTCACGGCGTTTCGCGAAGGCGATCGCGTGGCGTGGACCGGGACGCGCGGGACGTATGCGGAGTTCGCGTGCGCGCCGGCCAGTGAGTTGCTGCACATTCCCGAGGGGGTGAGCTTCGAGCAGGCTGCGGCCGTTCTGACGCAGGGGTTGACGGCACACTATCTCGTGCATGACACGTATGCGATTCAGCGCGGGGATGTGGTGCTGGTCCATGCGGGAGCGGGCGGGGTCGGGCTGCTGCTGACGCAGATGGCGCGGCAGCTTGGCGCGACAGTGATCGCGACCGTTTCGACCGAGGAGAAGGCTGCGCTGTCGCGGCAGGCGGGCGCTGCGCATGTGGTCCTTTATACCCGGCAGAATTTTCGCGAAGAGGTGCAGAAGATTACGGGCGGAGCGGGTTTGCCGGTGGTGTACGACTCGGTGGGGAAGACGACGTTCGAGGACTCGCTGAAGTGCCTGCGGCCGCGCGGTCTGCTGGCGCTGTATGGCGCCTCAAGCGGAGCGGTGCCGCCGTTCGATTTGATCCGGTTGGCGGGGCTGGGGTCGCTGTACGTCACGCGACCGACATTGAAGGATTACATGCGAACGCGGGAAGAGCTGGAGCAGCGCGCGCACGATGTTTTCGGATGGGTCTTGAGCGGAGCGCTCAAGCTGCGGACCGAACATCGCTATCCGCTGGAGCAGGCGGCACAGGCGCAACGCGATATGGAAGCCAGGAAGACCACCGGTAAAGTGCTGCTGACGATATAGAGCGAGTCGACGGTCCCGAACGCCAGAAGCCCGTATCCGCGATAGAGAAGCTATCGCGAATACGGGCTTTTGATTCTGAGGCGGAACGGCGGGTGCCGGCCGAGGTTAAGCCTTGATGCGGCGACGGACAACGCCTGCGAGTCCGACAATGCCGGTGCCGAACAGGACGAGGCTGGACGGTTCGGGGACGGGGCCGGGGACGACCAGCACACTGGTAAAAGTGGCAAACGGTGAGAAGTAACCGTTGCTCTCCTCCAGGGCTCCGTTCATGTCGTTCGGCTGAGTGCCGTAGTACAGATTGAGCTCGAGGCCGTGAGGCAACATTGCCAACGGGCCATCGTAGTCGAACGGGTTGCCGGAAGTGAAATACAGATTGTCGATGTCAAACGCGCCGCTGGGCGAATTTCCGGGAATCGCATTCGTGTAGACGTAAGGACCGCTGTACGCGGCAGCCGAAGCCGCGGAGTCGATGTACTGCGTATGGCCCTGAATATCGGTCACCCCGCTGATGCGAATGATGTCATAAGCGTTCGGCGGGTTAAGGGGATTGACGTCGGCAACGACAGTGAACCTGCCGGAGAACGTGTCCCCGTCCATGGTGGTGCCAGAGAATGTAACTCGGTCAGCCGAAGCCAGTGGAACAAAAAGGGCAACCGAAAGTGCAACAAGTGCGGTCTTGATGAAGAACGTAGTTTTCATTGGAGGTAAGCCCTCGTTGAGTTTGAGTTACGTTAGATCGGCGAGACGGTTACCTCTGGCAGTGGGCGTCATCTCAAATAGGAACATCGGTAACTCGTTGAGACTAGCACCGGTGGTTACCAGTTGCAAGAGGAAAACTTAATTATTTTAAATAAGTTGAATGTTCCCAGATATTTAGGTCGCCGGACGACAAAGCAGGCGCCATGCCGTCCGTCCGGGCAAGTCATTGACAAGACATCGGTTATGGTGATTTTCGGGACGGTTACTATAGTTTGCGCCGCAGTTACCTGCGTTGGGGACAATGGCCCTAGCCCAAAAGTTGCAGGGTTCGGTGGGCGCGGACGGCCTCTGCGAGGCTCGCATGGCGGTATTTGGGGCGTGCGCTGTGGAAAAGTTTTTGTTGCGTTACCGTGGCGGGACATCGGCGGCTTGCGGGAGGCGAGATTTCGATGGCACTTCCTGTGGTCGGAACCCTGCTGAGGGGGCAGGCACAATCTGACGAACGGTTTTGCGGATTGTGGGTTGGGAACCGCCGGTGCAGAGAGCGCGCCAGAACACGCGCCAGAACCAGTTTTGACTTCCGCTGCAACAGTCGGCACACTGAGGACGGGCCTTATTGCGCTGCCGACTGGAAGGCAGTGCTCGAATCCACTCTGTACCGCAATGGAATGTTCGGGAAGCGCGGTGAAACTCCGCCACTGCCCCGCAACTGTGAAGCGCGCACCTTCTTTGGAGGGTGAAAGTCTGCCGCGAATCTGCCACTGACGCCACCCCGGCGCCGGGAAGGGAGAGTCGAACGATGTATGGCCAGGCTTGAGATCGCGCCAGTCAGGAGACCGGTTCCGCTGCGCACGTCACCACGCTCTCGCAGGGAGAGCGGAGGAGTTGTCCATGCATACTGATCTGCCCCGGGCTTTGCGCCCAGATGGGGCGAGCTTGCCTTTGCGCGCACACTCGCTGCGACGCTTCGCCTTCACGCTTTTCCTTCTGCTTTTGTTTGCGACGGCCGCTGACGCCGTTGTCGTGCGCGGCCGTGTGACCACGGCGCTGGGCACGCCTGTTGCGGGGGCGCGGGTGCAGTTGGTCCAAAACGGCAAGACGATTGCTCAGGGGACGGCTGCCGTTGACGGCAGCTTCGAGATCCGTACAGCCGACGCGGGGCGGTTTACGCTGCTGGCGTCGGCGGGCGGGTTTCTGCCGGCCATTGGCGTGGATTTTTATGGCGGAGCGGAAGATATTGTGACGCAGGATGCGGTGCTGGCAACGACGACGGTGAGGCAGGAAGTGTCGGTGACTGCGACGGGGATTCCGACGCCGCTGCCGCAGTTGACCGCGCCGGTGAGCGTGATTCCGCTGGAAGACCTGGTGCCCCGGATCGGCGTGGGTGAAGAGATGCGGCAGACGCCCAGCGCCGTGCTGGTGCAGACGGGCATGACTGGCGGCGTGATGTCGCTGTTCGTGCGTGGAGGGAATTCGACGGCGAACCTGGTGCTGGTCGACGGCATTCCCGCGGACGATGTGGGCGGAGTATTCGATTTCGGCACGGTAAGCTCGACGGCGATCGGGCACGTCGAGATGTATCGGGGGCCGAACTCGGCGCTGTATGGCACGGACGCGGGCGCGGCGGTGATTACGCTGAATACGCCCCGGGGAACGACGCTGCAGCCGGTGCTGAACTACTCGGGCGATGCGGGCACGCTGCATGAGTATCGCAACGAAGTGACGTTGGGTGGGGTCGATCGGAAACTGGATTACTTCGGCGCATTCTCGCGCTTCGATACGTCGAATGCGCTCCCGCGCGACAAGTATCACTCGGCGACTTCGGCGGCGAATATTGGCTACGAATTCACCGGCAACACGCAGATGCGATTTACGATTCGCGATGGCGTGTCGGCGACGGGATTGCCGAGCGCGCACGATTTTTATGGCGTTTCGTCGGATGCGAAGCAGTCGGACCAGGACCTTTATTCGGGCATTACGCTGGAAAACAGGACCAAAGCCGACTGGCACAACCTGCTGCGTTATGGCATTGCGCGCAAGCGTGAACAGGAGAAGATGTTTACGAACCAGGGAACGCCGGTCGAAGTGTTTCCCGGCTTCTTTGAATACTTTGGCAATGTTTCCACGATCCGCGGAGCGAATGGATATACCGCGACCGGGCAGGCTTCTTTCTTCTTGCCGAACGACGACCAGGCTTCCAACCGCGACCAGCTTTATTACCAGTCGGACTATACGTTCTCGCCGAAATTTCTGGCGCTGTTCGGGTTTCGTTATGACAACGAGCGCGGCGTGTTCAACGACAACGACTTCGGCGAAAACGAAAAAGTGCAGCGCACGAACTTTGAATACAACCTGCAGTTTCAGGGGCAGGCGTGGGGACGCTTGTTCTACTCGGCGGGCGGAGCGGTGGAGAAAAACCATCTGTACGGCATTGCGGGTACGCCGCGCATCGGGTTGGCGTATGTTCCGGTGCGTCCCTCGGACAAGCTGTTTCATGGAACGAAGATTCGCGCCAACGCCGCGACGGGTGTGCAGGAGCCGAGTCTTTCGCTGGAGTTCAACAGCCTTTACCGGCAGATTTCCGCGGCCGATCGCGCGGCGTTCCATGTAGGGCCGCCGCAGCAGCAGCGTTCGCGCAACTACGATATCGGCGTCGAGCAGAACGTGATGGGCGAGAGGCTGGTGCTGAAGGCCGACTACTTCCACAACGTTTTCGACCGGCAGCTCGAAGGTGTCAGTGGAGAAGCGCTGGCGCAATATTTCAATTTGAATTTTCCTTCGATCTTTTCGGCATACTTGAACTCGCTGGCTTATCGCGCGTCCGGTGCGGAGCTGGAAGTGGAATGGAAATTCAAGCATCGGTTGTTCGTGCATGGCGGTTACACTTATCTCGATACGAGCGTGGTGCAGTCGTTCGCGAACGATGCGGTGCTTGCGAATCAGGGGACACCGACGGAGAATCCGAACCTGCCGGGGATTGCGATCGGCGCGGAGAGTCCGCTGGTTGGAGGACGGCCGTTCCGGCGTCCGCCGCACACGGGTTTCTTTGGCGTGGACTATAACCGGCCGCGGTTTTCGGTGGCGTTCAAAGGCGCGCTGGCGAGCCGCAGCGACGACTCGACGTTTCTGGATTTCGAGGACATCAATGGGGGGAACTCGATGATCCTGCCCAACCGCGATCTGGATTTCGGGTATGCGAAGCTGGACCTCGGCGGGACGTTCCGGTTCACGTCGAAGATTGGAGCGTTCGTGCAGCTTGAGAACCTGCTGAACGATCAGCACATTGGGCCCATCGGGTTCCCGGGGTTGCCGTTGACGGCGCGCGCGGGGTTCAAGATACGGCTGGGCGGCGACTAAATCACAGAGTAGGGAAACGGCCCGCGTTGGCTTCGCGCAGCGCGGGCCGCTGGCTGCACGCGACGGCAACTGCTTAAAGCACGTCTAACCAATGTGGAGGTGCTTATGCGTGTGATGATGCAGTTGAGTGTTTTGGGTGTGCTTGCCGGTGTTGTGCCGTTGGTGGCGCAGATCCCGGTAGAAGGTCCGGTGGAAACGCGCGCGACGATTTCGGTGGAAGCGAAGCAGCCGCCGCAGCTCGATCCGGCGATGATTAAAGTTGAGGTGAATGGGCATCAGACGCCGTTGACGGGGCTGGCGCGCGTGCGCCCGGCGAGTACGCAGGTCGCCATCCTGATCGACGATGGGCTGCGGAGTTCGTTCGGCAACCAGCTAGGGGACGTGAGGCAATTCATTACGTCGCTGCCGCCGGGAGTGCAGGTGCTGGTGGGGTACATGCGCAACGGAAGCGTCGATGCACCGAATGGGTTTTCCGCGGACCATGCGGCGGTGGCGGCCGAACTGCATGTGCCGATGTCGGTCCCCGGGGCCAGTGCGAGCCCGTACTTTTGCCTCTCGGACATTGCGAAAAAGTGGCCTTCGCACGACCCTGCGACGCGGTTCGTACTGATGCTGACCAACGGGGTCGATCCTTATAACGGCAGTACTTCAGTCATGAACCAGGATAGCCCGTATGTAGAAGTGGCACAGAACGACGCCCTGCGCGCCGGGATCGCGGTGTATGCGATCGCATACCACGATGCGGGGATGCGAGGCGGGTCTGCCTCGTTCAGCGGACAGGGTTATTTGCAGCAGGTTGCGGAGGCGACGGGCGGACGCTCTCTCTATAACGGCAACATGAATCCCGTGTCGCTGACGCCGTTTCTCAGGGAGTTTAGCTCGGCGATCGCGGAGAGTTACACGGCCACGTTTATGGCCAGCGCGAATAACGAGAAGGCGAATACACTGACGAGGCTGAAGATCACAACGTCGCAACCGAGGTTGAAGCTGCATGCGCCGGAAGCGGTGCATCCGGGGGAGATGCAATAAAGGATGCCTCAGAGTCTTGGAGCATTTTCTCTTTGCTCAATAGCTCATTGCTCTAAGCTCGTTAAGACCCTGGCAGCGACGGAGGAACAATGACGGATTTTCAAAATGACGCGGGTTTCACGCCCATTCCGCCGATGCTGGCAAAGCGGGTAGAGGCGCTTCCGGAAAACGGCGGATGGATATTCGAGCCGAAGTGGGATGGTTTCCGCGTTGTCGTGTTTCGCGATGGCGACGATCTACTGTTGCAGAGCCGCGACCTGAAGCCGTTGGATCGATATTTCCCCGAGTTGATGGAGCCCCTGCGAGCACAGTTGCCGCAGCGGTGTGTGCTGGATGGGGAGATCGTCATTGCGCGCGACCGTGGGCTGGACTTCGATGCGCTGACGCTGCGGATTCATCCGGCAGCGTCGCGGGTAAAGATGCTGGCGGAACAGATGCCGGCCTCCGTTGTGTTTTTCGATCTGCTGTCGGAGGGCGATCGCGATCTGCGCGATGAGCCGTTCGAGGTGCGTCGCAAGAGGCTGAGCGAAGTGATGGCTCATGCGGTTGCGCCGCTGCATTTGACTCCGGCGACGCACTCGCTCGATGTGGCGCGGGATTGGTTTCAGCGGTTCGAGGGTGCGGGGCTGGATGGGGTGATGGCGAAGGGACTTGCCAGCACGTACGAGCCGGGCAAGCGCACCATGCTGAAGGTGAAGCATGAGCGGGATTGCGACTGCGTGGTGGCGGGGTTTCGGTGGCATAAGGATGGTGAGGGGACGGCGGTGGGGTCGCTGCTTCTGGGGCTGTATGACGATGCGGGGGCGCTGCATCATGCGGGCGTGTGTGCCAGCTTTACACAGGTGAAACGGCGGGAGTTGGTGGAGTTTCTGGCACCGTATCGCGAGAATGCGCTCGAAGGACATCCGTGGCAAGGCCGGGCTGAGGCGTCGAGCTCCGGACAGCGCATGCCGGGCGGGCAGAGCCGGTGGTCCGCGGGCAAGGATCTCTCGTGGGTGGCGCTGCGTGCGGAGTTGGTGGTCGAAGTGGCGTACGAGCACATGCAGGGCGACCGCTTTCGGCATCTCGCGCACTTCAGGCGATGGAGGCCGGACAAGCCGACGCAGGAATGTACGTATGCACAGCTTGAGGTAGTCGCGCCGGCGGAGTTGCAGGAAGTGTTCGGCAGCTAGGCTTCGGGTTCGCCTTCCTGAATCTTCTTTGCCTGTTTGCGGAAACGTTGCGCGCCGAATCCCTCAGCCATTTGCGTGTCGAAAGATTTTTTTGCCTTTGACGGCTGCACGCGTGAGGGTTCGGTGGGTTGTTTGGCGAAGTGGGGGGGCCAGGGGGCGTCGCCGAGACCCTCGGCTTCGTCACGCGCTGCTAGCTCCAGTATAGAGGCTAGCGAGCCTGCGTGCGCGTCCATGTCGGCGTGGGGGTCACCGAGGGCGGCGAAGCGGGCGGGCATGGTGAGGACGGTGAAGTCGGCTGCGTTGCAGGTGGAGACTTCGTCCCAGCGGAGTGGCGCGGAGACGCGGGCGTCCGGCAGCGGCCGCACAGAATAGGCGGAGGCTGTCGTACGGTCCTTGGCGTTCTGGTTGTAGTCCAGGAAGACGCCCTGGCGCTCCTCCTTCCACCACTTGGAGGTGGCGACGCCGGGCATGCGGCGCTCGATGGCGCGAGAGACGGCGAGGGCGGCGCGGCGGACCTCGGTGAAGGTCCAGCGGGGTTCGATGCGGACGTTGACGTGCATGCCGCGGGAGCCGGAGGTCTTTACGAAGGGTGTGAGGCCGTGCTCTTCGAGCAGCGCGCGGACTTCGAGGGCGACGCGGCGGACGTGGTCCCACGGAACGCCGGGAATGGGGTCGAGGTCGATGCGGAGTTCGTCGGGGTGGTCGAGGTCGCCGGAGCGGACCGGGTGCGGATGCAGCTCCATGCAGCCGAGGTTGACGATCCAGGCGAGGCTGGCGGTGTTGTCGATGACGATCTCGTCGGCGGTGCGGCCGGAAGGGAAGGAGAGGGTGACTTTGCGGACCCACTCGGGCGTGTCCGATGGGGCCCGCTTCTGGTAGAACGGGTCCTTTTCGGCGCCGTCGACGAAGCGCTTCAGGACGATCGGGCGGTCGCGAATGCCGAGCAGCGCGCCGGGAGCGACGGAGAGGAAGTACTTCACGATGTCCAGCTTGGAGAGCTTTACTTCGCTGGTGAAGTAAGGCTTGTCGGGGCTCGAAATGCGGACCGCGTGGCCGTCGATGGAGAGGGTTTCGGAGGTGTCGGGTTTGGGCACGAGAGCAGGGTACTCCTGTGGGGAGTTGGATGCGGCCTGATTGTTTGTTGTTTTGGGGGATACCCCTCCCCCCTATTTGGGGTAAAGTTTCCATTCGATGGGACTTAGCTCTGTACCCCTGGGGAGGCGGTGGTCGGTCTCCCGGGTTCAGTGCGGAAGCCCGGCGGGTGGCCGGGCTTCGTGGAATCTTGTCTGGCTTAATTGTATAGGCGGTGTCAAGCGTTTGCGTGGGCACCGCTAAACGGCTTTACTACCAGCATGGTTTGGCTTACCGTACGCTTATGGACTATTCGCAGATCATCACGATGGAGCCTGGGAAGCGCAGTGGAAAGCCGTGCGTTCGTGGCACGAGGATCACGGTGGTTGATGTGCTGGAGTA
>DASRLB010000348.1:0-22026 GCA_035648695.1 Acidobacteriaceae bacterium | reverse complement strand
GCCGCCAAAGCCACGCCCGCGCCGCCCGTCGGCCCCGCGCTCGGCCAGGCGCAGGTCAACATCATGGAGTTCTGCAAGCAGTTCAACGAGCGCACCAGCAAAGACCCGGCGATGGCCGGCCTGACGATCCCGGTCGTCATCACCGTTTATGCCGACCGCACTTTCAGCTTCATCACCAAGACGCCCCCGGCGCCGGTGCTCCTGTTGAAGGCTGCCGGCATTCCCAAGGGCTCCGGCACTCCCAACAAGGAGAAGCTGGGCAAGGTCACCGAGAAGCAGATCCTCGAGATCGCCAAGCAGAAGATGCCGGACATGAATGCTTCGACTGTCGAGGCTGCAGCGAAGACCATCCGCGGCACCGCGCGGTCGATGGGTATCGAAGTCGTCGCGTAGTTTCGCGCACTACAATTGAATCCGAAGCTTCTCGAAGTACTGAAGGAGGGCGTATGGAATGGTCGTTGACGGGTCTCCCGCTGCCGATTGTCCTGCGTCCTCCTTCGCCGTTAACCGACGATGAGTTGATTGCCTTCTCGCGGAAGAACAAACCCTACAGAATTGAGCGGAACGCTAAGGGAGAGTTGGAAATTATGACACCAGTCGGTGGTTGGGGCAGTAACTGGGAAGCGATTGTCATCCGTGAACTCGGCATGTGGGCGGAGGACGACGGACGAGGCCTGTTCTTCAGTTCGAACGGCGGCTTCAACCTCCCGGACGGGTCCATGTTGAGTCCTGACGCTTCGTGGCTCTCCTATGAGCGCTGGAATACCCTCACCGCGCGGCAACAGGCGTCGTATCCGCCGCTTTGTCCTGAGTTCGTGATCGAAATCCTCTCCGAGAGCGATTCGCTCAAAGTGCTTCAAGCCAAAATGGAAGTGTGGATGGCGAACGGCGCGCAACTCGCCTGGATGGTTGATCCGTATGCTGCGACAATTACCATCTATCGTCCCAACGCCGAGCCCGAAACGCTGCACAGGCCGGACTCCATTGAAGCAGACGCGCCGGTCGCCGGCTTCCGGTTGACGACGTCGCGACTCTGGGCAGACGAAACTGCATAACCGTTCTGCGACGCTCGACCGATCTCACTTCGTATCCGCCACGCCGCCGCAAGCGTCTTCACATCCCTCCGCCAAACCGGCAACATCACCGACATCGCGATCCCCTCAAGATTGCACGCCATGCCGAGCACGATGGCGGCGGTCATCAGCACTGCGGCGTGCCCGGCTGCGAATACCGTTACGATCGCGCTTGCGAGCACCAGTCCCCACGTTTTGGCGAGGTAGGAGTGGTAGCTTGCGGGCTTGCCGAATTTGATGAAGTCGAACCCGATCCGTCCGGCTTCGAGAGCCAACAGCATCAACACCGGTGTGCCGTAGCTCGCCCACACCTCCGGTCTTCCAACCCAAAGCGCGGCCACGACGCAGGCGTAAAAGAACGTGTCCGCCATGGAGTCGAACAGCCGGACGTTAGCCGTATCGCAGTGCCATCGCCGCGCCAGGATGCCGTCGAAGATGTCCGAGAGCAGCGCTGTGACGATCAGCGCCGCCAGCGTGAAGCCGTTCCAGCCACATTTTTCGCCGATCACCAGCACCGGGCCGAGCAGCGCTCGCCCTGTCGCCATGAACCAGGGAATATGTTGTTTCCGAATCAGCATTTCCATCGCGCGTCCCTCCCGGTCTCAACCGTTGAGAGGAGCCTACAGAGCGCTCAGGTGCGTCGCCATCGATCCCATGACACTTTCGCAAGTGTCCCAAGGCGCGCCGGTTCTTGCCGCGAGCGTCTTACCTCAACGCCGCCGTGCGGTGTGCGAAGCCGCTTTGCCGGTTTTCGGCGGCGCAACGCGCTTCGTCTGAAGGGTCAGCGACGGCGAGGTCAGCGCGGTCTGCAAATCCTTCTGTAGAATGCCGAGGGAAATTGGAGTGACCGGCTTGACCGCCGCGTAGGTGACATTGAGCGTGACACCATCCGCACTGAGGGACAGCGCATAGCTCTGCACCGGAACTTCCGCGGGCCATACCGCGGTCAACGCCGGCTGCACGCGCGCCAGTAGATCGTCGCGGACGTCGGCCAGCGGCACGATCTTTGGCGGCGGCGGAGGAGGTAAAGCTACCGGGGCCGCCAGCCGTTGCATCAGTCCAGCGAGTTCGCTCTGACTGGCAACGCTGGCTACTGAAATATCGGTCTTGCGGCCGGTGCGCCTTTCAATCTCCCGCTCGGCCTGCCGGACCTGGGCGTCCGAAAGTTCTTCGGTCGCGACGAGGCGAACAGCGATGCTCCCTCTGCCTACTTCAACCTGGCGGGAGACCTCATCGGCCGCCGGCACCAGCTTGCGGACAGCCGCCTGCACTGCCTCCCGTGCCACGGCCTCGCCCGCCAGTTGCCGCAGGGCAGAGCGTAGCGGCCATCCCACCGTTGCCAGCAGGACCACCAGCATCACGATGCGCCAGTGCAAGGCGCCGCCCGTTGTCAACATGCGGCCCGCGGATGTGCCCGCGAACCGCTTTACCAGCGGCTCTTTCGCGTGCGAGCGTTCGACCTCGGGCCGGACATCGGGGGCATTCATCCCGATCAGCAAAAACACCGCGAAGGCGCTGCTGACGATCGCCACCAGGTTGGTCAGAAACAGCAGACCTGCGCCTGCCATGATGTGGAGGTTCGCCCCGCTGCCGAGGCCGAAGCCGATGGTGCAAAGCGGCGGCATCAGCGCGACGGCGATGGCCACGCCGGGGAGCGTGGCGACGCCGTCGCCGCCGCCCCCGGACCGCGCGACAGCCACGGCGCCGGCGAGGCCCGAGAGCAACGCTATTCCCAGGTCGAGCAGCGTGGGGTTGGTGCGCGACAAAATCTCGTTCGTAGCGGAATGGAATGGAAGCAGCCACACGAACAGCGCGGAGAGTCCAACGGCCAGCGTCACGCTCAGCATGAGATTGGCGATGGCCTTGGCGGTGAGGAACAGGTCTCCAATGCCCAGGCCCATTCCGGTCGCCATGATCGGCCCCATCAGCGGCGAAATCAACATCGCGCCGATGATCACAGCCGGGCTGTTCTCGACCAGGCCGAGGGTAGCAATGCCGGCCGACAGCACGATTTCCAGCCAGTAATTGAGACTGAGCATCTCGGCCGTCGCGTAGACCTGGACGTAGACCCGGGGGCGGCTCGGGCCCTCGATGCGCAGCCAGCGCTGCAAATAGGTCCGCTTTCCCGCAACGCTGTCCGTGCTCACGCTCATGTGAAAACTGTACCTGAATAGCACGACGGCCTTCGCAACCGGGTGACAATCGCCGCGGAATACCGTTGGACTTTGCCGCGTGCGCAAATTGAGGCAAGACACACAACCGCGCGCCGCACAAACATGTGGACGCGGTATAGCCCAAGAGTGCATCATGGGCAGCTATGTTCGTTCCCGCAACCTTTGCCGCCGCGCTTGTCATGACGATCCTCAGCACCATCTGCTGGGGCTCCTTCGCCAACACGTTCAAGGGCACAAAGAACTACCGCTTCGAGCTGTATTACTGGGACTACGGCCTCGGCATTTTCCTTATTTCGCTGGTGCTCGCGTTCACGATGGGGAGCATCAACGGCGGGATATTCAGCTTCCTGCCCAACCTGCATCAGGCGGACAGCAGTTGCCTGTGGTATGCGGCGTTTGGCGGCTTCGTCTTCAATATCGCCAACGTGCTGCTGATCGCCGCGATTGAAATGGTGGGCCTGGCGATCGCGTTTCCTCTGGCGATCGGCATCGCGCTGGTCGAAGGCACGGCGTTGAGCTATATCATTCATCCCGCGGGCAATGCCACGCTGCTTTTCTCCGGCGTTGGGATGGCGTTGGTCGCGGTGATTTTTATCGGCTTTGCGTACGCCGCGCGCGGAGTTGCCGGCGCTGTGCCGACGCGCAAGGGCATCATCGTCTGCCTGGTGTCGGGCGTGCTGATGGGCTCGTGGGCGCCGCTGCTCGAAAAGGCGCTTACCGGCACGCATGCTTCCGCCGGGCTTGCCGTTCCGCCTGGCGCGCTGAGCCCCTATACTGCCGCAGTATTTATGACGCTGGGCGCATTTCTCTGCTGCTTCGTTTTCAACCCGATCCTGATGCGGAAGCCGCTGATTGGGCAGCCGGTGTCGATGGCTGGATACAGAGCCGCTCCAGCCAGCTACCATGTTCTCGGCCTGCTGGGCGGAGCGATCTGGGGCCTGGGAACGGTGTTCAACCTGGTCGCCGGCGGCAAGGTGGGCCTGCCGATTTCGTATGCCATTGGGCAGGCGTCGCCGATGGTCGCCACGCTGTGGGGCGTCTTTCTCTGGAAGGAATTTCGCGGCGCCAACACACGCGCCAAGGGTTTTCTCGGGGCGATGGTCGCGGCTTACGTTCTCGCGCTGATCCTTATCGCTCGCGCTTACGCAGCCTGATCGCTCTTCCTCATCGCTCTATGCTCGTAGCTCAAAGCTGATTCAACACCCTGCACCACCTCAACCTCCGCCGTAAAGGAAATCGCATGAGCAATAAAGTTCTCGTCATGGGCAGTTTCGTCGCCGACCTCGCCTTCCGTGCCGCTCGCCTGCCCGCCTGGGGGGAAACGCTGATGGGCGATTCGTTCGCGCTCGGTCCGGGCGGCAAAGGTTCCAACCAGGCTGTGGCCGCTGCACGGGCCGGAGCGCAGGTCCGCTTCATGTCGAAGCTCGGCGACGACGCCTTCGGTCGAATTGCCCGTGATTTGTGGGAAGCGGACGGCATCGACGCTTCGCTCGTCGGCACCTGTCCGATGCCCACCGGCGCCGCGGCGATCCTGATCGACTCGGTGCGCGGCGAGAATGCCATCATCGTCGTTCCCGGCGCGTGCTTCACACTTACTCCCAACGACGTCGACGCGGAGCATGAAGCCATTCAGGCCACCGGCGTCTTCCTCACTCAGCTTGAACTGCCGCTCGATACGGTTCAACGCGGGCTCGAAATCGCGCGCGCTGCCGGCGTCACCACGATCCTCAACCCCGCGCCCGCGCCTACGTCGCCGCTGCCCGACGCGCTGATCGCGCTCGCCGACTTCTTTATCCCCAACGAAACCGAGGCCGCGCTGCTCACCGGGCTTACCGTCGAAACGGTTGAGCAGGCGGAGCTGGCCGCCGACTCGCTGATCGCCCGCGGCGCGCGCAACGTGGTGCTTACGCTGGGCGCGCGCGGCTCGCTGCTGCGGACCGCGGGCGGACAAAGCACGCTCATCCCCAGCTTCAGCGCCGGTCCGGTGGTCGAAACAACCGGTGCGGGCGACGCTTTCTGCGGCGCATTCGCCGCCGCTCTCGCCGAAGGCCGCGGCCCCGAGGACGCTGCACGTTTCGCCTCCGCCTGCGCGGGCATCTCCGTCACCCGGCATGGGACGGCGCCCTCGATGCCGCAGCGCGCGGAGATCGAAGCGCAGCTTACCGCCTGATGGCAGCGTGACTTGCAGGGCGCCTACTGGCCCTTTTTGGCATGAACTCGTGGGAGCGGATCGGCGCATCCGCCGAGGCCAACATCTTCATCCTCCCGCTACCGCCATGGAAGAACTGGGGAAGGTTGATCAGGCGGGACGCATAGCGCCCACGTCAACAGCCATCCATGTGTTCAGACAGCCAGCGGACCGTGGTGCTCGACGAATTCCAGCAGCTTCGCCTTGTCGACGCCGGCCAACGACATGGGAACGTCCGCGAAGTTGTTCCAGATAGGGCGATAGGACGGCTGCTTGATGAATGAGAGCGCGCCGATGTTCGATTTCTTGTGCATCAGCGGCTTGTTGTCCTTGTCCATGCCGCCGAACTTCCAGTTGGTCAGGAAGTGGTACTTCGTCGGTACGGTTTCCTTGCCCGCCCAATTGAAGATGATTGTGCCTTTACCGAACGCGGCCCGCGATGCGTTGGGGGTGAAGAACTTGAATAGCTCCTGGGCTTCGAGGTCGGTATCGGATACGCGCATGGCGGCGGTATCGAAGACCTGCGAGTAGAAGAGTTCCCTGCCTTCGAAGATAAGCTTTCCACCCATGGTCTGAATGCCCCAGCGAATGATGCGCGAAATTTCCTTGGTCGCGGAAATGCCGTAAGCGACATTGGCTGGCCCGCCGTCGCGCCAGCCTTCGGTCTGGGTCTTGAAGTGGAACATGTAGGCATCGCGGCCGGTCTCTTTGGCTGTGAAGGCCGTCTTGAAGCCCATGGCGTAATGAACGAATTCGGCGATAACGGGGTCGCGAAGCTTGTAGACATCGTTGCCTGCCTGGCCGTAGTACATGTCCATCATCTGATAGCCGCCGGCGAGATAGACCTCTGCCCTGCGCCCGGGATCGAAGAGGTTCAGTTCGCGGTTGATGACCCTTTCGATTTGCTGGTTTACGGGGTTCGGGGCAGCGTTGGCTTTGGCCCGGCCGGCCCATGCCTTCAGACCCTTCACGATAACGCTTCCTCTTCCCTGGGTGCCGTAGACGAAGGTCACACTGTTGAATGCTTTCTTTAGCTTTAGTTCACCCACCTTGTCGCGGGCAGCGGTTAGACGGTCTGGCATGGCGTCTCCAAAAAAGTGGAAGTATAAGAAAACAAAACTCGGATGAACCGGGTAAGAATATCGCAGCAAGTATAACCGAAGCCGATAACATTGGCGGAAACTTAGCCATAGGCAGCCAGATCCAAGCCGATTCAAATGAGCTAACGCTCCAACGCCCCGCGGTCCCACACGGCCAGATTCGCCGCCGCCTGATACGTGCTCTCCAGAAACTCCCTCAACGCCCCATCCGGATCACTCTCCGCGCGCAAATCGTCATACTTCAAAATGAACTCGCCCAGCGTCGCATTGTAGCTCGCCGCAGCCGGACGAACCTTTGCTTCAGCCAATCCCGCCGGCGCAGGGGCTGCGTAGCAATAGAACGCCGCCTCGCCAAAGCCGCCATTCCCCGGCCAGAAACCCGCGCTGATCACCTCGTGCGAGTACGCCTCACGCATGATCGCATCGAGCTCCGGCCGCTCCGGCGCACGCCGCCCTGAAAACCGCGTCACCGCCAAGTCAAAACTGCCCCAGAAGAAATGCACGGGGCTCACCTTGCCGATGAAACCCTTTGAGAACTCCTGAAAAATCCGGTCCGCCCGCACCAGCACGCGCCAGAACCGGTGCGCGGCCTCGGCGTCGTACGCCGCATGCTGCGTATCCTCTTCAAACCGAATCGGCGTCTTCAACTCACACGGCAGGCTATCGATCTGCACCGCAACCCCAAGCGCCGCCAGACTCCGCCGATACTCGCTATAAAACTCCGCAACCGACTGCGCCCGCAGTGGCGTCGACAGCATCGCACCGCTGCTCAGCATGTAGCGCAGGTCGTGGCTCACAAAGTCGAACTCAACCTCCAGCATCTCGTCGCCGTACGGCATGGCGGCAGTGCTCAACCCGCGCGCGCTCACGTAGAGCGGAACATTCCACCAATGCGCTTGCAGCGGACTCAATGCGAGTCTCGTTTTGCCGACGATCTGCGTCCACATATGCAGCGTGTCGGCAGTCTCGCTCCACGCCGCCCACTTCAACTCCGGCCAGGCATTATCCATCGCATCTCCATCACTCACTCAGCAGCTTAGTCCCCGACGCTCATTTGCGCGCCCTTTTCCTCGCCGCCGTTTTAACCTCGTCCTCCCAGCCACCGAGCTTCAGCGCGACCTCCATACAAGCATCGCGCAGTTCATCGGCGAGCGTCAGATCGACCACGGCCCGCGCGACGACCATGCCTCCAACACATAGAGCAGCCGTCGCATAAGCCGTGCTTCGCGCCGAGCCCCGGGGCATACTGCGCTCGAGGACATCCACCATCGCCGCAAACACCGTCTCGAAAGCCCGCTTCGCGCCTTTGCCGCTACGGGAAACATCGCTGGGCAGCGCCACCATCGGGCACGAATTCTCCACGTCCTCAAAGTGCTGCCGCGACAGGTACGCCCGAACAACCTGCGGCCCCACCTGCGACGACGCCATATCCACCTCGACACCCTCCCAGCAGTTCTTCCACTCCGGATCGGTAAAGAAGCACGCCAGCACCTCCGCATACAGATCGCTCTTGCTCTTGAAGTAGCTATAGAACCCGCCATGCGTCAGTCCCGCACCCGCCATAATCTCGCCCAAAGACACATTATCGAAGCCCCGCCGGTTGAACAGCTTCCGCGCGCTGTTGACAATCTTCTTCTTCACTTCCGTGCGATGGTTCGTGGGATAGGGAATGACTCACCTCCATGTCTACGAACAAATCATCCCACGAAGAAAATATGATGTAGAACATATTTTCTCGCCATGCTTAGATTGGGAATCCGGAAGCTGCAACGAAAGCCGGACATGGAGAGAACAATGACTCGCAGCAAATCGCAAGTGTTCACCGGTAAAACCACGCGCCGTCGCCTCCTGGCCGCCACCCCCCTCGCAGTCGCCGGACTGGTCATCAATGCGAGCGCCCAACAGCCAATGGCTCAAATCCCCAGCACAGCCGAGGACAGCAAGAAGACCGCGCTCCATCAGGAGGTCGAGCTCAAAGCCCCCGCAACCCGCGTCTATCAAATCCTGATCGACTCCAAACAGTTCACCGCATTTTCCGGAGCCCCCGCGGAAATCCGCCCCGAAGCCGGCGGCACATTCTCGCTCTTCGGCGGCATGATCGGCGGCCGCAACATCGAGCTTGTCCCCGGCGTTCGCATCGTCCAGGCATGGCGTCCGGCCGACTGGCCCGCCGGCCTCTACTCACTCGTTCGCTTCGAGCTCAAGGACCAGGGGCCGAACACAACTCTCGTCCTCGACCACTCCAGCTTCCCCGCCGGCGGCTTCACCCACCTCAGCCAGGGCTGGAGGGAGCATTACTGGGGACCGCTGTCGAAATACCTCGCCTAATCGAGCCGGATCAGCCGCAGATAATCCGGCTGGTCCGCCATCGATCGATGGATAAATTTCCGCACGATCTTCGCGTCCTTCAGAAGAAATACGCCAGCCATTTGCGAGCTGTCGCCGTGGACTTCTCCAATCCCATACTTGCGGACGGCACCCTTCAACCATCCCAGCCACACCGCGGGCTTCAACATCTGCCTTGCCGGACTCATCCGCCCCAGCATAAACAGCGGATGCCTGTAGATCGCGGCTTGCGGATCATGGATGCGTTCCACATCACCGAACCGGTAGTAATCGAACGTCGCTTGCGCAACCTCGGGCGTTCCCTGATGTACAAAAACCGGCCGCACACCTCGTTCTTCCAACTGCCCGCGAAGACCACCCACGTCATCAATCATCTGCCGGCAGAACGGGCACCCGAAATGCCGCAGAAACACCAGCAGCACCGGCGACGCTTCCGCCAGCGCCAGCAGGTTCGCGCCCGATTCGGTACGGATCGAAGCCAGCGTCTCGGCGATTTTTTCTTTCGTGCCTGTGTCTGCGCTGGTCAACTTCGCTCCTTGTTGTGCATACGCGTCACCGGCGCGAGAGGTTCCTGAGCGGAGTTTACGCCACGCCTCCAGCCACTGCCCCGACGATCAGAAATGCTTCCTGCCCCTGCACGACCGCATCGGGCAAAGGCGTATCCATCCCCTGGAACGAAAGGTCTTCCTCGCACGCAAAGAACCGCAAAAACGCGCGCCGCTGCTTCGTCGCCTGGTCGCGAATCGTCCCCCGCAGCATCGGATACTTCGCTTCCACTGCGTCCAGAATAGCTCGCTGCGTTATGGGCGCGGCAACCTCGACCGACACCTCGCCCCGCACACCCGCCAGCGTGCGCAAATGCGCCGGAAGCTCTACGCGGATGGTGTTCAGGCTCACGGAAGCGTCTGCACCTCGACCGACAGTACCGCAGGCAGGTCCCGCACGATCGGCTCCCAGCTTTCGCCGCCATTGGGCGAGCAATACACCTGTCCACCCGTCGTCCCAAAGTAAACGCCGCACTCCTCCAGCGAGTCGACTGCCATCGCATCGCGCAGCACATTCACATAACAATCGGTCTGCGGAAGCCCCCTGGTCAGCGGCTCCCACTCATCGCCTCCGCTCTTGCTGCGAAACACCTGCAGCTTGCCGTCGAGCGGGAAATGTTCGCTGTCGCTCTTGATCGGCACCACGTACACGGTCTCCGGCTCATGCGCGTGGACGTCGATGCAAAACCCGAAATCCGTGGGCAGATTTCCGCTGACCTCGGTCCACGAATCCCCCGCATTGTCGGACCGCATCACGTCCCAATGCTTCTGCATAAACAGCGTCTCGGGCCGCGAAGGATGGAGCGCAATCCGATGCACACAGTGCCCCACCTCAGCCGTGGGGTCGGGAATATGCGCCGACCGCAGTCCCTGGTTGATTGCCTTCCACGTCTCTCCGCCGTCGTCTGTCCGAAACGCGCCAGCGGACGAAATCGCGATAAACATCCGCCGCTCATTGCTCGGATCGAGCACGATCGTATGCAGACACATCCCACCGGCTCCCGGCTGCCAATGCGGCCCGGATCCATGCTTGCGCAGACCCGACAGCTCCTCCCAGTTCTTCCCGCCATCGCCGGAGCGGAACATCGCCGCATCCTCGATCCCCGCGTAGACCGTATCCGGGTCTGACAACGAAGGCTCGAAATGCCATACCCGCTTGAACTCCCACGGATGCGGCGTGCCGTCGTACCACTGGTGCGTCCCGGGAACGCCGTCGTAGGCGAAGTTGTTGCCAACTGCCTCCCAGCTCTTGCCGCCGTCGTCCGACCGCTGCACCACCTGTCCGAACCACGAGCTCGACTGCGACGCATAGATACGGTTTGGATCAACCGGCGATCCCTTGACGTGATAAATCTCCCACCCGGCGAAGTGCGGCCCGCTCACCTCCCACTGCTTGCGCTTGCCGTCCGACGTCAGCACAAACGCACCTTTCTTCGTTCCAACCAGCACTCGAACCTTGCTCATAAACGCACCTCGTCAATAGTCTCGGAATTTTATCTGCTCGCACTATGTCTTCCACTGCCTTCGCCTTGGAACCTTATCATCCTACCTAGCCCTTCCTAAGTAGGGCTATACTTTTGTTATGCAAACGACTGAAGTTACCCTCGAAATTGATCAAGACAAGGTCAAGGAGATCCTCGCTCGTTTTGCCCTTCCCGATGAAATTGAACGCGTCGAAACAACGTTCAAAGAAGACCACACAGGCGATCCCTCGGTATATCTGACGTTTCATGTCAGAGAAGGGGCGAAGATTGGTCGCGAAGACATAACGCGCCTCTCCAAGTTTCTCAGTACAATCGCAAGCGCCATGCTCAACGAAGGCATAGGCGGTTTCCCATATACGAGGCTTGAGTAAGCTGTATGAGCTTGCCGGATGAACTTCTGGACTTGGCCGGACATCTCTCTACGCGCGAAAGGACCCGTCCCAGGCAAGCGAGTCTACGCAGGGCTGTATCCACCGCATATTATGCATTGTTTCATCTACTAACCTCCGAATCAGTATGCCTCATTGGCCCGAACATTTCGCTCGTTGGAACACGTAAAATCCAACGCTGGTTCGAACACAGCGACATGAAACGCGTCAGCGGCATGTTCTCCGCGCCGAATGCACCCAAGGGGATTGCCCCCATTCTCGGAGCACCTGTTTCGGTTGATCTTCAATCCATTGCGCGGGCTTTCGTCAGGCTACAAGAAGCTCGACATGACGCCGACTACGACCTCGAAAGCTCCTGGACCAAGTTCACGGCACAGGAACTCGTAGAGGTCGCCAAGAACGCATTTGAGAGCTGGGCAAGGATTCGCCGCAGCCACGAGGCAAATGTATTTGCCCTTGCACTTCTGTCCGTGAAGCTTTTCGATAAGGACCGGTAATCATCTAATGTCCGATCAATACACCCGCTGCTCCGCCGCCACAGACCACATCCGTTCGCTCCACGCCGCCAAGCCGACCCTCGGCATCATCCTCGGCTCCGGCCTGGGCAATTTCGCGACGCAGGTAGAAAACCCCACCACGATCCCCTACGCCGACATCCCCGGCTGGCCGCTCTCCACGGTGCAGGGTCACTCCGGCAAGCTGGTTCTCGGGACGATAGGCGGGGTCTCGGTAGCCGTCATGCAGGGCCGCGTCCACGCCTATGAGGGCTACGCGATGTCCGAAGTCGTGTTCCCCACGCGCGTCCTCGCGCTGCTCGGCTGCACGGGACTCATTGTCACCAACGCAGCGGGTGGAATAAACAAGAGTTTCGGCCAAGGCGGGCTCGTCTGCATCTGCGACCACATCAACCTCACCGGAACCAACGCCGCCCTCGGCCCCAACGAGCCTTCGTTCGCGACAAAACCCGGCTCAGCCCAGCGCTTCTTCGACATGTCCACGGCCTACTCCGCCAGCCTCCGCGCTCTCGCTCACGCCGAAGCAACGAAACAAAACATCCCGCTCCCCGAAGGCGTCTACCTCGCAGTCCTCGGCCCCAGCTACGAAACCCCCGCCGAAATCCGCGCCTTCCGCACCCTCGGCGCCGACCTCGTCGGCATGTCCACCGTCCACGAAGTCATCGTCGCCCGCCACATGGGCTTGGAGGTCCTCGGACTATCGCTGGTCACCAACATGGCCGCCGGCGTCTCCGACGAAATCATCCACCACGAAGAAGTCATGGAAACCGGCCGCCGCGTCGAAGCCCAGTTCACCTCCCTCGTCAAAGCCCTCATTCCCCAGGTCGCCGCCGCCATCCCGTAGCCTTCCTTCGCGAAACTTCGCGCTCTTCTTCGCGAACTTTGCGTCAAGGTTGTTGCCTTTGCGTTTGCTCTTGCCAAGAGCCGTACACTAATCCACGTGACCGCACCCGAACAGCTCACCCTCCCGCAGCGCCCTCTGCTGATCGGTATCGCCGGCTGTTCCGGCTCCGGCAAAACCACCCTCGCCCGTGAGCTCGCCACGCAACTCGACGCCACGCTCTTCCCCCTCGACCTTTACTACCGCGACCTCTCGCAGTTCCCCCTCGACTCCCGCCACAAGCAAAACTTCGACCACCCCGACTCCCTCGAATCCGAGCTCTTCATCGAGCACATCCGCAGCCTCTCGGAAGGCCGCACCATCCAGCGCCCGGTCTACGACTTCTCCCGCCACACCCGCGTCCCCGGCGCCTTCGACCCCATCTCCCCCAGCCGCGTCGTCCTCGTCGAAGGCATCCTCGCGCTCCACTACCCTGAGCTGGTCCCGCTCTACGACTTCAGCATCTACGTCAACGCCCCCAACGAAGTCTGCCTCAACCGCCGCATCTACCGCGACATGCGCGAGCGCGGCCGCACCGAAGAATCCGTCCGCGCGCAATTCGACGCCACCGCCAAACCCATGGCCGACCTCTACGTCCTGCCCTCACAAGCCCACGCCACCATCACAGTCGAAGGCACCGAGGCGCTCGACTGGTCGATCGAACACATCCTGCGCGAACTCCACAACCGGAACATGGTGTAGCGGCACAGGAGACTTGCGGGTCGTACCGTAAAATAAGGCGCAATTGAGACCGGCCCCCCGCGCCGCGGCGTCTTACGACGACCGCCTCCGGTAGAGAAGCCAATCTTCGCAACATAAAAATAAAGCTTGACGAACCACCCAGGCAGGCGTAGCGTTGCGTCATGAGAGGCGAAGAAATGGCGAATATAAGTACCGCCGCAAGCCCCCACACGCTCTTCCCCATTCTGCCGTCGGGGCCGGTCGGCATGGCCCGCCTCGCCGCTGAAGCGGAGCACGCCGACGATGGCCACCTGATCGAGTTCAAGACCATGGAGTCACGCTCGATCCTCAATAAAACGGTGTCCAAGCGCGGCATGTGGATGGCCTACTCCATCAACCCGTACCGGGGCTGCGAGTTCGGCTGCAAATACTGCTATGCGCGCTACACGCACGAGTTCTTGCTGCCGGTGAAGGCCAGCGTCGAGACGCCGCGGCTGAGCGAGGTGCAGCAGCCGTTTGCGCTGGCCTTCGAGCGCGAAATCTACCTGAAGGAGAACGCCGCCTGGCTGCTCGAACAGGAGCTGAAGAAGATCGATCCGAAGCAGGACATTGCTCTCGGGACCGCCACCGACCCCTATCAACCCATCGAGCGCCGAGTGGGCATTACGCGCAGCATTCTGGAAGTGTTTGCGCAGAAATCGGGCTACCGGCTGGGGATTGTGACCAAGTCCACCCTGATCGAGCGCGACATCGACCTGCTGGCGGAAATCGGCAGGAAAAACCGGCTGGTCGTGCATCTGACCATCACCTCAACCGACAGCGAACTGGCCCGCATCCTGGAGCCGCGAGCGCCCCGTCCCGACCTGCGCTTCGCCGCCGTCAAGAAGCTGCGCGAGGCGGGGATTACGACGGGTGTGCTGTGCTCGCCGCTGCTGCCGGGGATTACCGATAACGAACAGGCGCTGGACGCTGTCGCCAAACGCGCGGCGGAAGCTGCGGCCAGCTTTCTCTCCGCCCAGCCCCTGTTCCTGAAGTCGTGCTCGCGCCCTACCTACCTGAGCTTCGTCCGCGAGCACTTCCCACAGCTTGCCGGCGAGTACGCCCGGCGTTTCGCAAAGATGGATTTTGCGGACGCCCCATACCGCCGCCACCTGGCGCTGATGTTGAAGCGCGTCTCGCATAAGCATGGATTGGGAGAGCGGTTCAGCGACATTGTGCCGCCACAGGAGGTCGGTGAGCTCCGCAAGGGTCCGTTGGGGGTGCGGACCGGCGGCGCGCAGGGCCTGTTATTTGCCTGAGCCCCAAGAGTTCCCAAGGCCCACTTTCCGGAAGTTTTATTTTCAGCGATTGAGAGAAACATAGACTCAAACGCATCGCCGGACTCGACGCGGATGATTATAGGTTTCCTGCTACTTGATCAGCATCGAAACGATGCTGGCGGACATGAAGTTTGCCATTGTGCCTGCGAGCATGGCGCGGAGGCCGAGCTTGGCGAGTTCGTTGCGGCGATTGGGAATGAGGGCTCCGATGCCGCCGATCTGCATGCCGATGGAACCGAAGTTGGCGAAGCCGCAGAGCGCGAAGGTTGCAATGGAGAAAGTGCGAGGCGACAGGGTGCCTTTCTGCAGGCCGAGCTGGGTGTAGGCGACGAACTCGTTGATTACGGTGCGGGTGCCGAGGAGATTGCCGACCTGCCGCGCTTCATGCCACGGAATGCCGATAAGCCACGCGACAGGGGCGCCGACGACTCCGAGTACGTTGTTGAGTGAATGCGGGAAAGGGATGTGGCCGTGTGCCCAGGTGAAGTTGGAGATGCCCAGCATGCAGGCGTTCACCAGGCCGACCAGCGCGAGGAAGCTGATGAGCATAATGGCTACGTTGAAGGCGAGTTGACCGCCGTCGATAGTGCCGCGGGCGATGGCGCCGATGAAGTTTTCGCTGGCGTGCTCCTCGCTGGGCGGCATGGTGACGGTGCCGGCGGTGGCTGGGACTTCGGTTTCGGGGACCAGCATTTTGGCGATCAGGATGGTGCCGGGGGCGGTCATGATGACGGCCGACAAGAGGTCTTTGGCGTTGATGCCGAAGCTGATGTAGGCGGCCATGATGCCGCCCGAGACATGCGCCATGCCGGAGGTCATGATGGTCATCAACTCGGAGCGGGTGGCGCCGTCGAGGAAGGGGCGGATGGTGAGCGGGGCTTCGGTCTGTCCCATGAAGATGCTGGCGGCGACGTTGGTGGATTCCGCGCCGGAAGTGCCCATCGTCCGCTGCATGATCCAGGCCACTACCTTGATGATCTGCTGCATGACTCCGATGTGGTAGAGGATGGCGAAGAATGCGGAGACGAAGATGATGGTGGGAAGGACGGCGAAGGCGAAAACGCTGAGGACGCTATGGGGGTCGCCGAGTGGGCCGAAGACCATGATGGAACCGTCGGCCGCGTGGCCCAACATGCTGGTGACGGCGTTGGAGCCGGCCTGTAGGATCTTCTGGCCGTAGGTCCACTTGATGACAAGGACAGCGAAGACGATCTGGAGGCTGAGGCCCCAGGCGACGGTTCGCCAACGGATCGCGCGACGGTTGGTGGAGAACGCGTAGGCGAGCCCGAGGAAAGTGATGAGTCCTAAAAGTCCTGTGAAACGGCCCACGCTGTACGCTCCGGATAAAAAGGCTTGAGGTGAGAGTGTACGGTGCGGAAGGGACGCTCGCCAACTTTCTTGTTGCGCAAGCAGGTTGGGGCTTGTGCCGGGCTATCGTATGCATCCGGCTCATGCGCAAAGACCGAGCATGAATGGGGCCGGCTGGTCAGTGTTCGAACTCGTCGCCGGGGTCGGGAGGACGATCCGGCGCTTGGTCGAGAAGCTCGCCAAGCGTACGGCCGGATGCGCGGGCGATGTACGGAGCGAAGAAATCCGCCGTCTCTTTCTCGATACGAATCCGTTCTGAAAGCGCGATCTCGATCCACTGCTCCGTCGAGACTCCCAGATGATTGGCTTGAGAAGCGGCCTGCTGTAGGAGAGATTCCGGCAGCGCGATCATTTGGCCCGATGCACTCATCGTTTCAACCTCGTCTTTATAATTGCGTCGGCAAATGCAAAGCCAGAGAGTGCAAGGCTGACCTCGTTGGATGAGACTGCTTCTGAATGTCCAAATGCTACGGATCGAGTTCGTCACCTGGCATCGGCGGGTGATCGTTGGCTGAATCCAGAATTTCAAGCATCGTTCGCCCGTCCGACTCTTGAGGGGAACGCGAAAAGAAGCGTTCGGCGACTTGGTGGTCGCGGACGCGCTCCGCAGCCAGCGATACAAACCAACTCTCCAATGACACGCCAGCACGAGCGGCATCTTGCGACACCTGCTCCAGTAAAGAGCCAGCTAAACGTACTGGAATAACAGCTTCCGTTTCAGTCGTCACTTCAGCCTCTCTTTAAGAATACGCCCAGGTGTCAAGACTTCGATCCCGAAACGGTTGGCGGCGGGCAAGAAATCCCTGAGGTTGTGCGTCACAATGGCGTCGGCTCTGCCATTGATGGCGGCCTCAAGCACCATTTCGTCATCGGCATCCCGCAGTTGCGGCCTGTAATTGAAACTGATGCGAACTCTGTCAGTGAGGCTCGCAAGGTCGATCAGGAACAGTTCAATCTTCTGTGGCGTGACGCCATGTACAGCGATCTGCTCGGGCCGCGTGAGAACGGCTTCGTATTCGAGATAAAGTGCTGATGACGCTACGAGGCGGAAGCGCCTTTGCGGCACATAGTCGAATAGGCGGCGGCTGGCTCCGGTGTGGCTTCGGAAGGCGGCGACTAATACGGTTGTGTCGAGAGTGAGGCGCACGGGAGAAGGTTATCCGATTTGGCGGTGAGGGCCAATCTCCACATCCCAGCGGGCGCGCCATGGGAGGCCTACGGTGCCGGTTAGCGGCGAACTGCGGTGCGAACTGAGGGCGCCTTGTCGCGCTCGTTGGCGGGGATTGGCGGCAGCGTCAGCGCGAGGAGTTGGACGGGGTCGAGGTAGGCGCCGTTCCAGCGGACGCCCATGTGCAGGTGCGGCCCGGTGACGCGGCCGGTCTTGCCGGAGATGCCGATGCGTTCGCCCTTACGGACCTTGTCGCCGACCGTCACGGTGGGCTTCGACAGATGCATGTAGATGGTGAAGAAGTGCTGGCCGTGGTCGATGATGACACAATTGCCTTCATAGTAGAGCGCGTCGGCGAGGACGACCGTGCCGGAGTTGGAGGCCTCGACGGGTGTGCCTTCACTGACGGGAAAATCCGTGCCGCGGTGTTCGCTGGTCTTTTCTTCGTTCAGGACGCGGGTTTCGCCGAAGGACGGCGTCGACTCGGCCTTCACGGGCTTCACGAAGCTGCCCGACCACTGCGGCTGGGACAGAAAGTGGGCGTAGGCGCGGGCCTTGAGACGATTGTCGGCGGCGATCTGCTTCTGCTCTTCGGCGTTGGGTTCGACGAAGTCTTCGGCGACGTTGGCGGTGCCGGTGGTGAAGTTGGCGGCCGCAATGTCGACCTGCTTCGTGCTGTGCGCGATCCGGCCGCCCGCCAGCGTGGCCGTAATGCTGACACGGAATGTGCCGGGTTGGGTTTCAACATCGTCGCCGGCCAGCGCGTACCAGAGCTTCGGGTCGCCAGTCTTGAAGAAGGTGAGCGTTTTGTTGGCCCAGGTTCCGGTGACGCGGACCGCGGGGCGTTCGAACTCGACCGTGAAGAACGCGGGGGAGCCCTGTTTGAGGCTGTCTGGCTGCCAGAAGATGTTCTTGATGGCGGACGAAGCCGCCGTCCTTGCCGCTGGGTGCGCGGCGTGCTGTGCGGACGCTGAGACGGTGAGCAAAGCTGCGGTTGTAAGTGTGAGAAGCGTGCTCTTCATAGGAACCCCGATCCGTGCGCAGTCGAATGAGTCGTTTGCTCACTGATGGCTTGGATGCGGGGTAGCGATGTTGCGGTTTCTATTGGCGGAGAGCCTGTTGCGTGAGTTTGCTAATAGGCGGGCGCAGACGCATAATCGGCGGCAAGTGTCGCCTGAAGCCGTTGAAGGATGGTCGCGTCGTACGTGTACATGCCAAGCTCCCGATTTTGGACCGTGGATGCCGTAGAGAAGTTGATGGAGCCCAGATAGGCATACTGGGCGGGTGCGCCGAAGTCCGCGATGATGACCTTTGCGTGAATGTAGAGCGATTTGGTGGAATCGGGCAGTACATGGACGCCGCAGCCGGCCGCTTCGAGGGCAGAGAAGTTTGTGTGGTACTCGGTCTGGTTGGTCATCGTGATGCTGACGGCGACGCCGCGCTGACAGGCGGCTTCGAGTGCGGCGACGATGTGCGGCGCGCTCATCTCTTCGTTTTCGACCCAGAGACTCTGTGTGGCGTTGTTGATGATGCCGACCAGCGACGTCTGCGCGGTGGTGGGGCTCCAAATGAGGTCCGTTCCGGGTGTCGTGGCGTACGGCAGGACCATGTTGTAGTCGGCATTGAAGGTGGCCTCAAAGGCTGCAATGTCGGCAGGATCGTTGGTCAGGACGGCGAAGTCGCGGGTGCCCGGATAGTCGACTGTTTCTATATTGAGCGTGAGCATCGCGAAGGTGGTCCCGTCGACGACAAAACTTTTCTCATGGGTTGCGGTGTACTTCGGATTGGCCCACACGGCGCTACAGCCTGGCTGTGCGTTGAGCTGGTTGTAGGCGGCGGTGTCGACGGTTTTCTCATACTTCTGATCGAGGACAACGCGGACGATGACGCCGCGCTGGCAGGCGGCGACGAGATCGCCGGAGAAGATGGTGTCTCGGAGGCCGTATACGGTTAGGTCAATGCTGGATTTTGCGTTGTTGACCAGATCGTAGAGCGCGCCTACGCCGTCATCCGGCTCCACCAGAAGCTGCCGGGTGATGGTGAAGGGAGGCGGCGTGAGCTGCACCTGGTAGCTGTCCGGCGCAGGCACGGTGGGTTGAAACGGTGTGTCCGGGGCGATGAGGTCATGCAGATCTGTCGTATTCAACGTGGGATGGTTGACCACGTTGAGCAGCGCCGTAATGGTATCGGCCGGCGCTGTTCCCGCCGGCGGGGTGGCCAGAGTAAAGAGCTTGCCGCAGGCTGAGCCGTCGCCGGCGCTGCCGCCAGGGGAGTTGACGCAGGCGGCCGCAATGTCGCCGATTGTGTTGATGAGGCTGGAAGGCACGCTGAAGCCGGAAGGCACATTGCCGCCGGGCGACGTACCGGAAGCTGTGTCGACCAACTGCGTGGCCAGTGTGAAGTCCTGCAACAGGGAAGGGGCATCGTAGGCCGAAGAGCCGATGTTCGTCGGGGAACTCATGAAGAGATGCAGCGCGGAAACGGCAGCGACGGTGCCTAACTCGTCGATGTTGATGACGGTATCCGAGGTCAGGGCCGAGCAGGGTCCGAGCGCGGCCATCAGTGCAAGGTTGGGATTGGTGTGGATGCCGTCAGGCTTTCCACCCGTCGCGACGATGAAGACCTCGGTGGCGGTCCCGCAGTTGTACTGGTTGGTAATGCTGAAGTTGCCGCTGCCGTCGGTTGTGGCGGCAGTGGCGAGGAGGGGAGCGGCGGCGGAATAGTCCCCGGTGGCGCCGACTGCATAGAGTTGAACGCTCGCACCACTGACGGGCTGCTGGCCACCGTGAATGTGGCCGCGCACGGCAAGAGGCGTGTCCCCTGAAACCGTCGTGGTCTGTTGTGTGGGAGCGGAGCAGCCGGCGAGCAGCGCGAGAAGACTGCACGAAAATGCCGTGCGAAGAGAAACGAGATTCATTGTGAAACAACTCCTGGCCCGAAAAAGACGACGGCAGCGGAACGAACAGCTGCGCTGACGATGAAATATCAGTATAGCCGGTGCGGGTGTGGCGACTGAGTCTGGTAGGACATGAAGGTACAAGCAACGTCTACAGGCCGATGCCGGCCTGGGTACCGCATGAGCCAATTTTGAAATGCGGGCGGATATTTGACGAGAATTTCGGTGAGGGATGCTACACTAAAAGAGATCGTAGAATCCGATCTGGTGTTCTTGCTTGTTCTGGTCGTACTGCTCTACTCGCAAACAACTCCTACATTGCGTTTCAGCGGTACATTGTATTGAAAAGAGAACAAGGTCATGGAAACAGGAACAGTAAAATGGTTCAACGACGCCAAAGGTTTTGGATTTTTGAGCCGCGCGACCGGTGAGGACGTTTTCGTCCATCACTCCGCGATTCAGAGCGACGGCTTCCGTTCGCTGCAAGAAGGCCAGACGGTTGAGTTCAACGTCGTCAAGGGCCCCAAGGGCTGGCAGGCGGAGAACGTCCGGGTCGCGTAAGCGATTCGAAGGACAACGCAAAGGGCGGTTCCAGTCGGAGCCGCCCTTTCGCATGTATCGGGCCAATCAAGCAGATGCCCTCGATCTGCGTATCGCAGTGCGTCTGCCGCACGTTTTATTCCGTAATGCAACCACCACCGGAGAGCGCATGGCGAACATTGTTGAAAACAAGTACTACTTGAAGACTGTCCATGAAGAGATCGGCCTCTTCGATCGCAAGCTTGCCCACCTTTTGAAGTATGACGTTTTCGAGTCGGATGCGGCCAAGGAAGCTGCTGTCCGCAAGCTGGCGCGGAAGCGGGAAACGCTGGTCGAAACGGCGAAGCGCCTGGCGGCGGAAGGCATCGAGTTCAAGCCGTCGGACTTGCCGCGGTCGATTTTGCCGGAAGGCACGGAGCCCGCGGTTGAGCCCGTGAAAGAAGTCGCGGCGGAAGCGGAGCCTGTGGCTGCTGCTGCCGGTGGCGGAGCGAATCGCAGCGCGCGCCGCCAGAGTTCGGTGTACGCCGGCACGTCGCTGGACTGGGAACAGAGCGTTCGCAATTACATGCAGAGCAAGACCAAGGCTTAGGATTTAGGCTTTTGGGCCGAAGAGCGGGCGAAGCTGGTGCCTGAGAGTTCGATGCTGACGATCGGGCCGCCTTCATAGATCGGCCCGATCTCGCGAACGAGGCCCGGAACTGGGCCTTGCAACACCCAGACCATGGTGTCCGCCGGCTGCTTGCCGATGACTGGCGCAACAACGCCGGCGACTCCGCCCAGCTCGATTTTTATGCGGAAGATGCTGGCCTTGTGCGACAGGCCGACATCGGAGAACTTCCCCTCTCCCTCGGGTGAAATGGCGAGCTTGATGAGCCGGCCCTTGCCTGTGGGAGCGACCATACCGAGTTTGAACTCCGGCGCGCCGGGCGACACATTGAGCAAAATTGTCCCGACCATTCCGTTATAGACATCGGCGGGTAAGTCCATATGCTGGACTTCAACTTTTTCCTTGCCGTCCTTATCGACGGAGCGCGAAGTCACGTTGCCCGCGGGGACATCGACGAGATAGTCGCTGGACTTGGGGAAGTATGGTCCCTTCTGGATGTGATGGTCCCGGACGAGCTGAAACACTTTGCGCTGAATGTAGGTGACGGTGTCGTCATCGATGGAGCCGTCGGTAAAGCGATAGACAAGCCGCGTGGTGATGTGTTCGCCGTGGGCGACTTGATTGAGTTCGCCGCGCGCGATGATTTTGCCGTCTTCGGAACGCATGAGAAGGAAGCCGCGGGTCGCGCCCTGGGTCTGGCGGACGGCGATAGGCTCGGCAACGAGTGTAGCGGCAAATGTGGCGAGGCCGAGT
>DASRLB010000347.1:0-4634 GCA_035648695.1 Acidobacteriaceae bacterium | reverse complement strand
GCGTCAAAGTGGCCCTTTCCTGTACCTACCAGCCTGTATTTCATTTTCCGGGGAGCGCGCATTTATTGCAGGTCTCTTCGGAAGGAAGGATTTTGTACTGATTATGTCGACCGTCGGAAAAGCATTGGGTGGATGGACCGGCCGTCGCGACCAAGACGGGCAAGCTGCGATTTCACTCGTGGTGATCCTTGGATTGTTTGCGATGGGCGTATTGGGATTTGGCGTGGACCTGTCGAATGTGTGGTTCCACAAACAGGCCGCGCGCGCGGCCGCCGATGCGGCTTGCCAGGCCGGCGCGATCGATATACTCGCCGGCGCATCCTCGTCGGGCCCTCAAAAGGGCTTCACCACAGGTACCGCGAGCAACTGCGTAAGCACTTCGGCTGCGACCATGTGCAGCTATGCGGACGCCAACGGCTATGACGGCAATGGGCTGGTTGCCGGTACGGCTTCGAACGCCGTCAGTTGGACTTTTCCGGCCAGCATAAGCGGGGTGACCGCCAACCCTGCCAACACGTATATGACAGTCAAAGTAGCCGAGAACGTGCGCACATATTTCATGTCGCTGCTCACGGGATCGAAGGTCCAGCCGTTGAATGTGACCTGCACATGCGGCGTCATGCAGGTAAAAGCCGCGGCGCCGATGGTGGTGCTGCACCCTACCATGTCGGGATCGTTTTACTACTCGGGCGGCGGAGCGCTGTACATTGTTGGCGGACCGCAGCGTGGGCTTCAGGTGAATTCATCGAGCGCAACCGCGGTTGATTGGATCGCGTCCGGAGTGATGGACCTGAGTAAAGGCGGACCGACCAATGCGGGGTCCGATGCGGCCATCGTAGGCGGTCCCGCTACGATCCCGACCAACGGCTCGTCGACCGGCTACAACGGCGGGACCGCCGGCGCGTGGAAGACCGGTGTGCTGCCCGTCTCGGATCCCTACGGCACGGTTGGCGTGCCGACCTCCGTGAAGCTCGTAACGCCCGCCGGAGGCACTTCGGGAGCGTGGGTTGCCTACCACATTGACGGCTGTCCCGACACAGCCTCGGCTGCGTGGGTAGGGCAGGACGCGAACTACAATCGACTTCCCGCAAACTGCATTGAATTCAGTCCGGGGTATTATCCGTCCGGCCTCACGCTGCCGAACAACTATTCAACGGTCATCTTCAAGCCTGGCATTTATTACCTCAACGGATCGCTGGTTGCGGGGGGCAGTCAAATCCTGCGCATGGCCAAGCCGAACGGCTACCAGCAGACCGACGGGCTGATGTTTTATTTTCTGTCGGGGTCTCTCAATTTCTCGGGATGCACGGGCTGCACGCCGAACCCGAACACGATCGATAGTGTCAACACCGACGATCTCACGTGCGACGGCACGGCTCCCGCTTCAGGAGTGGGCATGGGCACAACCATCGGCGGGAACGTGCTGTGGGGGCAGTGTGCCACCAACGGCACCTACTGGGACTCGGGTGGCGACACAACAGACTCCCGAGGAGCGCCCGGAGCGCGCGGTCTGCTGGTGTTTCAGGACCATGCGGACACCACGCAGCCGGCCTTTACGGGATCGGGACAACTGTCCTTCTCGGGTGGGCTTTATTTTCACTCCAGCACGTACAGCGACGTACTTAGCTTGAACGGCGGCACCAGCAGCGGCACGTATATCCTCGGTGAAATCGTTACCGACCAGGTATCGCTGACGGGAAGCGGCACGATCAAACTGGCGTTGAATCCGCAGGCGGTAACCAATATGGCGAAGGTCGCGATTCTGCAATAGATTCCGCTCTGAAATTCAACCCATCGATGTTCCTCCTGGCGTGTAGAGAGGACGTTACATCCTCTCCAATGGCCAGGAGTGTGACACCCCGAGAGTGTCGGGGTGTTTTTCGCCCGCGAAGGCGCTTCTTCTTTCAAGACTTTACTGCTCTCGATATAAGTTGGAAGGGCCTACTTACCAGGTTGCAGCGGTACCAGGATCGGGCGGCCCTCGGGTCGCTACAACGACTCCGAAGGCCGTGCCGAGGTAAGAAGGTGAGGCCGATGGAACATGACGAGGAGCACTCCTGGCTCCGACTGCTCATCACGATCGCCATTGATTGGCGTCTCGTGATCGCCGTCATCCTGTTGCTTCTGCTGCTGCTAAGGAAGTAGCACAACCGTCAGGGCTGGCATGCAACCGGCCCTGACTTCTTCTACATTTGATGCCGCAGCCACTGGAAAGTCAACCCTATTTCAGTCCCAGGACCTTCCGATACTTCTCTTCATCGAGGTTCAGGGCGACGCAGCCTGCTCACTGTTGCTTGAGCGAAAGTTTTACCGGCTCGCGCTTGCTCCTGCAAAGACACCATCGAATGCCGCCTGCGACAGGCTCGGAAGAGGCGTCACGGGACGCTTTCCATGCCGATTTGCGGGGGAATTCCCTGCAACTCGCTCACCCCAAACTCCCCCGATTGGGCTATTACGTCCGGGCGAAACTATCGCGCGAAACTCACTAAACCCGGGCAATCGCCGATAACCTCATAACAAGAGCAGGGAACTAAACGACCGCTTATCAAGAGGCGCTCGTGGTTAGCACTCAAGCTCAAATTCAAAAACCTGGAGAAACACAATGAACCTGAAGAATGTATTTGCTGCTCTGATGAATGATGAATCCGGTCAGGACCTGATCGAATACGCGTTGGTTGCCGGTCTCATCGGCCTCGGCGCAGTGGCAGCGATGACCGGCCTTTCCGGCAAGATCACGACTGCCTTCTCGAGTGTCGGCAGCTCTCTCGCTTCCGCCACCTAAACTCCAACCCTGAAGCGTGATGAACTTTCTCTCCGGGGGGCGGCGGCCACAAACAAGTGGACCGCCGCCCAACACAAGCGGCAAAAAATAGAAGGTTGTTAAAACCTCACAAGATTTGCAGAACAGGATTCAGCAATGGCAATCGACTCTCAAACCACCTATATGGTAGCGGCTCTGGTGTGTGCCTCGATCGCCAGTTTGTATGACCTGCGCACCCGCCGTATCCCGAACAAGCTCACGCTTTGGGCAATCGTCTGCGGGCTCATCCTCCATTTTTGGAAGGGTGGGCCAGCGGAACTCGGTCTATCCGCTTTAGCCGGACTTATCGGCGGCGGACTTTTTCTTTTGTTCTTTATGGCCGGCGGAATGGGTGGTGGCGACGTCAAGTTGATGGCCGCCGTCTGCTGCCTTGCCGGGACCGGAAACATCAAGGACGTTCTTATTTCGACTGTGCTGATCGGCGCGGCGATGGGCATCGCACTCGCCCTGTATCGCGGGCAGCTTCGTAGAATCCTGGGGAATGTGGTGAAGCTGGTGAAGCACCACAACGCGGTTGGCCTGGCCGCGCACCCTGAAATCAATGTCAAGAACCAGAACTCCCTGCGCCTGCCTTACGCGCTGCCCATCGCGGCGGGGTGCCTGGTGACCATCATGCTTGCATCCGGCAAGGGGCTGGTCCGATGAATGTGAAACGGATGTCGATGGCATTTGTGATTGCGCTTGCGGTCTCGGCGCTCTGCACCTGGCTGTTGGGGCGCAAGATGGGCACCCATGCGGCCGTAGTCGTCCCCCAACAAAACTATGTTGCCGCGGGCAAGGCGTTGCAGGCTGGGGAAGTGATTAAGGCGGAAAGCCTCGAAATGGTGAGTTGGCCCGCGGACAAGCCGGTTACGGGCGGATTCCTGAAGCCGGAAGACCTGGTAGGCCGCTCTGTGCTCTACCCCATCGACAAAGACCAGCCGATTACGGACCGTTTTCTCTCGGCGCCCGGCGCCGGCCTGGGACTTTCGGGAAAGATTCCCGACGGCATGCGCGCGATCGCGCTGCGCTCCGACGAAGTGATGGGTGTAGCCGGATTTATCTTCCCGGGGTCGCATGTCGATGTCGTGGTGACGTATCACAGCGACCAATCCCCCGACCCGATTACGTTCACGGTGCTTCAGGATGCGGAAGTGCTTGCGGTGGGACAAAAAGATCAGCCCGACCCGGACGGCAAACCTGCGACCGCGACTGTCGTCACCTTGCTGCTGAGTCCGCAGGATGCGGAACGCGCCGTCATGGCGAGCACGCAGGGGCAGTTCCACTTTGTGTTGCGCAGCGGCTCGGACAAAGTACACGTGCCGGACATGCCGATTACGATCTCGCAACTGGCGGGCATGAGCAGGCCGCATCCGCACGTCAATGACACGCCACGGACGCTTCCCGTGCGCACGGTGCCCCAGATCGTCGTTCAAACCATAGCCGGAGATAAGCTATCCAGCGAAACTTTTAGTGGAGGGAGATAAGCGCCATGAAAAGCCCCCTCCTTATGACATGCAGTACAGCAGCTATTCTGCTCGCCGGCCTATCCGCGGCGAGCGCACAGAGCGCGGCGACACAGGACGCTTCCGTCGTGCCAGTCCCGGCGCAGATGACGATCAGCGATAGCTTCGCCACGGATACGCTGCATATTATCGTCGGGCGTTCCACGGTGTTGCGCGGGGTGAGCCCGCTGAAGCGCATCTATATCGGCAACCCGACTGTGTTGCAGTCGTTTACCGCCGGCCCCAGCGAAATTGTGCTTACGGCGAAAATCCCCGGCGTCAGCAGCCTGGCGATCTGGGACACGCTGGGGGAGTCGCGACTGTACACG
>DASRLB010000346.1:0-3639 GCA_035648695.1 Acidobacteriaceae bacterium | reverse complement strand
GGCTGAAGCCCGGGTCTGTGGTGGGTGTGGACAGGGGGCTAAAGCCCCCTTCTACTCCGGCTTCGCGTGGCTGTCCGGTGGCCTCTGGAATTGACCCCACCCTTTCCGATGAAGCCGGAAAGGATGGGCCACCCGGTTCTGTGGATGGGCCACCCAGTTCTGCGGCGGGGGCGATGATGGCTTCTAGTTTGGAGATGTCGCGGCCAATGACTTTGAGGTCGGCGCGGTGGGTTTCGAGGACGCGCGTGATGATGTGGGTGAGGAAGTTTTCGGCGAGCGTCATCAGGCCGTCGAGGTCCATGTAGCAGGCTTCGGGTTCGATCATCCAGAACTCGGTGAGGTGGCGGCGGGTCTTCGACTTCTCCGCGCGGAACGTCGGGCCGAAGCTGTAGACCTTGCCCAGCGCCAGCGCCGTGGCTTCGACGTAGAGCTGGCCGGACTGGGTGAGGAAGGCCTTGTCGTCGCCGAAGTAGTCCATTTCGAAGAGCTCGGAAGTTCCCTCGCAGGCGTTGGGCGTTAAGATCGGCGGGTCGGTGCGGAAGAAGCCGTTGGTGTCGAAGTACTCGGCTGCCGCGCGCATGATGGTGGCGCGGACGCGGAGGATGGCCGACTGGCGCGGCGTGCGCAGCCAGAGGTGGCGATGCTCCATGAGGAAGTCGGGGCCGTTTTCCTTGAGCTGGATGGGGTACGGGGTGTCGTCGGCGATGCGCTGCGTCACGCTGACGCCCTCGACCTGGAGCTCGAAGATGGATGGGTCTTTGGGGTGCTGGCTGACTTTGCCAGTAACGACTACGGACGATTCCAACGTGAGGTTCTTGAGGGTCTCGAAGACTTCTTCGGGGACAGCGGCTTTGGGGACGATGCCCTGGATGGTGCCCGTGCCGTCGCGGAAGGTGGGGAACAGCAGCTTGCCGGAGCTGCGGAGGTTGTAGAGCCAGCCGCGGACGGTGACCGTTTCGCCTACGTGGGAGCCGATGTCGGCGATGGTGGTGAGGTTTTCGGGGGTGGTCTGTGGGGTGGACATGGATGTCCAGTTTACGCCGTGGGCGTTCTTGGCGGCCCACCTTAGCCGCAAAGAGCGCGGCGAAGATGGGTCACCCCGATTGCAGTGCCGCTCAGACTAGGTGGCTTTGCGTTGGAAGGAGGTTTTCTTGGTATTGGCGAAGGAGTCTTTCGCCTTGAAGGATGCCGCGGACGCGCCAGGGACTGGCTTGGCGCCGGTCTTGCCTTGGTCAGCCTTGTCGCGGAGCGCCTGGAGCTTTTGGGCTTTGCGGCTCAGGCCGCCTACTTTTACGCCGGGTTTGGGAATGAAATCGCTCATAGGAAATCCTCTCATGTAAGCAGGGGATAGTGAATAGAGGATAGAGGATAGTGAAAGGCGGGACAGTGGTTAGAGTCAGACGGTGGCGAGCATGGCGGTGAGGAGTGCTGTGCGCTCGACGATGTGGGCGCGGACGATGTGCTCGTGGGTGGCGTGGGCTCCGGCGCCGACCGCGCCCATGCCGTCGAGCGTGGGAATGCCAATGGCGGCGGTGAAGTTTCCGTCGGAACCGCCGCCCGTGGAGGCTTCGTCGAGGGTGAGGCCGATTTCAGCCGCGAGCTTGCGCGCCTGTTTGAAGAGGGCGACCGCGCCGGGCTTGCGCTCCATTGGAGGGCGGTTGATGCCGCCGGTGACTTCGAGCTTGCAGGCCTTGTCGGTGACGCGGAGGTTCTGCATCAGGCGTGTGACGACGGGCGCGTCGCTGGCCCTGGCGACGCGGACGTCGACCTGCGCGGTGCATTCGGCGGCGATGACGTTGGAGCGCGTGCCGCCGTGGATGACTCCGACGTTGACCGTGCGGCCCTTGCTGAGGTCGGTGAAGCCGGAGATGGTTTGGACGAGGCGGGACATTTCCAGCACGGCGGAGTGGCCGGCTGCGAAGTCGACCCCGGAGTGGGCGGCGACGCCGGTGACGCGGAGGTCGAACTGGCCGACGCCCTTGCGGGCGGTTTTGTACGCGAGGCCCTGGGCTGGCTCGAGGACGAAGACAGCCGCGCATTGCTGCGCCAGCTTTTCGGTGATGGGGCGGGACACTTCGCTGCCGACTTCCTCGTCGCTGTTGAGGAGGAGAGTGACCGGGCGGAGGGCGTCGAGTTCGGTGAGGACGCGGATGGCTTCGAGGGCGCTGACGACTCCGAACTTCATGTCGAGTACGCCGGGGCCGTAGATTTTGCCGTCGGCTTCGCGCCAGGGCATTTTGGCGAGTGTGCCGAGGGGCCAGACGGTGTCGAGGTGTCCGAGGAGCAGGATGCGGGGGCGTTTGCTGCGGGGATTCTTGCTGGCTCCGAAGCGGAGTTCGAGGACGTCTCCGTAGGCGCGCTGCTTGTGGCGCTTGATGGTCGCGCCGAGGGGCTGGGCCCAGGTGGAGACGAGGTCGTTGGCGCGATCGACGGCGGCCTTGTCGTCGGAGGGGGATTCGACCTCGACAAGTTGGCGGAGGCGTTGGAGGAAGGCGCCTTCGCCGGCGGCGACTTTGGGGAGGATGTCCGAGATTTGGATTTTGGTTGGTGACTTAGGCATGAGGGCGCGTGACAGTTACCAGTTATCAGTTACCAGTTGTCAGTTTATAGGGTTCCGGGTTGGGGAGAGCGGGTTGATTTTCAGCTTCGAGCTACGAGTTTCGAGCTACGAGTTTCATTCGGCGCTCACAAACCGGACGAAGTCCTTTGGTGGCAGCAAATTTAGTTTGGACTACACGCAAAAGCGGAAAGACTGTGGCAAAAAAGCCACACCTGAAGTTTCGCGGTTGGGGGTAGCCTAAGTTCCGGCCCAATTCCAGATGCCCCAAGGAGTCGCTTGGCCGCAGAACCCAAGTTCGAACAGACGATCCACTCTTCGCTCGACTTCCACGGCATTGGCCTGCACTCGGGAGCCGGAGTTACGCTGCGACTGATTCCCGCGCCGGCGGGGTCGGGGATCGTGTTCCGGCGGGTCGATCTCGACAATTTTGAGATTCCAGCGATTGGACGCAATGTTGCCAAGGTCAGCTATGCCACGTCGCTGATGCGGCAGGGCGTGCTGATTTCTACGACCGAGCACCTGCTGTCGGCGCTGATCGGGCTGGGTGTCGATAACGTGATCGTTGAGGTCGACAACCTTGAAGTGCCGATCCTCGACGGCAGCGCGAAGCCATACGTGGACGCGATCCTCGGCGCGGGGATGAAGGTGCAGCGACGCAAGCGCGAGTACATCAAGATACTCAAAGAGGTTGAGGTGCGCGAGGGGACGAAGTTTATCGGGGTGTATCCGGGGGGCGGGTACGGCATTCACTACACCATCGATTTTCCCGAGCCGATCGGGCACGAAACATTTATCGGCGACCTCGAAATGGGCGCGTATGCCGACCTGATTGCGCCGGCGCGGACGTTCGGCTTCCGCGAAGATGAGCCGATGCTGCGGGATATGGGTCTGATCCGCGGGGCGACCGACCAGTGCGCGATCATTATCGGCAAGGGAGAGGTGCAGAATGGGCCGCTGCGTTTTCAGGATGAGTTTGTGCGGCACAAGGTGCTCGACCTGATCGGCGACCTGGCGCTGGCGGGGCGGCGGATATGGGGCAACGTCGTGGCAGAACGCGCCGGGCACGCGATGCATACCGC
>DASRLB010000345.1:0-15682 GCA_035648695.1 Acidobacteriaceae bacterium | reverse complement strand
CCGCAAAACCTGCCGCCGGTTGGCGCAACCACGCAAAAAGGGAGAGTTGCCATGTTTCATACCATCATGCTGAGCATGTTCCAAATGCAGTTGCCGTGGCTGGAAAAGATCCTGCGGCCGATCGTCGTCTATCTGGTCCTTATCCTGTTCCTGCGGATTTTCGGCAAGCGCGAACTGGCCCAGTTGAACCCGTTCGACCTGGTGGTGCTGTTGAGCCTGTCGAACACCGTCCAGAATGCGATCATCGGCAACGATAATTCTGTCAGTGGCGGCGTTATCGGCGCGTTCGCGCTGCTCGCCATCAACTGGCTGCTGATGCGAGTGCTGTTCAAGGCCCCCAAGGTTACGGCGGCCATTGAAGGGACCAAGACGATACTCGTCAGTAACGGAATCGTGGATCAAGGGGCGATGAACAAGGAGGTCTTGACCCACGACGACCTGATTTCGGTCCTCAACAAGAACGGGTTCAACCGGCCCGAAGACGTGAAGCTGTGCGTGCTGGAGCCGAATGGGACGTTCTACGTGGAGGGCATCACGCCGACCCAGGAAGCCGTTCACAGCAGCGAGCTGATGGAAGCCGTGCGGCAGATGAGCCAGGAGTTGCGTACCTTGCGGGCGGAGATTGCGGCAAAGGGTTAGGCGGGCGGGTCGAGCTTGAGCCGCTTGCGCTCCTTGAGCAGGCGCGCCGAGGGCTCGGCCGCCGCCGATTCGCGGACTGCGGCGCGATAGCCCCCCATGAAGATGGAATACATCACCGCCAGGGCACAGCCGACTCCGAAGCCGAAGCCGAAGAAGAACCCGATGATCGAAGTGGTGTAGGAGGGCACGGCTTCGATGATGGCACAAGTTGCTCAGTTTCATCATCACCTCGGGCCCGGAACGTGGAAAGATTGGCTTTGCGCAGAACGTGTTCCAGGGATTCTGGGTACCGAACCGCCGGATAGGGGCAATGCGCGACATAAGTGTCTTATCGTCGGACACTGCCGCCAACTTGAGTGTCGCCCGGCGGAAAGGCTTCTGCCATAGCACTTCTCGGGAACGTGACCTGCGAAGGGGTTAGTTAGATTGTTCGGTTTTCGCGGAATTCCCGGGCTAGAGGCTGGGCCGGGGGGTATCGTCTCCTGGCGCAGAGGCTCGGCTCGGCGGTTCGGTTGCGAGTCGCTGTAGGATGTCGTACCTTTTTGGCTGACGCCAAGCGTGCAGAACCCAGAACGCAGAACCGAGAACCAAGAACCAAGGAGATTTGAAACGCCGATGTCCGATCAGCCAAGCCAGCCGAGTGTGGGAACGAATTTTGAGTCGCTGTTGCGCGAAAACCGCGTTTTTCCGCCACCGCCGGAGTTTGCAGCGAAGGCGCAAATTTCGAGCGAGCAGCAATATGAGGCGATGTATCGCCGCAGCATCGACGATCCCGAAGCGTTCTGGGCCGAGGCGGCAGGCGATCTGGACTGGTTTCAGAAGTGGACGACGGTGCTCGAAGGCGAGGGCGATCATGCCAAGTGGTTTCTCGGCGGAAAGCTGAACCTGAGCCACAACTGCGTCGACCGCCATGCCGCCGGCGCTCGCAAAGATAAGGTGGCGCTGCTGTGGGAGGGCGAGCCGGGTGAGGTCCGGAAGATTACCTACGCGGAGTTGCTGGATCAGATCCAGAAGTTCGCCAACGTCCTCAAATCGCAGGGCGTAAAGAAAGGCGACCGTGTCGCCGTCTACATGGGCATGTCGCCGGAGCTGGCAATCACCCTGCTCGCTTGCGCGCGCATCGGCGCGGTGCATTCCGTCATCTTCGGAGGCTTCGCAGCCCACGCCATCGCGGACCGGGTGAACGACTCGGATTGCCAGGTCATCGTCACCCAGGACATCAGCTACCGCCGCGGCGGCGAGGTGAAGCTGAAGAAGATCGTGGACGAGGCGGTGGAGAAATGTCCCGGGGTGCGGAAGGTTGTGGTCTACCAGCGCGCGCCGGACGTGACGGTGAACATGCAGGACGGCCGCGACGTCTGGTGGCACGAGGCGATGGCCTCTGCCGAGGCTTCATGTGAGGCGGAATGGATGGACGCCGAGGACCCGCTCTACATCCTCTACACCAGCGGGACCACCGGCAAGCCGAAGGGTCTGGTGCATACGACCGGCGGCTATTCCGTGCAGACATACCTCACCGCCAAGTACGTCTTCGATCTGAAGGAAGACGACGTCTACTGGTGTACGGCCGACATCGGCTGGGTGACCGGCCACAGTTACGTCGTCTACGGCCCGCTGCAAAACGGCGCGACCGTGATGATGTACGAAGGCGCGCCGAACTGGCCGGAGAACGACCGTTTCTGGAAGATCGTCGACGACCACAAGGTCAGCATTTTCTACACCGCGCCGACGGCCATCCGGGCGTTTATCAAGTGGGGCAACGAGTGGGTACACAAACATTCGCTGGCGTCGCTGCGGCTGCTGGGAACGGTCGGCGAGCCGATCAATCCCGAGGCCTGGATGTGGTATCACCGCGAAATCGGCAAGGAGAAATGCCCCATCGTCGACACCTGGTGGCAGACCGAGACGGGAACGATCATGATTACTCCGCTCCCCGGCGCGGTCGCGACCAAGCCGGGTTCGGCGACCAGGCCGTTCTTCGGGATTGTGCCCGAGGTGGTCACAAAAGAAGGCGAACCGGTGCCTCCAGGGCAGGGTGGGCTGCTGGTCATCAAGAAGCCGTGGCCGTCGCTGGCGCGGACGATCTGGGGCGATCCGGAACGGTACGAAAAGGCTTATTTCTCCGAGATTCCGGGAATTTATTTCACCGGCGATGGCGCACGCATGGACTCGGACGGCTACTTCTGGCTGATGGGCCGCGTCGATGACGTGATCAACGTCAGCGGGCACCGGCTGGGGACCATGGAAATCGAGTCGGCACTGGTAGCCCATCCGAAGGTTGCGGAGGCCGCGGTCGTAGCGCGTCCTGACGAGATGAAGGGGCAGGCGATCGCGGCGTTCGTCTCTCTCGAAGACGGCCACGAGCCGAGCCCGGCGCTAAAGCAGGAACTGCGGCAGTGGGTGGCGAAAGAGATCGGCGCGCTCGCGCGTCCGGACGACCTGCGCTTTACGCAGTCGCTGCCGAAGACCCGCAGCGGCAAGATCATGCGGCGGCTGCTCAGGGAGCTAGCGACGACCGGGGACGTGAAGGGCGACACCACCACGCTGGAGGACTTTGGGGTGGTCGCAAAGCTCCGGGAGAGCGAGGAGTAGCTGTGGGCCCAAGGCACGAGAGAGCGGCTATGAAGACGCTCGTATGGCGCGTCGTCCTGGGTTTGCTCGGCCTCTCTGGAGTGCTCCTCGGAACAGGTGCGGCGTACCAATCTCTGGCGAGCCGCCGCGATCTTCGAATGCATCCCGCGCCCGGCCGGATGATCGATATTGGAGGCTACCGTTTGCACCTTGACTGCACCGGGAGTGGATCTCCGACAGTCGTCTTCGATTCCGGTCTGTCCGATGACTCGATTGCCTGGTACAAGGTGCAGCCCGAGGTTGCGAAGCAGACTCGCGCGTGCAGCTACGACCGCGCCGGCCTGGGCTGGAGCGATCCGAGCCCGCGACCCCGGACCAGCAAGGTGGTGGCCGAGGAGCTGCACACTTTGCTTCACAATGCGAATATCCAGGGCCCTTATATCCTGGTGGGGCACTCGCTGGGCGGAATGAACGTGCGCATGTTTGCGTCGCTTTATCCGAGTGAAAGCGCGGGGATCGTGATGGTGGACGCTGCCTCTCCCGGCCAGTACAAGCGTCTGCCGGCGTGGGTGCAACCGTATAACGCGAAGTTCCTGCGCAAGCTGGGTTACTTCTACGACACGGTGCCGTTCGGCTGGCCGCGGATCAGTGGATGGTGCGACCGTTGGCCGGCCGAAATACGCGACGCTCGGAGGACTACGGAGTGTCGCCTACAGCCCTGGCTCACCCACATGGCGGAGTACCGGGCCTTCGATGTGAGCTCAACGCAGGTCCTTGAGGCGAAGCCGATAGGGAATATCCCTCTGGCGGTCCTGTCTCGCGCTCCCGGGAAAGATCCGGGGCCGCCGGACGTTGCGTGGGGACAACTGCAGGAGGAACTGGCGTCGCTTTCTTCGCGGTCGTCGCATGTTGTCGTTGCGGGAAGCACGCATATGATCCAGGAAGACCATCCGGAAGCGGTGGTGCAGGCCATTTCAAACGAGATCAAAGAACTGCGCTAGCGCTGGGAGAACGTGTATTCTGACGCCTTGGCGATCACACTCACTCCCGAACTTGAGCCGATAGCGAAGGAAGGCGCGAATTTTGCTGGCTTCGACAGCGCTGAGACGTATATTGCCGGGCGTCTGGCGGAGCCGGTCTAACGTGTCAGGGTTGTTCCCGGGCGTACATGTTTCAAGTCAACCGCTGTAATGTTGCGATGAGTTTTTCTGCCAGCGGCTCGCCGGATTCGGTCCAGAGCAGGCGGCTGGAGATGCCGCAGTGCTTTTCGACCGAGAGGGTGAAGGCCAGCAACTTCTCGACGTTCTGCTGGATTTTTTGGGTGGCGTCGAGGTCGAGGTCTTCGTCTTCCAGCACCCAGGGCGTGTCGAGGCCGAAGTCGACACGGATCTGGCCGTTCTGCTCGAAGGCGCCCTCGTCGAAGCCGGGGCCGAAGCCGATGATGCGGACCTTGGCGGGCTCGAGTTTCCAGATGCGGTCCGGCGGAACGTCTTCTTCGGCGAGACCGAGCGGCGTGTCGGGGCTCCAGAGGGCCCAGCGCATTTCAAACTCGTAGGCGGTGTCGTCGTGGAGTTGCTCGGTGGCTTCGGCGACGGCGGTTTCGATGATGGAGCCGGCGGTGTCGGGTGTGTCGGCGGCGCGGTCGTCGTTGACGTAGATACGCTGGTAGTTTGGGGTCTCGGTCCAGTTGATGGGGTAGGTGCTGGCGGCATGGACGCGGCCGAAAGGGCTCGACGACTTGCCGTCGGCGGCGATGAGGGCGAACTGGCGCAGGACCCCCGTGAGCGCCCCGGGGAGGGACGCGAGGCGGAAGTTGGGGTACCAGAGGCTGAGGTAAAGCTGGTCTGCCATCGCTCCATTCTAGGGGAGTGGCCGGGCGGGGCGAAAGGCTTTCACGCAAAGTGCGCGAAGGGAGCGAAGTTCCGCGAAGGCTTTACGGCTGCGCTGCTCTTTGTGCAGGTGTGGGGGAAGCCGGTCCTTCGCGATGCTCAGGATGACATGTTCAGAAAGAGAATGTGTGTGGGCCGGGAGCGGCGTTTAGCGCTGGAGCCAGCCCTGGATGCGGGACCGATAGCTGCGGCTCATGGCGATCTTCTGGCCGTTGGCTAAGAGGACCGCGAATTCGCCGTCCTTTTCGGTGCGGACTTCCTTGACGTACTGAAGGTTCACGATCGACGAACGATGCACGCGGAGGAACATCTGGGGGTCGAGCTTTTCTTCGAGGCGCGTCATGGTTTCGCGGAGGAGATGGCTCTCGGATTCGGTGCTGATGCGGACGTAGTTCTCTTCGGCGCCGATCCAGCGGATGTCGGAGACGTGGAGGAACAGGATGCGGCCGCGCGACTTGAAGACGATGCGCTTGGTGTAGGGACTGTCGGCGGGGTCGGGTCCGCCGTTGGGCGAAGTGGTTTGGGCGGAGTTTTGGATTTGCTCGCGGGCGCGCTCGACGGCGGAGTGCAGGCGCTCGGCCGTGAAGGGCTTGAGGAGATAATCGACCGCGTGGATTTCGAAGGCGCGGATGGCGTAGCGATCATAGGCCGTGGTGAAGATGATGCGCGGCAGAACGAAGTCCGCGTCGGCGGAGAGCGCGCCGATGATGTCGAAGCCGTCCATGCCGGGCATGCGGATATCGAGGAAGAGGAGGTCGGGCCTGGTGAGGCGCACCAGGTCGATGGTTTCGGCCGCGGTCGCGCTTTCGCCGACGATGTCAAAGTCGGTTTCCTCGCGCAGGAGTTGCCGTAGTTTGTGCCTTGCGAGCACTTCGTCGTCTGCTATGACAGCGTTGATCATCACACACCATATCCTGTAAGGGTTGGGGTTGGATTCACGGAAAACTGCAGTGGAAACGTGATGGTGACCTGCACCTTGTGGGTGCCGGCTTCGTACATCGAAAAACTCTGCTGCGCTCCGTAGTGGAGGCGGAGCCGGTTCTTTACGTTGGCGATCCCGACGCCGGTGCTCTGCACATCTTTGCGCGGCGCGGGGTTGAGGCCCACTCCGGTGTTGAGGACGGTGACCTTCAGGCGGCCGCGTTCGCGGCCCACTTCAACCGTGAGCACACCGTCGCGGTCGAGGCGGGAAAGGCCGTGGGCGTAGGCGTTTTCGACGATCGGCTGGAGCAGCATGGCCGGGATCAGCGCATCGTGCAACGCAGGATCGACGCGGACTTCCTGGCGTACGCGGCCGGCAAATCGGCGGTCCTGCAAGGCAAGATACATTTCCATGAACTCCATTTCGTCGCTGAGAGAGATGAGCTGGGTTTCGCCGCGCTCGAGAGTGATACGCAGAAGGCTGCTGAGTTGTTCCAGCATGATGTCGGCGGCGGGAACATCGATGCGCATCATGCTGGAGATGCTGTTCATGGTGTTGAAAAGGAAGTGGGGGTTGAGCTGCATCCGGAGGGCGCGGATTTGCGCCTGGGCGAGTTGCACGGAGAGCTGCGCGGCGGCGCCTTCCTTCTCGCGGTAACGCTGGTAGTAGTCGACGCCGCGGAACAGCACGATGACCAGCCAGAAGATGAGGAAATTGTCGATGATTTCGCCATCGAGCTCGAAGCGCAGACGCTGCCAGTAGGACATGTGCATGCCGAGCGGGAGGTGGGGGAAACATAGGACCCAGACCATCTCCTCGCCGACGCTGACGAGGGCGCTGAGGGGGATGAGGCGGGTGAGGATCCATGGCAGGCCGGCGTTTTGAATGGAGCGGCCGAGCCAGAACCAGATGAGCCAGCAGATGACCCCCCAGATGAAATACTGCACAATCCAGGCGCGGAGCAGAAGGAAGAGGTTCACCTTGTAGCCCCAGGTGTGCTCGGTAATCCAGTTCTGGAGGCCGAAGAGCATGCCGAGAAAGATGAACCCTCCCACAAAGATTGCGGGATGCATGAGGAGCGGGCTGGAACGCTCTCGGATTTTCTCGACAATCGACAAGCTAGACCTCGACTCTCCTCTTCCTGCCTGCCAACTCCAGATGCGAGTCCACCGGCGGCCGATGCAAGATTCCTGAAACGAGCGGCTTGGAGGAAACAGATGTTTTGCCGGACCCGATGCGTGCTGCCGCGAACATTTGCGGCTTGCACGGCGTCCGCAGCGGTAGATGCGTTTCGTTTTAGACGAACAGTGGGGCCGGATAGCGTCGTTCCGAAGACGGAACATACGGAATCCGTTCGTGTTTTGACCCAAAATGGGCCTCAATCTCCATGATAGGACTGGGCGAAAGAGATTTGCGCCCCGCTGAGGCGTTGTTCATCGCGACAAACCTGCCACTCGTCACAAATGCCGGTTTTGGGAACAATTTTTTGCCCGCGCCGGGAATTGCGCGGCGTTGAACTAATGCTTTCAGCGAGCGCGCCGATAAGCCACGCGATGGGTATTCCCAGGAATGGAAGGTCAGCATGGAGACCACAGCCGATGTGTTGAAAAATGCGATTTCAAAACGCAAAGAGGGTACTCCGCATAGAGTTTTTCAGGAGGTTGCGGACATCTTTGTTGCGCTTCGCCTGCTCATTGTGGCGGACAGAATTGAAGGCGCGGAAAAGGCGCGGATGTTGCGGCGAGGCTGACTGCTCCCGGCTCCCTAAATTTTTTCATGTTCGGAACGCTCGTGCCGATAAGTTGAAACATGGAAATTGGCTCGCGATTTCGGAACACCCGCAAGCGTGCGACGCAGGGCAGAGAGTTGACGGTATTTCTTTTGCTGAGCGCCGCTGCTTTAGCGGGCTTTGGGCAAGGCAATCCGAGAAACTCTCGTGTGGACGCGGCAGTTACCGTCGGCATCCTCAATAGCCAATATCCTTCGTATGCGGATAATGCGGCTGGGCCTGAGATTGCTGTGTTCTATCAACGGTCCACGCTTCTTGGCTTGCAGGTTGAGGGCGGCGATTTTTTGTATTCAGCGCGCTTCAAGCAGGTGCCTGTCACTGCCGGTTACCAGATTGGCAGGCCGTCGCACGACGGCGACACATCCTTATGGACGGGCTGGAATCCCTTTGCCTACGCGGGCGCTGGGTTTTCGAACTCGCGCGACATTGCAGCGACCAATTTTCCTGCACCTGCGACGTGGGATTTCTGTATGCAGGGGAGCGCCGGCATCGATCATCCGTCGAAATACTTTACGTGGCGCATCGTGGAGCTTTCATGGACCGAAACAAGTACCTTGCCTGTAAGCATCCGATCGCTCGGCGCCAGTACGGGACTGGTATTTCACTTACTTCGCTGACTTGGTTGTTATGGTCGCCCGACAATCTCCCGCGCAATATTTACTTTATAACTCGAAAGTGAACCCGCATGACGAACCAGCTTATGGCGCCGCACACGATTGAAGGTCAAAGAGCGCCGCAGGGGACTACGTTGCTCGATCTTTGGAGGATCGTGCGGCGGCGGCAACTTATCGTTTTTGGAGTGCTGGTCGCGGCGCTGACGTGCGCGGCGCTGGTTTCCGTCTTCAGCACGCGGCGCTATGAGGCGACTGGTGAGATTCAGGTCCAGAAAGACTCGTCGGATGCGCTGGGGCTGGACTCGCTGATGGGCGCGGCCGGCGGAAGCCCGACCGATGCGCTGGACGCAAATGTAACGCTGCAGACACAGGCCAAGATTCTGGAATCGCAGACCCTGGCGTTGAAGGTCGTCGACCATCTGCATTTAGTGGATGCCCCCGATTTTCAGCGGCACTTCAGCGTGATTGGGTGGGCACTTGGATTGATCGCCGCAAAAGGAGCGCCGGACGCCGCAAACAATTCCCTGGAAAATTCCCCCAATAAACGGGACCATGTTCTGCGAATTTTCCAGAGCAATACAAAAGTAATTCCAGTACCGGGCACACGCCTCATCGATGTAAGTTACATGAGCACGGACCCTAAGTTGGCGGCAGCTACGGTAAACCAGCTTATCGATAGCTTGATCGACTATAACTTTCAGACGCGCTACCTCGCCACGGCACAAGCGTCGGAGTGGCTGAGCAAACAACTTACCGACCTCCGGACCAGAAGCGAGAACCTGCAAGCGCAGGTTGCGGAGTTACAGCGGCAGTCGGGAGTATTCAGCTTCGGTGGGCAGGATGTGGATGGGAAGGGCGTTGCTTATAGCACCGTCCTCGATCAATTGCAGCAGACGACGGTCATGTTGAGCGCAGCACAGTCGAACAGAATTATTAAAGGCGCGCTATATCAAGCTACCAAGACGAATGACGCGGACACCATTGCTGGCTTGTCGGGCTCGCCGTTGCTGGCCGGCGCGTCGCCGGGTGTAGGGACTTCGCTGGCGTTGATACAAACACTGCGCAGCCAGGAGGCGACGCAGCGCGGGCAGATCAGTGAAGCGGCGACGAAGTTTGGGCCGGCCTATTCGAAGCTCGGCGAAATGCGCGCAAATTTAGCGTCGATGCAGCAGTCGATCCGCGATGAGCAGGGCCGCCTGCAAAAGCAGACCAGGAACGATGCGCAGGTTTCGCAGGATGTGGAAGACCATATTCGCAGCGTGTTCGACCAGCAGAAAAAGAGCGCAGAGGCGTTGAACAACAAAGCGATCCAGTACCAGCTTCTACGCCAGGAAGCAGACCAGAGCAGCGGACTTTACGAGCGGCTGTTGAGCCGTCTGAAAGAAGCCGGCGTTCTGGAAGGATTGAAATCCAGCAATATTACGATTGTGGAACCGGGGCGGGTGGCTTCGCGTCCCGCGAAGCCGAGTATCGAGTTACTTTTTGCGGCGGCCGTCGCGGCGGGATTATTTCTTGGTTTGCTGGCGGCATTCGGCCTGGAGATCATGGACAGTAAGGTCCACGATTTGCAAGTAGTCTCGATGCGGTTCGGCGATGCGTTTTTCGGCGACCTTCCATTTGAGCGTGAGAAGATTGTAGCGCCGAGGTTATTGCCGGGTGGGGGATCGACTGCCATTTCCGCGGTTGCGAAGCCCAGTTCCCCTTATAGCGAATCGTTGCGCGCGTTGCGGACGGCAATTCTATTGGCGCGCGGAGGCTCTCCGCCGAAGGTGTTGCTGGTTACGAGTTCGATCGCGCAGGAAGGTAAGAGCACGCTTTCCGCGAACCTCGCGGCGATGCTGGCGCAACAGGGAAAACAAGTGTTGCTGGTAGATGCGGACTTGCGCCGGCCTACTTTGCATGCGCGGTTTCGGCTGAGTAACTCAGTGGGCCTGAGTTCGTTGCTGACCACCGAGGGTACGATGCAATCGGACGGTGCGGCGTTCCAGAAAATTGAGGAGATTCCGGGGTTGCAGATCATTACGGCCGGGCCCGTGCCGCCGTATCCGGCGGAACTTCTGGGGTCGGAACAGATGAGGACACTCGTGGAAGAGTGGCGCGAGAAGTTCGATTTTATCGTGCTGGACGCGGCCCCGGTGCTGCCAGTTACGGATTCGGTAATGGTCGCTCCACTGGCAGACCAGATTCTTCTTGTCGCCAGACACGGAGTGACGGAAAGCTCCGCGCTCGACCGGAGTTTCGGATTGTTACAGTCGAGGACGGGCGATATACCAATCGGCATTGTGATCAATGCCGTCAAACGCACGGCGGATAGTTACTACGGCGCGTACGGATCGTATAGATATGGCCCTGTGAATGGCCGGAAGGGACAGGCCGTACATGTATAAGATTGCATTTCTGGCAGGAGCGTTGTTGTGTGGAACGAGCTTGCTCGCGCAGCAGGAAAGTCTGGTAATTGGGCCGGGAGATTTGCTGAAGGTGCAGGTCTATGACACTCCTGAACTCGATCAGCACCCGAGGGTGGATGACGCTGGAAATATTCCACTGCTGTTCGTGGGAAATATCGCGGTTGCGGGAAAGACGCCGGGACAAGCGGCCTCTGCAATAGCTTCGGCCATGGTTGCGGCGCAGTTGATGTTACATCCGCAGGTGAGCGTGACGATCGAGCAGTATGCGACGCAGAACGTGTCCGTGCTGGGCGAAGTGAATAAGCCGGGAAACTATGCGATCGCGACACCGCGGCCGGTGCTGGATGTGCTTAGTATGGCCGGAGGGCTGAACGCGCTGGCCGATCGGCATGTGATTGTGCGGCACCACAAGGTTCCGGGATCGCGAGAGATTTACTTTGCGAAGAATGACGCTGGTGCGGACGCCGAAAGGGATGTTTACGTGTATCCCGGGGACACGGTGCTCGTCGCGAAGACGCATTTCGTTTATGTGCTGGGGGATGTGGCACGGCCGGGCGGATATCCGATGTCGACCAGCGATTCGCCGATGACGATGCTGGAAACGCTGTCGGAGGCGGGCTCGCCGAATAAGACGGCGATAGTTACCGGGGCGAAACTCATCCGTAAAACGCCAAGTGGCACGCAGGAAATAGGCTTCAATATTGCGGCCATTGAAAATGGCAAGCAGCCGGATTTCGCGGTGGAGGCGGACGACGTAATTTTCGTTCCCTTCAGTTACATGAAGAATTTTGTAATTACCGGGACTTCGGTCGCCGCGTCGGTTGCATCGGCTGCGTTGTACGTGCGCTGAGGGAAACAAGGAGCATCGTGACGAACACGTTACCGGCGGTGCATGCGGACAAAAGTTATCGAACGGCGTCTTTGATGGGGCGCGTGGCGATCGAGGCGCCGGTATCGCAACTTGCGCTGACGTATGTCGTGATTGCGATTTTGCTCTTTTTTGTTATGGGCGGGTATCTGCCAATTTCAGGTACGCGCGATAGCTCGCTACAGACTATGGTGAGTTCTTCGGACACATTGTGGGGAGAGATATTTCTTCTCGGGATGTGGGCTGTGGGACTGACGATTATGGCGCCCTGGACGCGGGCAATCCTTGCAACGTGCGGGCGAATGAAGGCGATGATTTGTCTGCCGGTCCTTGCTATCGTTTCGATCGCGTGGTCGCAGGACCCGGGGAATAGCTTTCGTAAGGGAATATTTCTTTTACTCGGAACGTTATTTGGGTTCTATCTGGTGCGAAGGTTTTCGGCAATGGATCTGGGGCAGATATTCGTGATGGCGGGGGTGTGTGCGGGGGTGCTGGGAATTGTTGTGTCGATATTGCTGCCGGAGTATGGCAGGGACAGCTTCAATGGCGATGCGTGGCAGGGGATATTCCGGTCGAAGAATGGGTGCGCGCAGATTATGCTTTTTCTGCTTTCACCGGCGGTGGCGTTCTCGTTTCCGACGCGAGGGATGGAGATGATCCGGCTTCTACTTTTTCCTGTGACGGCGGTGCTGCTGGTGATGTCGGTGGCGAAGACTTCGTGGCTGCTGGCGCCGGGATTTCTGTTGCTGATGGGAGCCTTGGCGGCACTGCGGCGATTCAATCGCAAAGACGTTTTGTTTGCGTTTGGCGGCGGAGTTGCGTTGCTGATCGTCGCGGGGTTCGCGGTGCCTTACATCTTGCCGCTGGTGCTGGAGTCTCTGGGCAAGGATGCGGACCTGAGCGGCCGGATGCCGCTGTGGACGAGCGCGATGGTTTCTATTCTGAAGCGGCCAATGCTGGGCTATGGCTACGCAGCATTCTGGACAGGGCTTAAAGGTGAGTCGCTGAATATTGTTATGTCGACTCATTTTGAAATCTATCAGGCGCAGAATGGCTTGCTTGAAGTGTGGCTGGAGATGGGGATTGTCGGTGTGACGCTGGTGGTCCTTACTCTCGGCAAGGCCGTGAAGGATGCGGTTACGTGCGTCCAGCGCGGACATTCGCAGGCCGTGAACTGGTATATCGGGATAGTTGCGCTCACGGTAATGTACAACGTCGATGAATCGTTTCTGGCGACGGCGCATTCGATCCCGTGGTTGATGTACATCGTCGCGTGTACTGGATTGGCGGCTGAGGCGCGGCGGTTACGGAGTAACTATGCCGCGGGAGGTGATGGTGGTCGACGTTAGTGTTGTCATTCCGACTCGGAGGCGACCGGAGCTGGTGCGACGTGCGATTATGAGCGCGCTGATGCAAGAGGGTGTCGAACTTGAGGTGGTGGTGGTGCTCGATGGCGAAGATGAGGCGACGAAGGCGAGCGTGGCGGCGATTGGGGACCGGCGGGTGCGGCTTGTGGCGTTGGCGAGTTCCGTTGGCGGGTCGGAGGCGCGGAATATTGGCGCGCGTGGCGCGATGGGGCGGTATATTGCGCTGCTCGATGACGACGATGAATGGTTGCCTGGAAAACTTGCGAAGCAGATTGCTTCGGCGAATGGCTGCGGATCGGAGAATTTTGTCGTGACGACGGAGTACCTGCATCGCGTGGAAGGTCGTGGGGACGAGGTTTGGCCGGGGCATCTGCCGCGCGCCAATGAGGCGTTGTCGGAGTTTTTGTTTAGTTCGCGCGGAGGTTTTCAGACCTCGACTTACTTGTGCCCCCGCGAATTGTTCTTACGTGTGCCGTTTTGCAAGGGTTTGAAGAAGCATCAGGATTGGGATTGGTTTTTGCAACTGGCGTTGCTACCGAAGTTTGAGTTGCTCGTTGTAGAGGAGCCGCTGTCAGTGTACTGGGTGCAGCCGCACTCGAGGGCGAGCGTGTCGGGGAAGAGTGATTGGAGGCTTAGCCAGGTGTGGGCGGAGGGCAGGTTGCGGTGGATGACTCCGCGAGCGTATGCGATGTTTCTGGTGAAGATCTGCGTGCGCGGGGCGGTGGACCAGGGAGAAGGATGGCTCGGGTTGTGTTTTTTGCTACGCGAAATCATTGTGCGGGGGCGGCCGTCGGCGATGATTCTGGTGGAGTTTGCAGCGGCTGTGTTTCTGCCCGAAGGTTTGCGGATATGGCTGCGGGATTTTCTTGGCAAGCTGCGGCCGGGCGCTTCGCTGGTGGGTGTGAAGGCGGCGCGATGATACGGGTGAGTGCGATTATTCCGACGCGCCATCGGCCCGAGTTGCTGGAGCGGGCGATTCGGAGTGTGTTGGCGCAGACGTTTGAGGACTTCGAGGTGATCGTGGTGATCGATGGGCCGGATGGGGTAACTCGACCGGATATGTTGAGGGCCATGAGCCGACGAATACAGGTGGTGTCGCTGGCGAAAAATGTGGGGTTGGCGGAGGCGCGAAATGAGGGGATTCGACGATCGCGGGGGAGGTGGGTTGCTCTGCTCGATGATGATGATGAGTGGTTGCCGGAGAAGCTCGAATTGCAGGTCGCGGCTGCGGAGAAGTTGGCGGGCGAATATGTTTTTGTGCCATGCAAGTTTATTGAGAAGACTCTGACACTGGAGCGAGTTATGCCGGCGAAGTTACCAGGGAGCGCCAGTAACTTCTCGGAATATATGTATTGCGAGCAGGGTTACTTGCAGCCGTCTATGTTTTTTATGTCACGCGCGCTGTGCATGGAAGTTCCATTTACCAACGGACTGCGGCACGTTGAAGATTCGGATTGGTTGTTGCGCGCGATGAGGCATCCGCGGATACAACTGGGTGGCGTGGATCGGGCGCTTTCTATTTATTACAACTATAAGAGCGGTGGGCGGGAGAGTGAGACTACTCCGTGGGAAAAGCCGCTGAAGTGGGCGGTGGAAAATCATGCTTTGTTTACGCGGCGGGCGTTTCCGTTTTATGTGGCGCGCATTGGGGTGAATGCGAAGCGGGCGGGTGAGCCCATCTCCGTTTTATTTCAATTATTGAAGATGGCGTCGAAATATGGGTCGTTAAATGCAAAGTCGTTGACCTATTTTTTGGCCTATTGGTTTTTGCCGGAGAGTTGTTTGAAGCGCGTGCGTACAGGCTCCAGGCGCGAACGAAAAGTGTTGGTTCAGGGAACGACGTAGGAAGAGGTTGCGATGGTGCGATTTACGCTGGTGATTCCTACTCTGGACCGGACGATGGAACTTGAAGCTCTTTTCGCGTCGCTTGCTGCGCAGGAGTATGAGGGACTGGACTGCGTGGTGGTGGACCAGAACGGCGATGAACGGCTGGCGAGTACGATCGAGCGGTGGCAGCGGGCGTTTCCGATACTTCGGTTGCAGTGCGCGAAGGGTGTTTCGAGGGCGCGGAATTGCGGGCTGCTGCATGCTACGGGGGATATTGTTGCATTTCCCGATGATGATTGTTGGTACCCGCTGGACTTGTTGAAGGAAGTAGCTGAGTGGTTCAGCGTTCATCCGGCGTTCGATATTTTGACCGTGGGTGCGAAGGATGAGAGTGGGGCCCCGAGTGGGAATAGGTGGATACGGGACGTTTGCGAGATCAGCGCGATGAATGCGTTTCGAACTACGTTTTGTTCGAGTATGTTTATTCGGCGGACGGAGACGTTCCGGCGGTTTCGATTCGATGAGGGGATAGGTCCGGGGGCGGGGACGCGGTATGGGTGTGGGGAAGAGACGGACTATATTTTGCAGCGGTTGGGCCATGGGGAGCGGGGGTATTTTAGTCGCGCGTTGTCGGTGGGGCATCCGGTGCGCGATATGTTGAGCGGGCAGGTGACGAGGGAGCGCGCGGCCGCGTACGGCAACGGGATGGGGTATGTGTTGCGGCAGCACTCGCTGGGGGTGCTGGGTGCGGCGTTTGTGGCGTATGACCTGCTGCGGTCGATGGTAGT
>DASRLB010000344.1:0-4498 GCA_035648695.1 Acidobacteriaceae bacterium | reverse complement strand
TAGCAGAAGGGCTCGTGGCGGAGGGCGGGGGAGCCGCAGCGGTGGAGGTCGGGGAAGATGTGAGAGCAGGTGCGGATGTGGAGTGTGGTTTCGGTGGCGTGCATAGGGGTGGCCCCCCTCCCCGGGGGGTACTTTAAGCTTCAAAATATAGATGGGACAGGGCTTAGGTTTTTTGGGGTATCCCCCTGGCTGAGCCCTGCCGGTTAAATGCGAAAGCCCAGCGGTGGCTGGGCTTCTGTGGTTACTCTATGTCTTCAGTATATAGAGGGTGTCAATAGTTTGAGGGGTGGGGAAGTTTGTAAGTGGTTGATCTGGATGGGGAAAATAAATGTTGGTTGTGGGCAGGAAGACACGGTTGTGGTTCCGTTTATCCACGAAATGAGTGGAGGCGAGGCGGTGTGAGTTCGGGCTTCGGTGAAACCCCGCTGATGACGATGAGACCGTCAGGAACGGGGCCACCCCTTGTGGTGGTCATGATCGGGCTACCCGCCGATGAACGGAGCCCCCCCATCATCGGGCAGCCCGCCAATACGACCCGCCCACCCGTGTAGTCTGGAAAAGGAGAGAACGCGCAAATGCCAGGCAACATTATTTCGCAAGAGTCAGTCCGAGAAAGACGTCTCTGGATCGAAGAGATTCAAAGACTGAGCGGTGACTTTGGAGCCGATACAACAAGGCTATCCTCGATACTGGCAAGCGATATCGGTAGCAAGGGCAACGGATGTCTCCGTGACCATCTGAGGCTTTGCGGAGCAATTCCTGAAAAGTACGCGCATGATTCAACCGAAGAGAAGCTTTATTCGAAGTACACAGACGTACTCTTGAGTCTTGCTTTTGCTGCCATGGGCATTCGCTCATTAGTGCTCGCTGAGCGGGCGGACGCGGCAGATGTCGAGTGTTGGGCCGATGATTACGAGTTCGTCGCCGATGCAAAGGCGTTTAGGCTCAGTAGAACCGCCAAGAATCAAAAGGATTTCAAGATCAATGCGATGCATAGCTGGAAGCGCCACCGTCTACACGCCATGGTGGTGTGCCCGCTTTACCAGCTCCCAGCATCCTCCAGCCAAATTTACTACCAGGCGATCAATGCGCATGTGTGCATCTTTTCATTTTCGCACCTTGCCCTGTTAACCGCTTACGCTGAGTGTGCGTCGCAGGCCAAAGCCAAAGAATTGCTGAAAATCATGTTTGAGTTGACAAGCATTCTGCATCCCTCGAAAGACGCTGGAATTTACTGGCGCGCTGTAAACCAAGCGTTGCTCGGATTTGACCCGATCATTCGCGCCCTGTGGGAGCGTGAAAAGGCCGCTGCTGCAGAGTCGTTACTTGATGCTAAGGAAGAAGGGCTTCTCTTTTTGGGACAAGAGCGAAGTCGAATTATGAGAATGGACCATCATGAGGCACTCGAAGCACTTATTAAACTGCATAAGCTGGATTCGAGAACTCGGACGATTACTTCGCTCACAGATAACGGTTTGATGGGGTTAACTTGACTATTAATGATGCGGTACTTCAAGGCGATTCGATTGAGGAATTGAAAAAGCTCGCTGACGATAGCGTTCATCTCATTCTCAGCGATATACCTTATGGCATTGGCGCCGAGGACTGGGACGTGCTGCACGACAATACCAACTCGGCTTTGCTTGGATCAAGCCCTGCTCAGGAAAAGGCCGGCGCTATTTTCAGAAAGCGAGGAAAACCTCTCAATGGCTGGTCGGAGGCGGATCGACTAATCCCCAAGCAGTACTATGACTGGTGTGCTACCTGGGCTCCAGACTGGTTTCGTGTTCTCAAACCCGGTGGCTCTGCAATCATTTTTGCGGGACGACGATTATCGCATCGCTGTGTCGCAGCGATGGAGGACTCCGGGTTTACTAGCAAAGACATGCTCGCTTGGATTAGAGATCGAGCTGCACACCGGGCGCAACGTTTGAGTTCAGTATTTGATCGAAGGGGGGATTTGGAAAGCCGCGAGCGCTGGGACGGCTGGAAGATTGGAAACCTACGCCCCTCTTTCGAGCCCATTTTGTGGTTGGTGAAGCCGTATCAAATCGGCACGACGATAACTGACAACGTCTTAGAGCACGGTGTCGGAGGGTACAACGAAAAGGCTTTACTTCGATTTCAACGCGAACCCGATAACGTTATCGCATGTGGAATGGAAAAGGGCGAAGGGGGACTTCATCCAACTCAAAAGCCCGTGCGGTTGATGCGAATGCTCATTGAACTGAGCACCACCGAAGGACAGCTTGTTATCGACCCATTCTGTGGGAGTGGAACTACGCTTGTTGCAGCTCAACTCTGTGGCCGAAGATTCCTCGGAATCGAACAAAATCAGGAATATTGCGCGATTGCAAAGGAACGTCTCGAAACTAGGGGACTGTTCGATCTTGCGGTCTAAGTTTGAAGGCCAAGATTGCAAACCTGACTATCGCGGGTGGCCCATTCATGACCCACCACTCAAGTCGGGGTGCCCCATTCATGCCGCGCGCTTTGCGACATGAGCGGGGAACCTCACTCGCCCAACTCGCGCTCCATGATTCCAAGCACATGTTGCTTGAACTCTTCGTCGCTCATTTTGCCCACCTGCTCTAAAACTTCAGTTGGCGCCATGGGTCACCTCCTCGTGCCATTTTACGGGACTCCTTATCGTGTCCGCTGTGTCATCCCCTGCGCCAGCATCGCATTTCCGACAGCCTTATAGTCCTTCTTCCCCCAGGTCTTATACAGCCCCACATAAGCAAAATTCTCCGCCTCCCCGGCCACCGAGTGCCCATAAGCAAACAGAAACTGCAACCCCTCCTGCTTGAAGTGGTAGTACCCACCCGCATCGATCAGCGTCGCGCGGCTGGCATACGGAATCCCCGGCCCTTCGCCTCCATGCGCGAAAACCTCAGCGGCCAGCTCCCACCGCTTGTTCAACTCCTTCTTCAGCAAAAACCCGCCATACGGATAGTTCCCGAACCCATCCTGCGAATTCAGCACATAGCCACCGCCGCCATCGAGCGTCCACGGGCCGATCTGCTTCTGCAGCCACAGCGGCACCTTGTACCACGTCTTCCCCACCCCCAGCCCTTTGGCGAAGTTGCCGGTCGGCACCTCGAACATCGGAAACATCCCAATCTGCGGCAGCCTTTTGGTCTCCTTGAAGAACGCGACCTTGATACCCAACTCCATGTCCGTCAACCTAAACGCACTGGGAGCGGCGTCGGCCCCCTGGTTCACCGGAACGATCGCCCCAAACGGCAGCACAGCATGTAGCTGGACCCGCGGCACGGCGCCCCAGTTGAACTCAAACGCCGGCCCCACCGGATCGACTTCGGTGGGCGCGCTGCTCACTGCGCCAAACACGTAAAACTCATAGTTCTGAAAGTCCACCGGCACCGGATCGTCCGTCTGAAACGGAGGCCCCTGCGCCAGCGCCACCGGAGCAGCCGCCAGCAACAATCCCACCGCCAATCGCAATAGACCGCTCATCGCTACGAGGATACGCATCTGAATCTCTTTGTGTTGGAGCACTCGCGTCATCCTGCCTGTTCGTTAGAATGTCACTCAAGGAGAACCTGAGCAATGATCATCGGCGTGCCCAAAGAAGTCAAAGACCACGAGAGCCGTGTCGGCATCACGCCCGCGGGCGTCAAGGCGCTCGTCGACGCGGGCCATAAGGTGCTCGTCGAGACCAACGCGGGCCGCCTCTCCTCGTTTCCCGACGACGAATACCAGGCCGTCGGCGCGGAGATTGTGGGCGAGGCCGGCAACGTGTGGGGCAACGCCGACATGGTCGTCAAGGTCAAAGAGCCCGTCGAAAAGGAGTACGCCTACTTCCGCGAGGGCCTCGTCCTGTTCACCTACCTGCACCTCGCGCCGATCCGGGGCCTCACCGATGCGCTGCTGTCGAAAAAAGTCACCGGCATCGCGTACGAGACGGTCAAAGATGCCGCCGGCACGCTGCCGCTGCTGACGCCGATGTCCGAAGTCGCGGGGCGGCTCTCGGTGCAGATCGGCGCTGCTTACCTCGAAAAAGAGCACGGCGGTCGCGGCGTTCTGCTGGGCGGCGTCCCCGGCGTTTCGCCGGGCAACGTCTGCATCATCGGCGGAGGCATCGTCGGCACCAACGCCGCGAAGATCGCGCTCGGCATGGGCGCGAAAGTCACGCTTGTCGACCTCAACCTCAACCGCCTGCGCGAGCTTGACGACATCTTCTCGGGCCGCGTCTACACGCTGGCATCGAACGCCTACAACGTCGAACGCGCGGTCTGTGAGGCCGACCTCGTGATCGGCGGCGTCCTGATTCCCGGGGCCGCTGCCCCCAAGATCGTCACCAAGGCGATGGTTGCCAAGATGAAGAAGGGCGCGGTCATCGTCGACGTCGCCATCGACCAGGGCGGGTGCATCGAAACCGCTCGCCCCACAACCCATTCCGACCCGAGTTACGTGGTTGACGGCGTGGTGCATTATTGCGTTACCAACATGCCGGCGGCGGTGCCGAACACCAGCA
>DASRLB010000343.1:0-7365 GCA_035648695.1 Acidobacteriaceae bacterium | reverse complement strand
AGCCCTCGGCAGCCGTCTCCTGGATGACGCCGAACTTCGCAGCCGACGCCCGCGCCGCCACGATCACGGCCTCTTCGTAACGGCCGTATTGGTTAAGTGCCAGCATCGACGCCGCCAGCCAGGTATAGCCGCGGGTCTGCGCCGGCCGCTCCCAAACGGCGGTGTGGACGATCTCCGACGCCGGGATGCGCTTGCGCTCGCGGTTGCCGGGCAGGATGTCGAACGGATGCCCGCTCCACAGCCAGTACGCCAGCGGCTTGCGGTACTGGTCGACCTCGACGCCCATGCGGATCTCGCCGCCGGTGCCGTTGGTCTGCATCATCATGTCGTCGAGCTGGTCGTTATCGATCGGCTGGATCGCAAATGCGAACGGGTTGAACTGGCGTCCGAGGACTTTCTTGGCGAGGTTTTCGCCCTCGCGGCCGCAGTTTTTGATCGCCATCTGCTGCAACTCAACCCACGAGAACCGCCCGCACGCCGTGCAGCTCCCCATCCGGCCCCACTGCGCCCAGGCCTGCTCGATGCGCGTGTTGATGAGCTTCGTGGCTGCTGTCGGCGCGCCGTTCTGATTCACGATCGCGCCGCGCATCTGGATGCCCTTCGGCCCGACCACATTCTGGACCAGCATGGCCAGGAACTTGCGCACCATCGGATTGTCCAGCGCCAGTTTGCGCGCCCGGGCGCGGAGCGATCGATTGTCGCCGAAGAGGTCCTGGTCGGCCGACCGCGACGACGCGATAAAGTCCATCGTCAGCCGGTTGATCTTGGCCGCCGCAAAGCCGCCGCCACCGCCGCCGGACAGCATCCCGTTCGGATACGTCTCCGGATCGCCGAGCGTGCGCTTCCGCGGCGCCGGACTCAACGCGCGAGAGAATGCGATCGTAGCTTTGCCGAGGCGTTCGAGGAGCGGCATTAGCGCAACCTCCTGCCATGAACGAACGGGTTCCGAGCCCCTGGGATAGTTCGCAAGGTCATCACGCAGCTTCCGCCAGATCTACGGCCAAGAAGCATGAAAAGGATCAGGGCGATCACCCGCGACCTCCGAACTTGATGCCGACAGTGTTGGTGCGGACGAACTCACCGCGGCGGATGCGCTCGCGGCGGACGCGGCCCTCAAAGATGAGTTCCTGTTGCAGCAGGTCCTTGCGCGGGATCTTGGTCAGCTCGCGACCGCCGATCTTGTATATCATCACGTCGTCGAGCGCGTTGCCGGCGATCACCTGGCGGATCGAGTCGAGGACTTTCTGGTTGTAGCTGCGCGGATCGACCGGCGCGTCGCCGCCGACGTCGGGCAGGATGCGGATCTTGCCCTGGGCGATCTCGGTGCGCTGGCTGCTGGTGTCGGTCGCGAAGCAAACCCACTCATACCGGCCGGGCAGCCACGCTCCCGAGGTCGCGCTCGGCACAGTGAACGTCGCCAGCCCGTTTGCGTCGACGGCGACGGCGGGGATGGTGATGCGCGTGGGGACGTTGGCAATGACGCCGGTGAGAACGAAACCGAGCATCGTCCCCGCCGCCAGCTCCGTCTGCACTTCCCACGAGTGGGCGTCGCCGGCGCGCAGCTCCGCGGGCAAACTCTTCTTCGGGATCAGGGGAACGGGGGCGGTGCTCACCCCGAGTAGTTAGCCGGCAGGCGGCGAAACGGTCAAATCAGGAGGCTGGGTTCCGCCAGCTTTGAAGGACAGCATGAATGATGGACTGTTCTCCACGCCCGCGACTGTCACTTCAAACGTAAGCGGATGGGTTCCATGCTCTCGCATGAAGTCGTCAGTGCTCGGAATAGCTGGATGAATTGTCAGCTGACACAGCTCGCAGGTGACTCCGTGTATTGCGAACGTCACATCGAGCGTTTTCAGCATGGCCGATTTTACCGAACTAATTCCCATTAATCCAGCTAGAACCGGGCCGATGAAAGACTTTTCTGCGCTTTTTCGCCGAATTACGGACTGGCTGCGAGGGTGATGCCGGCGAGGACGCCGACAATGGCAATGGCTGCACAGCGACGGCTACCTTCGCCAGCTCGTACACCAGACCGCCCGGCCGCTCCATCGGCCCGAGCTTCGCGGCCCTGGCCTGTAGCCGGCGCGAAAGCTCTTTCATCGGAGCGCGCGTAAATTCCTTCGCCGCATAGGCGTACACCGCGCAATCCAGGGCTTCGTTGCGTTTGTTCGGATTTTCCCATTTCGAGACCTCTCCGCCCTTGGTCTGCCGCGTGACCAGGACTTCCGCGGTTAGATGCTTATAAAACTCTGGAGTGCAGCCCGAATCGGGATGCTTCGGAAAGTGTATGTAACCCGGGCGGGTTTTGTCTTCAATCTGGAGCCGCGAATAAATCGTGTCCTTCGCCGTCGACGTTCCAACGATGACCAGCAGCGCCCGCATTTTGCCGACGCGCTTGGCGTCGTTGACCAGCGGCGCGCCGTTCTGCGAGCTGCCCTTGCACGCCCGAACGCCGAGATGCTCATGCTTTTTTGTGTAGGCATACACGGCCTGGGTGCAGTTGCCGTCTCCGGAGTCGACGAACGTGCAGGCGACGTGGAGCATGAGCCCGGTTTCGTGCTCGACCTTCTGCCGCCGCCAGATCTCGAACTCCTGCCACACCTCCGGCCGCTTGCGCGGATCGCCGTAAAAGATGCGGTGCTCGATGACGCCCGACTGCTCCTCCAGACCCCAACCCCACTTCGTGCCCTCGATGCGGTCCTTCTGGACATCGGCGCCGCACGTCACCATCACCACCCACGTCGGCGCCTGGGTCCGATACTCTTCTGCATGCTTCTGCACCGCGCCGAGATCCGCGCCTTCGGCCTGCTCGTCCCAGGGCAGCGCGAGCACGGTGTTGGTGAAGACCTGGAGTTTGTCGGGAATTCCCTCGCATTTGAGGAAGTCGCTGACGATCTCCGACCAGGTGTAGCCGATCGTGCTGTAAAGCGCATTGAGGTGGAAGCCGGCAGTTTTGCCGTCGCCGCCGCCCGGGTTCTCTGCGATCCAGCCGCCGCCCTTCGACTTGGCCTCGCGGATCATCGAGTACTTGTCTTCCTCGCGGATCTCGCAGCCGCTGGATTCGCAGACGTAGTAGCAGTCGGTGAGCTGGTAGTTCCCTGTCTCCTGGCTGGCGCGGACCCACTTCATCTGCTCCCAGCGCAGCGTCTGGAGGTGGCCGCACTGCGGACAGGCAACGAAGTAGTAGCGCCGATCGGACTGCTCGAACGCCTTGGTGATGCGGCAGGTGCGGCGGAGCGCGGGGCTCGACGTGCGCAGATGCTTGCGATTGCCCTTGAATGTGGCCATGCGCTTTCGCACCTGGTCAACGGCATCGCCTTCGATGTTGGGCCCATAGCGGCCCTCTTCGTCCGTCCAGGCGAAGCGGATCGGCCGCATCGCGAGCTGCGCGGCCGAGCTGGCCCAGCCCATCGTCAGATGGCCGCCCGGCATGACTTTGTGCATCGTGTCCTGGTTGCGGCCGAAGATCGCGCGCAAGACCGGCGTGTCCCGGATCATGGGCTCGATGCGATCTTTAGCCAGGACTTTGGCCATGTCCTCGGATGGCTGGATGGCGAGGATCGGGCAGGGATCGTGTTCGGAGTAGTAGGCCGTACCAAAGAGCCCGATTTGCGTTTTGCCGACCTGCGACGACCACATCAGCACCACGGTCTGGAATTTGCGATCGCCGAGGACCGCGAGCGGTTCGCGCTGATATTCGGCGTTCGAGGTAAACCATTTTCCCGGCTCGGCCGAGCCCTCCGGAGAGAGCATCCCGTACTTGTCCGCCCACTCGGCCGGGTCGAGCTTCTCCGGAGGCCGCACCCGGGCGCACGCATCGTAGAGAACGCGATCGAACGCCGCGAGGCCTTCCCTACTCGAGGGCAGCATATTGCTCCAGAATGTCGTCGGCAAACGTTCGCTCGGCCGATGCGGAGACTTCCTCCAGCGTGCCGGCGTCGACGGGGAGGTCCACCACGGCCCCGGTGGAGATTTCGCGGCAGAGGTTTTCCATCTCTTCCTTCAGCGCCGACTCGCGGCCTGTGCGGTCTTTCTCGCCTTCGAGTCGGCTAGCCAGCTTCGGTGGCATCGCCAGCAGCTTCGATCGCAGGTTGCCCATCATTCGGTCCAGACGGACTTTTGCGTCCGCGACCGTTATAACCTCGGCCCGCTTCTTGCTCAGGTCGAGCTCCTTCAGGTTTGCATCGGCCCGCGTTTTGCGGAGGTTCCAGGCGCGGATGTCTTCCTTCTTATTTCCGCCGCTTTCGGAACCCTCATCGTCCGAATCGCCGTCCTCACTTCCGTCACTTCCGTCACCCGCTTCCAGGTCCATGCGGTACTGCACATACCACTCGCGCACCTCGGCCCACACGAAGGTACGGCGCTTCCCCGACCCCTGCGACGGTAAACCCTTCATATTGATGTAGTTATTGACTTGCCGCGTAGACACGCCCAGCAAGCCGGCTACAGTCTCGGCGTCCATCGCCTCGTATTGACCCTCGCTAGCCACTCAAAATCCCCTATCGGAAACGGAAATGCCCATTTTTAAAATTAAGTAGCCTCCCGATGCGGTGGCGCGTTACCCGCATCGCGCAAAGTCCAGGGAGTACCTTCGCCCTCCGCGCTGCTGAGACCCCTCCGCAGGCCTCTCGCCGCGTCGTGGTGAGGCGTGTGAGTTATGCGTGAGGCATAGGCATGCCGTCAAATGCGATGGCGCATCAGGCAGTCTGGCGCAGCCGCGGCATCGAGCCCTTGCCGCTCTTCCGAGGCGGCGGATCGCCGTGCTCGACGCCGGCGACCTGGTCGTAGTCCAGCTGGCTAACCAGCGGCAGCTGGTGTTGCCCATCGATCAATACAGCGACACCTGCGCACGTCAGCACAGCGGCTCGCCGCCACTGGATCGTCGATCTCACATACCGCTTCAGCGCGGCGTCCAGCTCGGCATCGATCTCCGCGAGCAGCCGTTCCCGCTCGGTCGCCGCATCCAGGTCCAGCCACTTACACGCGCACTCAAACGACCGCTCGTAGTTCATTGCATCGGTTTCGGCTGGTCTGTGGTCTTGCAGCCACCATCGAGACATGATGGCTGAGTCAGTCTGCAAGCCATACGCTGTACACTTGGCGTCGGCTACGGCGCTGTCGATATACCTGCGCCAGAGCAGTAACACAGGATTCGCCGTCAATCCTTTGCGCGCACCCTCGGACGGAACGAGGCTGCGGTCGGTACTTTGTGCGCTGATCTGGACAGATGGCCTGGACATAGGTGGTCATTGCAGAATCCCACATCTCCAGGCGATTTAAGCCATGCACGTACAAACTTACTTCTTGTGGCAGGCAACGCGATCGCGGGGACCGCGTAAAACCTCCATTTGCTCCCACGGCAGACTCGGCGTCTCGTCCGCGGACTCCACCAGCCGCTCAATCACCGAGATCAACGCTTCGGGCCTGCCATCGTGCCCGATACGCTTCAGCTCCTCCAGCTTCGAGTACGTCTCAATCCGCAGATCGCAGCGAAAGCTCTTCCGCGCTCGCGTCAGTTGACGCCGTTGTGCGGGGGCCCGGCCACCGGATTTTGACGGTGCGCTCATAAAGTCTTGATAGCTTAGACAATAGTTACACATCTGTCAGCCCTTTTGCTCACTTTGCCCCGATTCTGCCAACATCGCGGCCATGCCGAACTCTCCAAACTTCCGCCGCAAACGTCCAGCGCCGCGCACAGCCACCGGTTGGGGCAAGTCCGTCAGCGACACCGTCAACTGGACGCGCGTGCTCGATCCACGCGAAAGCTACCGCATCGTCTACATCGATCGCGACAACGAACAAAGCGACCGCATCATCGATCTGCTGAAGCTCGGCGACGTCTCCGGCACGCCATATCTCGGCGTCATGCACCAGGGCCGCTTCAAAACTCTCCGCGCCGATCGCGTCATCGGCGTCGAGCAGCTCAGCTCCGGCCACCAACCCAGCATCCACGCGCAGCCGACATACTCGACGGAACTACCGCAATTCCCGCTGCCCAACGCGGTTTACAAGATTCCAACTACCGCAGTGAGTAACCGCACCTGGACCGTCGATCTCAACACGTACATTTGCGCATGTCCGGAAAAACGCATCCGCTCCGGCTACAACTACAAACCCGGCCAGCTCGGTTTCGTTTGCGATCACATGGCTAAAGCGATCCTCGCCAACCTACCCAGCGCCGCCGCCGGCTGGCCGCCCGAGCTGCTCCGCTTCCTCGCCGATTCGCGCCGCGTCCACATCTACAATCTCTGCTAGCGGCCGAGTGTCCTTCTCGCTTTATTGCTCTCAACTGACGCCAGTCGCCCCTCCGGGCTATCGAAGAACTCAGACTCGCAGATCTCACCCGTAGCCTGCATAAAGCGCACCTCTTCTTTGACGGAGTTGATGATCGTCTGCGCCACCGCGCTCACGGCCAGCGCGCGCTCGATCTCCATCGGCTTGTCCTCGTCATTCAGCTTTTCGAGCGTTTCGAACAGGTGATTGCGCAGGTCGCTCATTTTGTTCTTCGGCATCTTTCTTCCTCCTCATGGTGATGGTGCGTTTGATTGCGCCGTTCAGCCGAATAAGCTCCTTCAGCGGCTCGGGCAAATTGTGGATGGTATTCCGCCGCATCAGGTCCGCGCGCGAAATGAGTTGCAGGTTCGAAATCTTGACGCGATCTCTGTTGCCGTCTTTGAACACGACGACATGCCCAGCCGGCACCGGACCGCGCTTGTCTTCCCAGAGCCGCACATGCATCGGCTTCCAATTAACCGTGTACGGCACATTCGGAATATCCGAAATCTTGATGTAGAGATAGCCCTCGATCTTGCGCTTCGCGCCGATCGCCATCCAGTGCTCCGCGGCCTTCCCTGAACGCTCGCCTTTCTTGAACTGAGTCTCCCGCATCCGTCCCGGAGCCCAGCCCGCCGGCATCTTCTTGCCTTTGTTGTGCGGCACAATTCCCTTCTGAAACTGACAGCGCCGGCCGCCATGGTCTGGTCGGCGCATCTCCACTCGCGCCTGCTCGGCGATACACTCCGGGCTCTTGTGCAGGTCCAGCAAGTTCGCCAGCCGGTAAATCGACGACATCGATCGTCCCGTCAGTTCCGCGAGTTCGCGGGTGGGCGTGAACTCGTAGCACGCCATCACCAGGTCAACCTCGTCCGGAGACCAGAAACGGCCATTCACGCTTCCCTCCTCACGGCATCCGCGCCCACGCTCGCGACCGGCTTCTTCTCCGCCTTCGGCCCGCGCTTGCGTGCGGTCAACAAATGCAGCCGGGCCAGCATCCCCGCAGCCGACTGCGCCCCCACCGGCAGATACGCATCGGCAGCCCCACAGTCGAGGACACCGCCTCCGCAACCCAGCACCACGATGCGGACC
>DASRLB010000342.1:0-6189 GCA_035648695.1 Acidobacteriaceae bacterium | reverse complement strand
CGTCGTATCCACCAGCCGGATAATCGGCGAAATATCGTCCTCGCTGGTCAACCGCTCGATGGAGATATTTTCATCCGCGCTGTCCTCGCTCGACAGCACATCGAACGCCAGCCCTTCGCTCGCCTCATCCAGCACGCGCTGCGACTGCTCGTTCTTTTTGAGCAGATCCGTAATCTGGCTCAGCGTCGCCACCCGGGTCACAATCCGCACGCCCAGCAGGCCGGCAATCTCGTCGATGACCATCAACTTCGACGGATCGGCGACCGCAATCGCCAGCCGCCCCTCGCTCTGTTCCAGCGGAACGAAGTTGTAGCGGAACATCATGTCCACGGGCACGGACTTGAAGAGCTCTACCTGGATCGTGAAGTTCTTCAGGTCGACAAACTCGGCATGATAGCGCCGCGCGAGCATCTGCGCGCGTTCGGCCTCAGAGAGCGCTTCGTTCGAGTAAGGTGCTGCAACGGGGATAGTAGCCATAAGGGTTTGACTCCAAAAATACAGACTGGTTTACCAGATACAGCTCACTTCGCCGGACTCACGAATGGGACCGTCCGCGGTGATGAGTGACAGACCATGCACGATCGCGGTGGCAGCGATGATGCGATCTGTAGGATCTTTGGGAAAACGGGGCGAGAACTGCACGGACCGTTCCGCAATCGCAGCGGTGATGGGCAGTACACGAAAAATTTGCTCGACTGTGGAGAGAAAGTCTCGCGGCTTCGTTTTGACCGCCACAATCCCCCGCTGAATCATCATGGCAAGTTCCCAAAGCGTCTTGTCGGAAATGCAGATTGCCTCGCTGCGCAGGCGTGCATCGTCGATCGCCCCAACTGCGTTATCGGAAAGCAGTTCTGGAACTTGTGCCATCCAGAAAACGATCTGCGTATCTACGATCATTTGTACTGGGCCGCGGACCGCTCAAAGAACTCTTCGAGTTCCTCATCGGAGTATATCGGCGAAAGCACGTCTCCCTTGATTTCCAGCTTCCCCCGGTAAAACCCGTAAATAGGGTCCGGGTCGGGTTCCGGCATAGGTAGCACCCGGGCGACCGGCTTTCCGTTGCGCGTGACGATCAGCCCCTCACGCTTTTGCTCCACGTCGGTCAACAGGGATAGGAAATGTGTCTTGGCTTCCGTAGCACCGAGGGTTTTCATAACAGCTCCTCAATGACCACTCTAACATGGTCATCGAGAGCCGCCTACTGCCCACCCAAGCTCAAAATCGGCAGATAAAGCGCAATCAAGATCACGACTACCACGACGCCCATGACGATCAAAATAATCGGCTCGATCAGGCTCATGATCGCGCCCAGCCGCGTCTGCACGTCTTCCTCGAAAAACTCCGCTACGGAGTTCAGCATCTGCGGCAGCGCGCCTGTGCTTTCGCCCACCTCGATCATCTCGATCGACAGTTCCGGAAACACCTTCGTCATCTCCAGCGATCGCGCCAGCCCCTTGCCCTCGCGCACGCTCTCGACGCTCGACATCACCGCCTTCGCAATCTGCTTCGAATCGATCGACTTCGCCGCCGTCTCCAGGCTCGGCACCAGCGGCAGACCGCCCGTCAGCAGCGTCGACAGGGTCCGCGAAAACAGTCCCACCTGATATTTCAGCCACACCGACCCCAACACCGGCGTCGCCACCCGCACCTTATCCACCGCCGTCCCGCCCGCATCGGTCTTGGTCCAGCGGAAGAACAGCCACCCCGCCAACCCCAGCACAGCGGCGAAATACAGACCGTACTTCTGCGCACCCGTCCCCAGTTGCAGCATGAAAACGGTAAGGTCCGGCAGTTTCGTCCCCAGCTGGTCATAGAGTTGCGCAAAACGCGGCACTACAAACGTAATCAGGAAAATAAACAGCCCGATCACCATCACAACCAGAAACGCCGGATAGATCAGCGACGCCTTCAGCTTCTTCCGAAAGCTCAACGAAACCCGCTGAAAATCCAGAAACCTTTGCAACACTTCTTCAAGGTTGCCGGACCGCTCCCCGGCCAGCAGCGTCGTCGTATACACCAGCGGAAACCCGCCCTGCGCCTCGAACGCCGACGAGATCGATTCGCCCGTCTTCACCCGCGCCGCAACGTCGTCCAACTGCCCGCGCAGGTTGGCGTCCTTCTGCCGTTTCGCCAGCAACTCCAGCGAACTCAAAATCGGCAACCCCGCCCGGATCAACGTCAAAAACTGCTGGTTGAAGATCAGGAAAGTCTCAAGATTGACCTTCTTCTTGGTCGACTTCCCCAGCATCGACTTCGCCTTGACCGAATAAACCAGGTATCCGGCCTGCGTAAACCGCGCGCGCAGTTCTTCCGCCGTCGCGGCAGTATGCACCTGCTCCTGCACGCGGCCCCGGTCATCGGCGAGTTTGATGGTGAATTCGGTCATAGTCGGGTGCCATCGCGCATAGTTCGAAATCCGGCGAATGTTCTTTCCATCTTAGACGGCGGTGACCGCGATTTGCTGTTTCATTGAGAGCACCTGCCGGTGAACTGCTGTTTCCACTCGCGTACGCGTAGCAAACGGGCGAGCAGTCAGGCGATGGGCCGGGAATTTGAAAGGCGCTAAAGGAGTGGTCCCCACACGGTCTCGAGATGAAAGGTGCGCGTAATTCGAAACCGCACTGGCGAGATCGGGTAATCCCGTCCCATCGTTTATCGCATACTTTGCGCATTTTCATCAAAATGTCAGGGTGGTCCCCGGTCGTACACGGCCGTACCTTGTTACGCCCGCAGCCGGTTTCGCAACGTCCCCGCCAGCTCCACCAGATTCTTCAGCTTTGGAGCCTGCGAAGGCGATGCCTCGCGCAACGCCAGCTCCGACTCCAGCAGAATCCCGGTCAGCGACGCACTCAACTCGTTCCGCAGCTCGACGATCGCCGCCGCCCGGGCCTTCACGCCATCCTGCACCCGATGCGCGAGGGCCGACCGCGCCTGGCGGACAATCCGCGGCGCCTTCGAAATGACGAAGTTCAGCTCCAGCACCGGAGCGGCCCCGGCATTCTGATACAGCAGGTCCGCCCCGCGAGGGTCCAACTCCGCCAGCGATTCCTCCAGCAGCACCAGCGAGTATTCCGTCCGCCGCAACGCAGCCAGCCCAGCCCGGCGCTGCGGTGCAACTTCCACCGCGGCGTCAAGTTCCTCGCGAAGCGCGTTCGCAATCGGCTCTGCGGCAAGCGCAGGCGCAATAATCAAAATAGTCCGCGACATCGTCTACCTCTTCCGGCCAACCAGCCGCATCCGGTTCTGGGTTGTCGGTTCTGGGTTGTCGGTTTAGGTTGTCGGTTCTGGGTTGTCGGTTCACAGAACCCACAACCCACAACCCACAACCGAGAACCGAGAACCCTAATCCGCTTCCTCATCCTCAATCCCATACTCCTTCAGCTTCCGATACAGCGTGGTCTTGCCGATGCCGAGCAGCTTCGCGGCCATCAGCTTGTCGCCGTTCAACTGCCGAATCGTATTGAGGATCGCCTGCTTCTCCATCTCCGCAATCGAGAGCACCTGCGGGCTCTCCGTCGCCTGCAGCGCGATTGCGGCCGCTGTCGCCTCGCGGTCGCGATGCGACAGGTGGTCCTGCAACTGCGTCGGGAAGTCGCCCATGTGCAGCACAGGCCCGCTCGAAAGCGCACACGCCCGCTCGATCGCATGTTCCAGCTCGCGCACATTGCCAGGCCAGTCATACTCCGCCATCAGCCGCAGAGCGTCATCGGCAAACGTATAGGTCAGCCCATTCTCGCGCCGCATCCGTTCCAGCGTATTCGCGGCCAGCAGCGGAATGTCCGCTCGCCTGTCGCGCAGCGGAGGAATCCGCACGTTCACCACGTTCAGGCGGAAGAACAGGTCCTTGCGAAACCGTCCCTGCTCGACCATCTGTTCCAGGTTGCGGTTCGTCGCCGCCAGAATCCGCGCCGCGATCGGCACAGTATGCGTCGCGCCGACCGGCCTTACTTCCTTCTCCTGTAGCGCGCGCAGCAGCTTGGCCTGTAGGTCGTGCGGCAACTCCCCAATCTCGTCGAGGAAGACTGTCCCGCCTTCGGCCGCGACCAGCAATCCGTCCTTGGACTTGTGGGCGCCGGTAAACGCGCCCTTCACATAGCCGAACAACTCGCTCTCGATCAGTGTCGGAACCAGCGAGCCGCAATCGACCGGAATAAAGGGCTTCGCTGCATTCGTCCCATTGAAGTGGATCGACCGCGCGACGATCTCCTTGCCCGTCCCCGACTCGCCCAGGATCAGCACCGGATGCGTCGTAAACGCCACCTTCGACAGGATGCGATACAGCTTCTCCATCTCCTGCGTGCGGCCGATCAGGTTGCCCATGCCCTTCTGCGTCCTCAGCCGTTCGCGCAGCGCGCGAGACTCCATGTCGAAGTGCCGCCGCTGCGCCGAGCGCTCCAGCACGGTCGCCAATTCCTCCAGCGCGAACGGTTTGGTCAGGTAGTCGTTCGCGCCCGTGCGCATCGCCTCCACCGCGGACGAGACCGTTGCAAACGCCGTCATCACGACAACTGCGGTCTCCGGATGCTTGGTCTTCACCTCTTCCAGCAGCACCAGACCGCCTCCGCCAGGCAGCTTCAGGTCCAGCAGCATCAGGTCCACGGGATGCCGTTGCAGATGCGCTCGCGCTGCGGGGACCGAGTCGGCCACATGCGTCGAAAACCCCATGCCCGCGGCAATCTCCGCGCAGGCATTGCGCACCGGAGCGTCGTCGTCGACCACCAGCAGTTCCAGCGTCGCCACGCGCTCGATGTTGAGCGGAGGCGCGCCCGCAAAGGTGGCCCGCTGCTGCGTTGTAGCCAGCGTGGACGTGGAGGTTGTAAAGCTATTCGAGGAGTCCAGTTTCGTGCTCAGCATGATAGGTTGACTCCTTCTTGGCAGGTCTGTGGGGAAGAGTTGTGGCGGTTGGTCCTGGCAGCGGCAATCGGCCAGTCGATCTGTAGCTTGGTTCCGCGTCCGGGCGCAGTCTCGATCGAAAGCTGCCCACTGGTGGATTGAACGAGGTCGTGAATCACGCGATGGCCGAGCCCGCTCAACGCCCCCAGCGGCAGCGGCGCCGGCTTCAGGAACTCCGCCACCACCGCCGGAGTCATGCCGGGCCCGTTGTCCATCACAGTCAGGTGCAGTCCCGCCGCATCGCCGGAAACGGCAATGTGGATGCGGCTTTCCGATGGATCGCCTCTGGAGCCGTGCGCCCGCAGCGCCATCGCCGCATTGCGCGTCAGGTTGACCAGTATTCGCTCCAGGACCTCGGGTGGGAACGGAAGCACCGGCAACCCATGCGCCACGGTCATCGACACGGTCGCCTCGGGTGCGCCCAGCGACCGCAGCAGCGGAGCAAACGCCCGCACCACGGTGCCCGCCGACAAACGCTTCGGACGGCTGCGGCTGATCGCCGCGACCGGCCCCTGCGGGCCTTCCAGCAGGCGGTGGATCAGCGCCCCGCTGCGCTGCGAAAGCAGCCGCAACTCACGCGCGTAGTGCAGGTGTTCCGGCCGCAGCACGCCGGGTAAATCAAGGAGGTCGCAATATAGGCCGAGGGCTCCTAGCAGGTTCCCAGCATCGTGCGCCAGGCCGGGACCTTCGGAAATGGACGAGAGAGTACCGGAAGGGTTTAGGTTCCGTGCGGCTGGACTGCTCAGCGGGTGTGCCTGCATGGCGGTTGCTCCGGTTTGTCGTTTGGACTACATATCTAATGTTAGCTATATCACGTTGAGTGCCAAACCGGGAGGTCGCTGTATCTATATGAAGGCAAAGAACTAATCGCATTTCTGGAAAACCCGTCGCAAGGCGACATGTCCCGCGGCGAGATTCCCTTTCCGGGCATTTTCCCGGTATGTATTGATTGCACAGGGATTTGCTTCGATTTCTTTATCGGGACGGATTCCCAAAACAGGACTCACTTTTCCAATTTTCGGAAACTTAGTCACAACTTCCTATAATGGCCGGATGGCTGAAAAAAATTCTTTTCGTAGTGGTGGCCGCGCCCCCAATCAGGGCCGCGTCCTGCGTTTGACCCCAGGATTTGTGCAGACCGCCGAAGGCTCGGTACTCATCGAAGTCGGCCACACCCGCGTGTTGTGCAACGCCACCATCGACACCGGCGTCCCCGGCTGGATGCGCAACTCCGGCCGCGGCTGGGTGACGGCGGAGTACGGCATGTTGCCCCGCGCCACGCTCACCCGCACCGCC
>DASRLB010000341.1:0-11496 GCA_035648695.1 Acidobacteriaceae bacterium | reverse complement strand
GAGCGCGGCCTCTTCGTCGCCGCCGCATTCTCCGACGCGCTGGCCATCTACCTGCTCTCCCTCGCCGTCGACTTCGACTACACCGAGCTCCGCGAGCGCGAGTACCCGCTCCTCAACCCCACGGCCCTCGCCGCCCGCCTCCGCACGATCGCCGAACTCTTTCCGCCAAATTCGGGGTATGAGTTTGCGGTGCGGTATCGCCGCAGGGCGTAGTTGCCACTGTGATAGTCTGCGGATGGTCAGGCAACGACGTCTGGAGGGTATCTTCAGTAGGTACTGGACGCCGCTTGACAAGGGGTCGCAGGGCTTTAGCCAGCTCTGGGAGTTCAACTCTCCTGCCCTCCGCTGTTCCCGGTGGCCCAAAGTTCTGGACGTGTCAGTCTTTTCCTGCTACTATATCCATACTTGTCAGGCGGCAGCCGAAGTTTATTCGGCCAGTACCGAAATGACAAAAGGCTTCGAGGTGGCTCCTCGGGGCCTTTTGTGTTTTACTTCACCGCCGCCATCGCCGCTCTAAACAGCCTCTCAAAATCCAACCCATCCCCAGCATCCTTCGCGGCATTCTCCACCGCCTTCTGCGCGACCGGCCGCGGATACCCCAAGTTCACCAGCGCACTCAACACATCATCGGCGACAGCGCCCAGCGAACGCGGAGCCGCGCTCGCCGCCGTCCCCACCATATCGTCGAGCTTGTCCTTCAGCTCCAGCACCACGCGCTCGGCGGTCTTCTTGCCGATCCCCGGAATCCTCGTCAGCGCCGCATGGTCCTGCCCGCGAATCGCGCCCACCAGCCGCTCCGCCGAAATCCCACTCAGCACCGTGATCGCCAGCTTCGGCCCAATGCCGGAGATTGTCAGCAACTTCTCAAACAGCCGTTTCTCCGCCAGCTCCGCAAACCCGAACAGCGCCAGCACATCCTCGCGCACATGTGTATGGATAAACAGCGAAGCCTCAGCCCCTTCCGCCGGCAACGCCGTATACGTCGACACCGAAATAGAGACGTCATACCCCACGCCCCCACACTCCACTACAACCGTGCTCGGAGTCTTGCCGAACACCCGTCCTCGCAAATGCGCAATCACACAGCGATTTTAGACGAGACGAGTGCCTGGATACTGAGCCAGCGTTACATCACTTGTGAGCAACGTGAGCTTTTCCACCTGCGCTTGTGCAACCAGGATGCGGTCAAAAGGGTCGCGATGAAGGGTAGGAAGTGCTAGGAGCTCGATAGCGTGATCGCCGTACAGGACCAATTCACTGAACCCGTGCGTTGAAAGCTGTGCGCGTAATTCCGCCGGATGCAGGGTGAAATCTGCTCTGCCCAAGCCAAATTTGATGGCGCACTCCCAGAGGCTTACCGTGCTAAAGAAGATTTCGTTCTGCGGATCTTCAATCAGAATCCGTGCAGTATCGGAAAGCGCTGGATCTCCCTGCGCAAACCAGAGCAGCAGGTGGGTATCGAGCAACAGGTTCATGCTCACCGCTTGTCCGCATCTCCGTAGAACATTTCTTCGATGTCTTGTTGGAACGGAGTCTTGATGTCGTGCGGCACTTTGAACCCATGCGATTTGAGAAATCCGAATCTGCGCCTCGACGCGTCGGGTTTCGGCACATAGGTTTCGTCATTGCTGGTGACTCGCGCGACGATTTTGCCATCGTTGATAAGCAAGACGTCTTCTCCGGAGGCTGCGATACCTGCGACCTCTGCGAGTGACTTATCCGTTTGCTCTAGCAGCACTCTCATGCTCAGGATTTTACTCCTGCGCTGAGGTAAAGGTTTGATGAATGACCTCGCGCAACTTCGCTGTCAACTCATCCGCTTGCTTCGTCGTCATCCCCACCGTCGAAATCGGCTCCCCGACAATCAGCTTCAACGGCCTCGGTCGCATCGCATATACATGGATCGGCAGCAGCTCATACGTCCCCACCAGCGTCAGCGGGACCACCGGCACCTGCGCCTTGATCGCCATCCACGCCGCGCCCGACACCATCTTCTGCGTCTCGCCATTCCACGCCCGCCCGCCTTCGGGGAACACCACCAGCGGCAGCCCCGCTTTCAGTGTCGCCACGCCGCGCCCCAGGCTCGCAACCGACGCGCGCGCCGAGCTCTGGTCCACCGACACCTGCCCCGACCGCCCCAAATACCACCCGATAAACGGTATCTTCCACAGCGGGGCCTTCGCCAGGATCCGAAACTGAAACGGCAGCTTCGCAAACAGCACCGGCGTGTCGTAGTAGCTCAGATGATTGCTCGCATACACGGCCGTCTCGTGCTCGTGCAGCCGTTCCGCATGTTCCAGCGTCACCGGCGAAAGCACAACCCGCAGCAGCACTCTCGCCCACGCGCGCGCGATCGCATGTTGCTGGCTGCCGGACTTGTCCCAAACCCCGCACAGCAGCGACACACACCCAAACCCAACCGTCGCCAACCCCACCATCGGCAGAAAGAAAAGATAATTCGCCCACCGCATCACGAAAGAAATATGCGGATGCGGCACAGCTTCCCGCGGCACATGCTCCTCCGGCTGCACAATCTCTTTCGTCTCAGGCATCAACGCCTATGCTAACCGCTCCGCACCCGTCTTTGCTCACAACTGACAACTCACAACTCACAACTGAAATCAGCCCCCACGCCGAACAGCGGGCCCTTACTCCCCAACCAGCGCCAACGCCCTCAACTCACCCACCAGAAACACCGACCCGGTCGCCACAATAATTCCCTCCGGCGGCGTAATCGCCCACGCCTGCGCCAGCGCCCCCGGCAGATGCGGCGCGGCATGGGCCGGCACATCCAGCTTCGCCGCGGCCTCCAGCAACTCATCCACCGTCGCCGCCCTCGGGTTTTGAATCGGCGCCAGCACAATATGGTCGCGCGCCCGCAGAGGATCGCCCGAAGTCGAATCGAACAGCGGAAACAGCACCTGTGCCAACTCCGCAATCTGCTTGTCCTTGAGACAAGAAAAGATCAGCGTCCGCGGCCGTTCCTCCGGCAACTGCGCCAGCGCCGCCCGCAGCGTCCACGCCCCCGCCGGATTATGCGCCACATCCAGCAGCAGCGGAGCACGCGCCGCATCGGCGGACGCGATCCACTCCAACCGCCCCGGCCAAACCGTCTCCCGCACCCCTTTCTCAATCGCCGCATTCGGAATCGCAAATCCCCGCCCCTGGAAAGACTGGTTCGTCCTCAACTCCACTGCGGTCGCCACCGCCAACGCAATATTCCTCTGCTGATGCTGCCCCGCCAGCGGCGAATCGATCCTCACCACCTGGCCCCCCACCGAAAGCTCATACCGGTTCCGAGCCAGCAGCGGCGCACCCAATCCCTGTTCCCTAATCCCAAATCCCTCCCCCCGAAGCGGCGGCAAAAACCGCGCCGCATCTACGCCCCGCACATTCTTCTCCATCGCCTTCTCGCCGATCGCCTGGTTCGCCTGCGGATGTTGCGACAGCGTCACCAGCACCCCATTCTCGCGCAGAATCCCCGCTTTCTCGCGCGCAATCTCCGGCAGCGTGTTGCCGAGATACTCCATATGATCCAGCGCGATATCGGTAATCACCGACACCAGCGGCTCCACCGAATTCGTCGCATCCAGCCGCCCACCCAGCCCCACTTCGAGCACCGCAAGCTCAACTTCGCGCTCCGCAAAATAGACAAACGCAATCGCCGTCAGCAACTCAAAAAAACTCGGATAGTGCGGAAGAATCTCATCCCCGACAAGCCGCAGCGCCCGCTCATCCACCACCGAAAACACCCGCGCAAAATCCCCATCGCCAATCTCAACCAGCGCCCCACCATCCGACACCCGAATCCGCTCATTCACCCGCAGCAAATGCGGCGACGTATACAGCCCCGTCCTCAACCCCGCGGCATTCGCTATGCTCGCCAGCGTCGCCGCGGTCGACCCCTTGCCATTGGTCCCGGCGATCAGCACCGACGGAAACCGCTTCTGCGGGTTCTCCAGCGCCCCCAGCAGCGCGCGAATATGCGCCAGCGTAAACTTCCGCGCCGCCCCCTTCGCCGCCAACTCCGGCCCCATGGCCGCAAGCCGCTCCAGAGCCTCGTAGTACGTCATTGCATTCTCTTGTGTCATGGTCGCAGTAGCAGCAATCAAACTGGAAACCGGAAACTCGCAACTGAGAACTGATAGCCCCAAACGCTTTCGTTCCTTGCACAGCCGATTCTAAGCGAAAGTGTCCGTCCGAACCGCATGACAAACCCGTCCGCCCTTGCCTCGCAGCAACAACCCATCGCTCCGACCCTTGAAGAACCTCTCCGTCAACCCCGCCCCATCCAGGTCTTCAACCACCTCAAGCCCAACGGCCTTCAGCTCTCCGCGCAACTCTTTCGGCATAAAGAACAGCAGAAACGGCTCTCCAGCCAGCCTCACGCGGTCCGCCAGAGAATCCCGCATCAACTGCTCGTTCTCCGACAGCGCCTCACGCGGCAGCGAGTAATCGAACACCACGCCACTCCGCCCGCCAAAACTCCCCAGCAACCCCACCGTCGCCCGAAACGCCTCAAGGGTCAGATACGGCACAACCCCCAGCCAAGCCGTCATCGTCGGCACCGCAAAATCGAACCCCGCAGCCGCCAACTCATCCCGCAACGACTGCCGCTCAAAGTCCACGGCCACGTGCTTCACACTCGAAGGGACCGAAATCGCCGCGGCCGCCAGCATCTCGCGCTTCCAAGCCTGAGTCGCCGGATGGTCCACCTCAAACACCCTCGCATCCGCATAGGGGTTCCGATAAGCAAACGTATCCAGCCCCGCCCCCAGCACTAAATATTGCCGCACTCCATCAACGCGATGCCCGGCAGCCAGCGCGTCCTCCGCCAGCCTCGCCCGAGCCACCATCCACGCCCGCATCGCCACCGAAAACGGCCGCCGCTCGGCATCGGGAGTATTCGCCAGCTCCCGCGCATACTCCGACCCCAGAATCCGCACGGCCAACGGGTCCTCAAACACCAGCGGACGCTCATCGTGCATCTGGTGCGCCGCCCGCCGCAGCGCCACCCGCAGCGCCGTCCGAGACGGTTGCGCCTCAGTCATCTGGCGCCGCGCCGCAAGCGCCATAAAAATGAACTCAGTTTCGCACCCGGCCAGCCAACGGATTTCTCGACCTTGATTCTCTTCCTCCCGATGGAAAGTGTGCCAGCCCCTTCAGACATCGCGCCGACGACTACATCAAGCGGAGTCAGGCCGGTCCTGATCGGCCGCATTGCCACCATCCACCATCCACCCCAGCGCCTGCACCAGATACCCCTTCAGGTCCTTGCGCTGCACCACCGCATCCAGAAACCCATGCTCCAGCAGAAACTCCGACCGCTGAAACCCCGGCGGCAGCTTCTGCCGTATCGTCTGCTCGATCACCCTCGGCCCCGCGAACCCGATCAGCGCTCCCGGCTCCGCAATATTCAGGTCGCCCAGCATCGCAAAGCTCGCCGTCACACCGCCAGTCGTCGGATCGGTCATCAACGAGATATACGGAATCTTCGCATCGTCCATCCGCGCCAAACCGGACGAAACCTTCGCCAACTGCATCAGCGAAGCGATCCCTTCCATCATCCGCGCGCCTCCCGAAGCCGAAACGATGATCAGCGGATGCCGCGTCGCCAGCGAGCGATCAACCGCGCGAGCGATCGTCTCCCCCACCACCGCGCCCATCGACCCGCCAATAAACGCATACTCCATCACCGACAGCACCACATCGTGCGGCCCCATCTTGCCGATCGCGTTGATAATGGCGTCATTCAGGCCGGTCTTCTTCCGCGCCTGCTCCAGCCGCCGTTTATAAGGCTTCAGATCGCAAAACGTTAGAGGATCGGTAGACCGCAGTTCCAGATCGACCAGCTCATACCCCGGTTCCATCAGGTTCTCAATCCGAGACCGCGCGTCGAACTTGAAGTGCTGCCCGCAGTGCGGACAAACCTGCAGGTTCGCATCCAGGTCGGCGTTGAAGAGCACCTTGCCGCATTTGTCGCACTTGGTCCACAGTCCTTCGGTGCGGACCTCATGGCCCTCCGTCGGAACGATCTGATGGTCTTCGCGCTTGAACCAACTCATAGGCAGGGCCTGATCCTTAGCTGGCCTTAAATAAAGGCGGCCTCCGATATTGTATCGAAGGCCCGCGTCCATCACCCGAACTCGGACTATCTTCTTCCGCGGACGCTGCCTACAATCTTCCCCATGGGCGCGACGCCGATCATCGACCAGCATCTCCACCACGAGCACCACGCCGGCTCGGGCGCCGTCATCCGCGACATGGTCATCGGCCTCGCCGACGGCCTCACCGTCCCGTTCGCCCTCGCCGCCGGCCTCTCGGGGGCGCTCCAGTCCACCCGCCTCGTCGTCCTCGCCGGCCTAGCTGAAATCGCCGCCGGCTCCATCGCCATGGGCCTCGGCGGCTACCTCGCCGCCCGCGGAGAAGCCGAGCACTACGCCTCCGAAAAACTCCGCGAGCAGCGCGAAGTCGTCACCATGCCCGAGGACGAAGCCGAAGAAATCTACGAAGTCTTCGACCGCTACGGCATCTCCCGCGAAGCCGCCGCTCCGGTCCTCGCAGAACTCCAGCAGCAGCCCGTGCAATACGTCGACTTCATGATGCGCTTCGAGCTAGGCCTCGAAGAGCCCGACCCCAACCGTGCCTGGCGCTCCGCCCTCACCATCGCCGTCTCCTACATCGTCGGCGGCGCGGTCCCCCTCGCGCCCTACATCCTCATGCGCCACAACCCGCTCGGCGCGCTGAAAATCTCGGTCGTAGTCACGCTCCTTGCCCTGTTCCTCTTCGGAGCCGCCAAGGGCAAAGCCCTCCGCACCGGAGTCCTCAAAAGCTCCATCCAAACCGCCCTCATCGGCGGGGCAGCCGCTGCAGCCGCCTACGCTCTCGCAAAGCTCCTAAGCGGCCACAACGTATAACGCCTCAACCTGAATCGAAGAACCGCATTTGTCGTTGCCTGTTCTCCTTTGCGAAACTTCGCCACCTTCGCGAACTTTGCGTTAAGGTTTTTGTCGTTGCTTTCGGTGCCTGCTCAGGCAGAAGCCGACAACGGCAAGGCCGCAGGCGCCTTCTTCCTCAGCACCCCAGCGGAAATCAACGTAATGAGCAAACCCACGGGGAACGGTTCGATGAACGTGTAGGCAGCGTTGATGAACGGGTTTTCGTATTGTTGCTTACTCTGATTTATCTGCGCAATTTTTGCCTGGATCTCTGCGGCGCTCGCGCCGGAGGCCCTCGCCTTGTCGATCATGTGAGCGAAGTAACCGTCCATCATTCCGTGCAGGAAGTTGAAGTAAACCACTTCCCATGTCACCACATAAAAAACGCACGAAATCAACGTAATCAAAATACCGATGGCGAACCCTTTGCCAAACGTAATCTGTCCGCCACCGACGTTGTCGCGATAGGAGCGAATGCCGAAGTACACCAGCAGAAACGAGAGCACGATGGCGGTGTAGCCGAGGGTATAGCCTGTGTGTCCGCCGCGGACGAACGGCACGGTAGCCAACATCATGGCCGACGAAAGAACGCCGGAGATCACCCCAAAAATGAGTACAGTCTTTTTCATAAGTCTCCTGTGAATGAGAATGCTGACCCAACCATCGCCGCCGGAAGCAATCTTGTCGTCATCCTTTCGAGTGATTTTGCCCAAAACCGCAAAAATCATCCCTTCGCAGGACAAATATCAGGGCAGCAGCCCAAATTCCTTGCCAAGCTGGACCGCCTGCGTCCGTCTCTTCGCCCCCAATTTATCGAACGCCCGGCTGCAATGGGTCTTGACGGTGTTCTCGCTGACAAACAGCTTCCCGGCGATCTCGCGATTACTCATACCCTGGGCCACCAGTTCGAGGATCTCCATCTCACGCCGCGTAATGCCCAGCCCCTCCCGCTTGCTCTCATCCGGCACAAAAGGTTCAGCCGCCGGGACCATCACTTCCTTCACCACCACCGTCTCCCGCGGCGGCCCCGTCAGCTTCAGCCCCAGCCAGATCCCCAAAACGGCAAACGTCACGGCGGTCAGTCCACCGTATATCCCGGCCGCATGGTCGATCACCAGGAACCGGTACTCCGTCCACTTCAGCAGAGTAATCAGGACTCCGCCAACCAGCCCGAAGATAAGCACTTGCCGCTTCATAAGGTCTTAGGAGGAATGATGCCACGGTCTGACGCCATCTTGTTTTCCATCATATTATGGCAAGGAGAATGAACTGCGAAAATCAAAGCTATCGACACTTCCAGACTTTGGCCCAAGTCTATTGCGAGTGCGTTGAAAATTCTCCAGATACCGGCCTGACATTCCTCAGAAACATTCGTGATCGACTTCTTCCCTTGTATGCCGCCGCTCTACATTTTCCTGAAGTCAAAAATGTCCAATTTAGGGATGATTTTCCGGACAAAGATGACATGACGACGGAACAGCGCTTCTCGCTATCTCGTCGCCTCAGAGGTCTTGGATTCACGGACACATATCGGCTTATCTACCATCCGCTTGAAAATGACCCGGACGACCCCATGCACGGTTCTTTGGTTGACGATCTCTCTGACATTTGGTGGGATATAAAGCCGGGACTCAATTTGCTTGAGCGGAAATCAGATGATTGGGCACCTGAAGTTTTCTGGGATTGGAAAGAAAGTTTTCAAACTCATTGGGGAAGACACGCCATCGAGGCACTACGGGCTCTTCACGAACATCTGCAAGACACGTAGGCGCAGACCATCTATCCTTATAGTGTGAGCAACCCAATCAAAATCCAGCTTCCCGACGGTTCCATCCGCGAAGTCCCCAGCGGCACATCTCCGCTCGACATCGCCAACGCCATCTCCCCGCGCCTCGCCGCCGCAGTCGTCGTCGCGCGCATCAAGCCGCTGACGCCCGTCGCCGCCACCGCCACCGAAGCCGCGCTCGAAGCCTCCGAAGAGGCGATGTACTCCGGCCACGCCCCGCAAGCCGAGCGCGTCGTCGACCTCACCACGCCCCTCACCGAAGACGTCGCCCTCGAGCTCCTCAAAGAAAACGACCCCGCCGCACTCCGCGTCGTCCGCCACTCCGCCGCGCACGTCATGGCGACCGCGATCCTCGAGCTCTTCCCCGAAACCAAACTCGGCCACGGCCCCGCCACCGACAGCGGTTTCTTCTACGACGTCTACCGCGAAGTCCCGTTCACCGAGTCCGACCTCGCCGCCATCGAAACCCGCATGGCCGAAATCGTCGCCCGCGACGAAAAGTTCGTCCGCGTCGAAGAAACCCGCGACAAAGCCCTCACCGACTACGCCGCACAGGGCGAGTTCATGAAGGTCCACTTCATCGAGCGCTTTACTAAACCCGGGGAGGAGATTTCGCTGTATAAGAACGGCAACTTCACCGACTTCTGCCGCGGCCCACACGTCCCCTCGACAGCGCGCGTCAAGGCATTCAAGCTCACCTCGCTCGCCGGAGCCTACTGGCTCGGAGATGAGAACAACCAGCAGCTCCAGCGCCTCTACGGCACCGCATTCTTCTCGCAGAAAGACCTCGACGCCCACTTCAAGCACCTCGAAGAAATCAAGGCCCGCGACCACCGCGTCCTCGGCAAGCAGCTCGACCTCTTCAGCATCCAGGAGGTCGCAGGCGCGGGCCTTATCTTCTGGCACCCCAAGGGCGGCCTCATCCGCAAGCAGATGGAAGACTGGATGCGCGACGAGTGCGTCCGCCGCGGCTACCAGCTCGTTTACACCCCGCACATCATGCGCCGCGAGCTCTGGAAAATCTCCGGCCACGAGGGCTACTACAACGAAAACATGTACCCGCCCATGGAGCTCGACGACGCGGAGTACCGCCTCAAGCCCATGAACTGCCCGGGCCACATTCTCATCTACAAAAATTCACCGAAGTCTTACCGCGACCTCCCACAGCGCTACGCCGAACTAGGCAACGTCTACCGCTACGAGCGCTCGGGCACCATGCACGGCCTGCTCCGCGTCCGCGGCTTCACGCAGGACGACGCCCACATCTTCTGCACCCCCGGCCAGATCGAAGACGAAGTCGTCGCCTGCATCGAGTTCGCTGAGGCCGTCCTCAAGACCTTCGGCTTCGTCGACTTCAAAGTCGAGCTCTCCACCTGGGACCCCACCAAGCCAGCCGACTACTCCGGCTCCGCCGAAAACTGGCAGAGCGCCATCAACTCCCTCAAAGTCGCCCTCTCGCGCAAGAACATTCCCTTCCGCGAAATCCCCGGCGAAGCCGCCTTCTACGGCCCCAAGATCGACGTCAAATTAGTCGACGTCCTCGGCCGCCTCTGGCAGCTCAGCACTGTCCAGTTCGACTTCAATCTCCCCGCCCGCTTCGAGCTCGAGTACACCGGCGAAGACGGCGAAAAGCACCAACCGGTGATGGTCCACCGGGCGCTCTTCGGTTCCGTCGAGCGCTTCTTCGGCGTCCTCATCGAGCACTACGCCGGTGCCTTCCCCATGTGGCTCGCCCCGGTCCAGGTCGGCCTCGTCCCCATCAGCGAAAAACATCTCGACTACGCGAAGTCAGTCCAACAACGCCTCGAAGCCGCCGGCCTCCGCGTCGAGCTCGACGCCTCCAACAACAAGATGCAGGGCAAAATCCGCGACTTCGGCGTCCAGAAGGTCCCTTTCATCCTCATCATGGGCGACAAGGAATCCGCCACCGACTCCGTCAGTGTCCGCGTCCGCGCCAAAGGCGACGAAGGCTCCGTCACCATCGACGCCTTCATCGAACGCGCGAAGACCTTAGTCGCCGAGCATTCCATGAGCCTCTAAAAATGATCGACATGCAGCAATTCGAAAGGGAAGGCTTCGCGATGACGCCTTCCCTTTTGTCTTTAGACCAACTCGCGGAATTCATCACCCTGATTGAAGCCCACGCATCACCGAAACAAAAACGCGGCGGCGTGCGGGACATCATGACACACTTGCCGCAACTCCGTGCCGTTGCCGATGCTCCGCCCTGCGCGAAATCGTCTCGCAAGTACTTGGGCCGGAAGCAGTGGTTATCCGTTCAACACTCTTCGATAAAACAGATGGCGCCAACTGGAAAGTGCCTTGGCATCAGGATGTAACTATCGCAGTGCGCGAGCGCATCGAGTCCGAAGGCTTCGGTCCGTGGTCCATGAAAGAGGGTGTGCTTCATGTTCAGCCGCCCACCGAAGCACTCGAACAGATGGTCACAATTCGCGTACACCTCGACGCGTGTCCTGCGTCAAACGGCGCCTTATGCGTCATGCCCTGCACCCACCATCTCGGTCGCATCAATCAAAACGATGCTCCAAACCACATCATCGAAGCCGAAGCAGTCTGTTGCGAAGCAGCAGCGGGCGAAGCCCTCGTCATGCGACCGCTCCTCCTTCACGCGTCGTCGGTTGCAACAAACCCTTCACACCGGCGAGTCCTGCATTTCGACTATGCCGCAACCGCGCTCCCAAACGATCTCCGCTTCGCGCTCGCCTGACCCTTCATTACTTTGTGTATACGCTGGTATACATAACCTTTTTC
>DASRLB010000340.1:0-4732 GCA_035648695.1 Acidobacteriaceae bacterium | reverse complement strand
TTCGGCACGGTGTCCAAGCGCAGCAGAGGCAGGAACCAGCGATAGAGCTCGAACGCATCGGCATTCTTGCCCTGCTTCGCGAGGTTGAAGAGCTGGACCGACTCCGCCGGATAGGCGTTGACCAGGCCGGCGATCCAACCGGCCGCGCCTGTGCCTATGGCCTCCACGATGACGTCATCGACGCCGACGCAGATGCTCAGCCGGTCGGCGAGCACCTCGCGTATGGCTGCGACGCGCCGGACATCGGTGCTCGACTCCTTGACCGCTGCAAGGTTCGCATGTTCGGCGGCGAGTTCCGCGATCTGGCCGGGCAGAAAGTCGGTCTTGTACGCGACGGGATTGTTGTACAACATGCAGGAAAGCTTCGTGGAGGCTATCACCGTCGAGACATGTTGCCTCATCTCGTACCAATCGGAGGCGTACACATAGGGCGGCAAGACCATCAGGCCGGAGCAGCCGGCGTCTTCCGCCTCTTTCGCCAGTCGCGCCGCGCCCTGGGTGGAGAGAGAAGAAATAGCCGCAACGACCGGCGCGGCGCCCGCGACGCGGACTGCCGTCTTCAGGATGGCGATTTTCTCGTCCTCCTCCAGTGTTGCGCCTTCGCCCAGAGAGCCCAGCATGACAAGACCCGTACAGCCGTTGCCGAGCTGCCATGCTGCATGTTGCGCCAGAAATCCGTGGTCCACTTCCATGTTGCTGTCGAAGGGTGTTGTCATCGCAGGCAGTACGCCAGACCAGTTCATGCTTTCTCCTCTATCAGTTCACTCAATTTGTCGATTTTCCTTGTTTCATCATGGGAACAGAGTGCGTCCAGCGGCACGGGAAAGAGTGGCTGCCGTACGGACACAGGCCTCCATCCCAGAAGATGTTCGATTGCGGGACCGCAGATGCGGCCCTGGCACGGGCCCATGCCGCATCGCGTTTGCAGCTTGGCGTCGGTCCAGCCAGTATGGCCGCGCAAGCTGTCGTATCGGACATCCTCGCAACGGCAGACGATCATGTCCGGGCGCGGGAGCGAATGCAGCTCGGGGCGCAAGGCAAACGCCTTTTCCATGCGGCTGGCGAAGACGCGCTCTGCGGCGGCGCACTCTTGCATGGACGCGTCGCTGCGGCCGGCGCAGGCCAATCCGGCGATCTCTCCCTGCACCACAGCCGCGTCGAGGCCGGCAATGCCGGTCGGTTCACCGGCGCAGAATATGTTGGGCAGCGAAGTGCGTTGAGCATTGTCGACCTGCACAAAACTGCCGCGGAATTTGCATCCGAGCAGCGCCGCGAGTTCTGTGTTGGGCACAAGATGATAGCCGCACGCCAGCAGATCGCAGGGCTCGGTCCACGTGCGGTTGCCGTCGGTGACGCGAACCGCCGCCAGTCTCGGGCCGCCGGTTGCCGCAATTGCTTCGACCACCCAGCAGCCGGTGCGGTACGAGGTCTTCCAGAGCTTGGCGCGAAAGCGCGCGGCTTGAACCAGCTTCGCAGGATGCTCCCAAAGCAATGCCGCAAACGGCGCGAGTTGCGCAAGTGAGGCTTGCTCCAATACGCTGGAAACGAGAGCGCCGTCTTCCGCCAGATGCGCCGCAACCGCAAGCAGCAGCGGGCCAGTGCCGGCTACGACCACTCGCTTGCCGGCGACGGAATAGCCGCCCTTGACCAAAGCCTGTAGGCCGCCTGCACCGAAAACTCCCGGCAATGTCCAGCCTGGAAATGGCAGAAACCGTTCGCGGGCGCCGGTCGCGAGGACCAGTTGCTGGAAGCGAAACTCTTCTGCAACGCTGCCGGAAGCCGTCTCTCCAAAAGTCTGTAGCGTTCCCGAAGCATCCGCATTGAAAACACAGTGGCCTGCGAGCAAGTGCGCTCCGGACCGCTGGAGCCGTTCTATCGCTCGTTGCTTCTGCGTATCGGCACGGCGAGGGACGCCAACGGTCGCGCCGCGCCAGATCTGGCCGCCCGCGGAGGGGTTGTCGTCGAGCACGATGACCGATCGCCCCTTCTCGGCTGCTGCCGTCGCCGCGGCGATTCCGGCCGGCCCGGCGCCGACTACCAGGACCTCCGTGCGCGTCATGGATTTGTCTCCACGGCCATGTCCTGCTCGCAGAGGAGTTGGCAGGTGCGGCGATGCGGCACGCCATTCACCACGGCACGGCACTCAAAGCAAATGCCCATGCCGCAGAGTGCCGTGCGCGGCTCGCCGGTGACGGAGATGCGGCACGGCTGCTCCGCGAGCAACATGGCTGCGGCAACTGTTGTGCCGCGCGCGACCTGTCTGCTGGCGCCGTTGATCGTCAACGAAAGAGTTTCACGCACGGGCAAGCCTCGCCGGTTCCGTCAATCGAGCAGGCAGGTAGGGCGCGGCGTCGATGGCCGATTCGCGCCCTAACATGCCGTCCACCAACAGCCGCGCGACGCCCGGAGCGTTGGTAATGCCGAGCCCTTCAAACCCGGCGGCCAGCCACAAGGAGCGGTCGTCGGAAAGGCCCGCGGCCGGTCCGATCAAGGGCAGCTTGTCGGCGGTCGCAGCCCGAAAACCTGTCCATACGCGCAGCACCGATAGTTTATCGAGTCCGGGCATATACTCCGTCGCGCGGTCGATCATGCGTCTCAGTATCTCTGCGTCGGCCTTTGGCTCCTCATTGCCGTACTGCCGCGACGAACCAAGCAGCAACTGGCCGGTCTGTCGCGGCTGGATGTTGAACGCAACCGAATCCGCCGCGATTTTGTGCGCGCTCTTCAGATAACCGAGTTCGACAAGCTGGTGATGAACGAAGCCGGGATAGCGGTCCGTAATCACCAGATGTCCCTTGCGTTTCTGAATCGGCAGAGCGGGCAGCAGATCGCACTCCGTTCCCACCGCCAACACGATACGTTCGGCAACGAGGCGCTCGCCGTCGCTCAACAGCACTTGTCCTTGCGAAGCCGATAGCGCCCGAGCAAAAAAAACTTCGGCTCCGAGACGCCGAGCCTCGGCCAGATAAAATCCCGCGGCCGCTGGCGGATACACCACGCTATCGCCGGGTACCACCAAACCTCCAGCCAGGCCCCGCCGCAGGTTGGGTTCCTCATGCGCAAGATCGGCCGCGGTCAAGACGCGAGCCTGAACGCCGGCCTCGTCATAAAGGCTTTGCCGGGCGCGAACGTCGGCCATCTCTTCATCGTCGGCGGCCACCCATATCGTGCCGCGGCCTTCATACTCCACCGACTTCGGAAGTTGTGCCGACTCCTGTTGCCACAGCGAGCGCGAGAATGCCGTAAGCGCAAGTTGTGCCGGCGAATCGTCCATCACCACGACGTGTCCCATGCCCGCTGCGGTGGCGCCTCCGGCGGGCGTGCCGCCTTCGATGACGCCGACGCGCCAGCCGATGCGGGCGCACTCCCGCGCCACGGCGGAGCCTACAATCCCGGCACCAACGATGAGGACGTCGAAAGGCTTCATTTCAGAGCTTGATCCCTTGCGCAAATGGGTCGTCGCCGGCAAACAGCAGCTTCGACTCGCCAGTCACCCACGCTCGTCCCCGGATGCTGGGATTGACCTGTCCGTCGTTGCCCTCTCGAATCGACCCATGAAATACGGTCCCGAGGATGCCTTCCTGCTTCCATGTGGCGCCGGGAGCGAGTTTGCCGTCGTCATAGAGACATGCCATTTTTGCGCTGGTCCCCGTACCGCAGGGTGATCGGTCGAAGGACGCGCCCGGGCAAAGGACGAAGTTGCGCGACGAATTTTCTTTGTCTTCGGGCCGCGAGAAGAATTCGATGTGGTCGATGCAGGCGCCGTCGCGCCCGGTTATGCCACTCTCGTGCAGGATCGCACGGATAGCGGTCGCCATCGCCACCAGTTCCGTGCGATGGGCGGCTGTCAGTGCATACGGCGGATCGGCCACCAGGAAAAACCAGTTTCCTCCCCAGGCTACGTCGCCGGTATAGACCCCGTATCCCGGTACATCCACCTCCACCGCCGCGCGATAGCGATAGCTCGGAACGTTGGCGACGGTCACGCTTTTGTCCTCGTGCAGGGTCGCCTGAACGGTCCCCACCGGGGTTTCGATCATGTGCATTCCCAGGCCGATTCGGCCAAGGTGGGCCAGCGTGGTCAACACACCGATGGTTCCGTGGCCGCACATGCCAAGGTAGCCGACATCGTTGAAGAAGATGACTGCTGTAGAGGAATCCGGCTGGACCGGATCGAGCAGGAGCGCCCCCACAACCACCTCGGAGCCGCGCGGTTCGCACACGATTCCGGAACGAAAGTGGTCGAATCGACCGCGAAACCGCTCCAACCGTTCGGAGATCGGCCCTTGGCCGAGGTCCGGGCCACCCGAAACCACAACTCGGGTGGGCTCGCCTTCCGTATGGGAGTCGATAACATGGATGGGTTGGGAAAGTTCCATGAAAAATAATACCGTGGCGAACTCGGCAGCCGGTAAGCAGCAACGCACGATGCTTGGGCGCACACTAACGTGTATGTGGGCACCCCCCTCCCCCTCCCGTCTTTCTATTGCCCGGGGGTAAGTGCTTTGGAATGCTGGGCTCCAGGGCGCCGATCTCCTGCAAGCAATTGAATCGAAAGGGCTTCGGTGTCAAATATCGCAAAGCAAAGGAGTTAGAGCATTTCTGATTTAGTCATATACATATTGTGCGATACTTTCCTTGTTTGAATTAAGGGAGGTGTCTATGCCGGCGTATTCGCAGGATTTACGGGATCGTGTGTTGCGTGCTTTGGATCGGGGAGACCGTCCGACCG
>DASRLB010000339.1:0-4856 GCA_035648695.1 Acidobacteriaceae bacterium | reverse complement strand
CATGAAGTCCATCAGCAGATAATTCCCCAGTGTCTGCGGCGTCGTAAAGTACGCCTTCCCACGGCACATCGCGGACATCTGCTGCACGAACTGCACCAGCGCAAAATCCTGCGCCAGCATGAACGTGTTGATCATGATGCCCGCGCGTTTGCAGCGGCTCACCTCTTCGAGCGTCTCCGCAATCACGATCGGGTCAAGCCCAAATGCATTCTTGTAGATGCGCCCATCGTCGAGCGTCAGCGCCGAAGGCTTGCCGTCGGTAATCATTACAATCTGCTTCATGTCCTTCGCCGACCGCTTCAGAATCCGCTGCGCCACCCGCAGCCCCTCGCGGGTATTGGTATAGTGCGGCCCCACCTTGACGCGCGGCAGTTGCGAAATCGGAATCTCCTCCGCCGAATCGTGAAACAGCACCAGCGACAGCGTGTCCCCGGGATACTGCGTGCGGATCAAATGCCCCAGCGCCATCGCCACGCGCTTGGCCGGAGTGAAGCGGTCCTCGCCGTACAAAATCATCGAGTGGGAGCAGTCCAGCAGCACCACCGTCGCGCATGAGCTTTGATAGTCGGCCTGCTGCACATGCAGGTCGCTGTACTCCAGGTTCAGCGTGCCCGAGCCATCCGGCGCACCCTCGCGCGCAAACACAGAATTGAGCGTCGCCGTAATATCCAGGTTCAGCGAATCGCCAAACTCATACTGCTTCGACGACCCATTCGTCTCGACGCCCGCCGCTTCATACCGCGTGTCATGCCGCCCCAGCGACGACCGCCCCAGCGGCCCCAGCAGATCGCGCAGCGCCTTGTAGCCGAGGAAGTCCATGCCCTTGTCGGTCACTTCGAACCGCGATTCCGTTTGGGCATCGCCCTGATCGCCTTCGCCTGGCGTCGCGGGCTCTTCGGCGTTCAGAAAATTCTCGTCCTTCATCCGCTGGATGATCTTGTCGATCAACTCTTCCACCTGGTCCGGCTCCAGCGAGTCGAACTGCTCCTGCGCGTCTTCGTCGAGCACGTCGCCCGATTCCAGCGCCTGCTTGATCGCCTCGCGCAGGCTCTCCATGGAGTCGTCCATGTTCTGAAACGGCGCATACGGGTCCTGAAACCCGGAGTCCAGCAAAAAATCCGACAGCGCCTGCATCAGGTCGTCGAGCCCGAAGCTCGAAGAAAGGTCGCCGGTAAATTTCGTATAACGTGTGAGCTTCATAGGGCCTTCGTCTAGATTAGACGCAGACGCCCCTTTCTGGATTCCAGCCTTGCGTCCAACAGGGCCAGGGCGCATACTTGGCAGAACCTGGGCCCCCTCATCTAAGGAGAACCGAATGATCAACGGGCTGGATGCCTCGTTTAACCATGGCCAAAACGGCATGACTCGCAGTGACATGATCGCAGCCATGGAGGTTGCGGACCGGCTTCAGGAAGTCATCATCTTCCGTTCCACCGGCCCCTGGGCCAAGCGCTGGCTCGCGCGCAATTATCCCAGCAAGAATTTTCACGTCAAGGGCAAGAGCTCCGACTGGGGCCCGCACGCCGGCCTCGTTCCCTACGACGGCACATGGAGCAAAGTCGGCTACAACGCCGAGAAAGCCGCCGACGGCACGCACAAGAACGATGAAGGGCTGGCATCTGGGTTCGCCATCAAAGGCGTCCTCATCCTTTCTGAGGCCCAGATTATCGAGCAATTGACGGCAGCGGAAGGCAATCCGCCGCGTACCGCATGTGACGTGCGGACGCCGGTGCCCAACAGCCCCGACTTCCTCATCACGGCTCGCCGCAGCGGGGACCAGAAGCCAGTCTGCTTCCGCGCCTTCAGCCAGGGCGGCGGCATGTTCAAGATCCACGTCTACACCGCCGTCGGTCCGGTCCAGGCGAGCCCTTTCAAGGTCCTCGACTCCGACCCCAAGGGGCTGAAATCCATTCCGTTGGAGGTAATGATGTCGAACGAGGTCGGCGCCGGCCGTGCCATGACCGGCGACTACGACCTGATGGCAGTATGCCCCTCATGGCGGGTCTACGGCAGCCTTTCGGCGAAGGAGATCTCGAAGCCGGCCATTCATCTGCAGGGCGTCGGCGCTCGCGCCGGCCACACCTTCGCCGCCGGAGTCGGCATGGACAACGTCATGGATGGCCGCCTCAGCACCATGGGCAAGCTGAACCTGCCCAGCGCCAACACCAATGCCGCTTACACGCAGGCAAGCATGGTGGCGAAGGACTTCACCCAGCGCAAAGCCGACTTTCTAGCCAAGATAAGGGCAGGAAAGACCGCTAACATTTCCGCCGACAGCCTCAAGAATTATTTTGAGGTAGTCGAGTGGCTGGAGCACCAGGACATGGGCAACCTGACGCCGCGCATCCTGCGCTGCATCAACGAGCTCAACGCTCAGATGGGCGCAACCGGCGGGAACGCAGCCATGCGTCGCGTCCACCACAACGCGGAGTCGCACCGCTCCCGCCTCTTCAAGGCCCTCACCGCAACGGATATGGTCACAAAAAAAGACGGCGAGCAGTACGGCGACGGCTTTCCGCTCACCGTGTTTCAGCCCCGGACCAATGGCGCGGAGTTCAACATGCCGGGCTACTACCGTGTCTGCACGCTCGAAAACCTGATCGAGTTCAAGCAGTACGCGCTGGCCCTCAAGAACGCCGGCTTCTACGTCCCCAAGAACTGGATTTGGGGCATGTAGTTCGAGGTCCCCACAATGGCAATAGCCCTCGAAGACCAACCCCTCTACGCCGCCGTCACCGCTCCTCCACCCACAACCATCGGCGGCGTCATCGCCGTCATGCAGCAAATCGACGTCGCGCTACCTGACGCCGACGGCCTCAAGTGGTTCAACCGCCTCTACCTCGCCGTCACGCTGGAAGTCGACCTGCAACCACCCGCCGGCGGCTGGCAAGATCCCGCGTGGCTGCTTGGCCTCGACGTCATTTTCGCCGGACTCTACTTCAGCGCGATCGCCTCATACCTCAACGCCGATCCCGCAACGCCAAGCTCATGGCGCGCCCTGCTGGACCAGCGTCGCACTCCCGGCATCGACCGCATCCAGTTCGCGCTCGCCGGAATGAACGCGCACATCAACCACGATCTCGCACTCGCCCTGCTGGCCACCGACGCGCAACAGAATGTCATCCCCGACCTCGCCAGCCCGCAGCACGCCGACTACGAAGCCGTGAACGCGCTCCTCAAAGCGGTAATGCCTTCGGAACTTGCCATGCTTGCCGCAGACCCGCTCGGCGACCTCGCCGAGGACACCGGCAAAATCGGCCGCCTGCTCGCCTTCTGGGACCTCTGCCGCGCCCGCGATCTCGCCTGGGACTTCGCCGATCACCTGCGCGCGCTGAATGGCATACCACGCGCTGTCGCCCTCCGCGTGCAGGACCAGATGACCGGCGTCATCGGTCGCGCCATCCTCGCCTTCGCCTAGTCGAACGCCTTTGCTACTCGTGCGCCACAGGCCCATGGCCGCGCGTCGTCAGCGTCAACGCCGCAACGATAATGAGCGCGCCGCCCACATACGCCAGCGTCCCCAGCCGCTCCTGCAATACCATCACGCCAAGCAACGACCCGATCAGCGGCTCCATGTTCAGCAGCACTCCGGCCTGCGATGCGGGCACCTGCGTCATGCCCCAGTTCCACAGCAGGGTCGTCGTCGCGGTACACAGCAAACCGCTCGCCGCGAGCGCCAGCCACGCCTTCACCGACACGCCATGCACCGGCGGCAACCCATACCGAAAGGGAACGTATATCGCAAGCATCAGAGTTCCGGCCACCAACCCATACGCTGTTATCACAATCGGCGAGTGCCGCACCACCAGCCGCTGGTTCAGCAATATCCAGAACAGCGCAATCATCAGCGACACCACCACCAGCAGGTCTCCGGCAACCGTCGGATCTCCACCCGCAGCATGGCGCGCATGGCTCAACGCAATCAGCACCGCGCCCACCGTCGACACCGCAATCGCGCCCCAGCCCACCGGCGACAACCGCTCCTTCGCAAACAGCGTCGCCCCGATCGCGAGGATCACAGGCATCGTCCCCACCATCAGCGACGCATGAGAAACGGTCGTCAACTGCAACCCGCGGAACTGAATCAGAAACTGTAGCGGCACGCCCAGAAACGAAGCGAGCAGCAGGGTCCGCCACTCGCTTGCATTCAAACCCGGCCGATGGGTCGCAATCAGCGGCAACAGACCCAGCGTCGCGAACGCGAATCGATAGAACACCATCGACCCCACGCCCATCTCATCCAGCGCAATCTTGCCAAAGAAAAACCCGCACCCCCACAAGCTGCTCGCAACAAGGCAAGCGGCAAAGCCAAGAGGTCGATTGGGCTGACGGGACACACTTCTACTTTCGCATGACTCAGCCCTGGTTGGACAAGAGTCTTACGAGACGCCAATCATTATCTAAGTTGTTGTAATTATTGGCGTCCCCGACGGGATTCGAACCCGTGTTACCGCCGTGAAAGGGCGGTGTCCTAACCGCTGGACGACGGGGACGCGGAGGGCGGCGGAAGGGCTCCGCGGCACTTCTTCTAGGGTATCGGCTGCACCCTACGCTGTCAAAGTTTTCGGCCCCGCGCGTTCGACCGGCCGCCCAGGTATCTCTCAACTCTGTACAATTAAATCAGCACTCAAAACTCAAGACTCAAAACTGAACAGAACCCTTGCAGACGCCAACGGCGCCCGGAATCTCTCTGCTCTCTCGCTCTCAGAGCCTGTTCACGATCTAGTTACTAGCGGACTGGTCTTTTCGCCGGGACACTTTCTCTTTGAGGAAGAAGGTGTACGGAAGCGATGTGAGTCGGGAGCAGTTTGAGTTGGTTCGTCCTTTGTTGGAGGGAGCATCCACGAGGCCCGCCG
>DASRLB010000338.1:0-4245 GCA_035648695.1 Acidobacteriaceae bacterium | reverse complement strand
CGCGCGAGGCGGGCGAGCAAAGCCTTGCCGATTCCCTTCCCGCGCAACGATGGCGTGACGTAGAGGTCTTCGAGGCGGATGCCGTGGTGCCCGCGCCAGGTCGAGTAGCTGGTGAAGTAGAGCGCGAAGCCCGCGGGTTCGCCTTCGTAATCGGCAATGAGGGCTGTGAAGCGCGGGCTCGACCCGAAGCCGTCGCGGAGGAGGTCGGCCTCTGTCGCAACCACGGCGTCGGGCTCGCGCTCGTACGCGGCGAGTTCGCGGATGAACCGGAGGATGGTTGGGACGTCCGAGGCAGTCGCGGGACGAATGTTCATAAGAGCAGAGTGTAGAGCGTAGAGGGAAGAGTGTAGAGAAGGCGCGTCAGGGCTTGGATGTTGGCGCGGGTTTGGCGTCCGATGTGGACTTCGGTTCGGGGGTGGGCTTGAGGGGGATTTCGAAGGAGTCGATTTCCTTGTTGGTGCTGGCGATGCGGACTTCGCGGACTTCCAGAGTGGCGTGGTCGAGGACTGGGTCGTCCAGGTCGCGGACGTCGTAGTAGAGATAGCCGGAGGCCGTGGTGTGGGGGGCGACGGTGGTCGAGGCGAAGCCAAAGTCGTTGTCGTCGGCGAGGATTTGCTTGTCGACCTGCTTGTGGTGGATGGGGATCGATGGGAGCGGCGCGGGCAGCGGGATGTGCGAGTCGGAGACGTATTTGCGAGAGAAGAGGCGGCGCTGGAGGTCGTCGTCGGTGGCGGCCTGGATGGTGTCGTTGTGCGCGCTGATGAAGTGGATGCGGGCGTCGTCGAGGGTGAGGGCCTGGTCGGAATCGTTGGTGATGATGACGCGCATGGGCAGGAAGCCGTGGTGGGCGTAGTCGAGACGGGTGTCGGGGATGGCGTCCTTGATGTCGCCGGGCTCGGCGGCGACGGTGATCTTGCCATTGGTTTCGTGGCAGGGATACTCGGCGGCGGGGAGCGCGGGCTTGGGCTTGCGGGGCTTGTCGGCGCGCGCGGGCAGGGCCAGCGGAAGCAGCATGGCAAGCGCGATGGCGGACGCTATGGTGGGGCAACGCATAGATTCGATTATCCTCTGAGCATATGACGTGGGCAATGACTGCGGTGGAGTACAGAGCGTGATGCTGGCGCTCTACAGCCTGATGCTGGCGGTGGCGCTGACGGTGAGCGCGCCGTGGTGGCTGTATCGGATGGCGACGACCGGGCGTTATCGTGAGGGCCTGGGGCAGCGGCTGGGGCGCATACCTGCAGCGTTGCTGGAGGCCGTGCGCGGGCGCAAGGTAGTGTGGGTCCATGCGGTAAGCGTGGGGGAAGCGCTGGCGGCTACGCGGCTGGTGGGGGAGTTGGAAGCGGCGCTGGGCGAGGGGTTTCGCGTGGTGATTTCGACGACGACGCGGACGGGGCAGGCGCTGGCGAGGGAACGGTTTGGGGCGGATCGGGTGTTCTATATGCCGCTGGATTTTGCGTGGCCGGTGCGGCGATATCTGCGGGCGCTGCGGCCGGCGGCTCTGGTGCTGATGGAAAGCGAGTTGTGGCCGCGAGTGCTGCATGAGTGCTCGCGCGCGGGTGTGCCGGTGGCGGTGGTGAATGCCCGGGTGAGCGATCGGACGTTTGCGCGGCGGAAGTGGGCCCCGGCGATATGGACGGGGACTCTGTGCGGGGTGAACTTGTGGATGGCGCAGACGGAGGAAGATGCGCAGCGGCTGGCGGCGATGGGCGCTGGTAAGGATGCGGTGAGGGTGGGCGGGAATTTGAAGTATGACGTGCGGGCCCCGGAGGAGAGCCGGGTGGCGGAGTTGATTCGGGAGGCTGCGAGGGGGAGGCCGGTAGTGGTGGCGGGGAGTACGGTTGCTCGTCTCAACGATAAGGAGTTGAGCGAGGACGAGATCGTGATCCAGGCCTGGGAGGGCAGGGTGCGGAAGGAGTTGGGAGCGATGCTGGTGATTGCTCCGCGGCATCCTGAGAGGTTTGGAGAAGTGGAAGCTGTTGCCATGGAGTTTCGGCTAATGAAGGCGAGTGGGTTTGGCGCGGCGGAGGAAGACACCCCACCCTTCGCAAAGAACGCGAAGGATGGGCCACCCGATTCGTCGGCGCGGCCGGATGTTGTGCTGCTTGATACGATTGGTGACCTTGCAGCAGTATACGGTGTGGCGGATGTTGCTTTTGTCGGTGGGAGTTTGGTGAAGCGCGGTGGGCATAATCCTTTGGAGCCCGCGCAGTTTGGCGTGCCGGTGGTAATGGGGCCTTCGTTTGAGAACTTCCGCGACATTGTCGGCAAGATGATCGACGCGGATGCAATTCGCATCGTAAAGGATGAGATGGAATTGGAAATCGCGTTCAGGGAACTGTTGACGAATCGTGAATCGGCGAAAGCGAGGGGCGAGCGGGGACGGCGAGTATTTGAGCAGGAACAGGGAGCGACCGGACGGGCCGTAGAGGCCGTGGTCGAGATGGTCCGTGCGGGAGTGGCTATTTGAGCACGCGACGCAACTGGGCGTGGCCGCTGGTTCCGGTGTATGCGGCCTTGGTGGGGATGAAGGATGCGCTGCGCAACATCGGCGGGCTGCGAGCGCGGCGGTTGCAGCGTCCGGTGGTGAGTGTGGGTTCGCTTTCCGCCGGAGGGGCGGGCAAGACGCCGATGGTGATCGCGCTGGCCAGGCTGCTGGATGAGCATGGGTGGACCGTGGACGTATTGACGCGGGGATACGGGCGCAAGGGCAGGGGCATCGAGCTGGTTTCGGGCGACGATGCGAAACGGTTTGGCGATGAACCGGTGTTGATCGCGCGCCGGACGGGCGTGCCAGTGTGGGTGGGGAAGAATCGCTTTGCGGCGGGCAAAAAGGCGGAGAAGGTCGAGACGGTGTCGCGCCTGGAGAAGGTTGTGGCCGGGACGAGAGACGCAGATCCTCCGCCTGCGGCGAAGGATGACAACAAGAAAACAGAAAATGACAGGTTCAAAGTACACATTCTGGACGATGGGTTTCAGCATCGGCGGCTGGCGCGGAAGGTGGATGTGGCGCTGGTGACGACTGCCGATCTGGACGACTATCTATTGCCGGCGGGGAACCTTCGGGAGCGGCCGCAAGCGCTGCAGCGGGCGGATGTGATCGTGGTGCGCGACCGCGAGTTCAAGCGGATCGCGCCGCGGATCCATCACATCGTGCATAAGAGCGTGACGCTGTGGCAGATACGGCGGAGGCTGCGATTTCCGGCGCCGCTGGGGGTGCTGAGCGCGGGGCTGAGGCCGGTGGCGTTCTGCGCGATCGCCCGGCCCGAAGCTTTCGCGGAGATGTTGCTGGATGCAGGGTGCGGAATCGTCGATACGGTGGCGTTTCCCGACCATCATCGGTTTACGGCGGGCGATGTGGAACAACTGCTCGACGTAGCGAAGAAGCGGAAGGCGAGCGGGTTTGTGACGACCGAGAAGGATGCGGTGAAGCTGCCCGACGTTTTGCGGAAGTGGCTGGAAACCGTGGGGCCGGTGGTGGTGGTAGAGCTTGATGTGGAGTTTGTCGACGCGGAGGCAGTGATGAACGACCTGAAAGAGCGGCTGGCATGAAAGTGCTGATCGTGCGCGTAGGGGCGATGGGGGACGTGCTCCATGCGCTGCCGGCGGTGACGGCGCTGCGCAGGGCGCGGCCGGAGTGGGAGATCGATTGGGTGGTGGACCCGCGCTGGGCCCCGCTGCTGGTGAACGCAGAGGGCAGTGGGCCTGTCGTCGGGCGAGTATATCTGGCGGAGACCAGGTTGTGGTCGCGGGCGCCGTTGTCGATCCAGACGCTGCGGTCGGTGGGCGGGTTGCGAAAGGAATTGCGCGCGGGCGGGTACGATGTGGTCGTCGACATGCAGGGAACGCTGCGGTCGGCGGTGCTGGGAGGGTTTGCGAAAGCGCCGCGGTTTGTCGGCTATGCCGACCCGCGCGAGGCCCTGGCGGCGCGGCTGTACAAGACGCGATTTCCGCGCCGGGGCGTGCATGTGGTGGAGCAGGGCGCGGCGCTGCTGGCGGAGGCGGTGGGAGTGGAACTGGCTCCGGCGTTTGTCGAATTGCCGCGCGAGGAGTGGGCGGAGAACTGGGCGGCGGAAGAGGTTGCGGCGCGTCCGATGTGCGTGCTGTCCGCGGGTGGCGGATGGGGGGCCAAGCAGTGGCCGGTAGAGCGGTTCGGCGAGTTGGCAAAGGTGCTGCGCAGGCGCGGGTTCGACGTAGTCGTGAATGCGGTGCGCAAGGATGAGGCTGTGCCGCTGAAGGTCGTCG
>DASRLB010000337.1:0-13264 GCA_035648695.1 Acidobacteriaceae bacterium | reverse complement strand
AGGATCGTGACCGCGGTCCTTCCGGCCGCAATCTGCTATGCCGCTTTCGGAATCGTCGGCTGGTACGTTGGCAGCTTCATTGTCAAGCCCAACGAACTGGTCCGTGAGGGACCTTTCATCGCACACAACATTGAGATGACCCGGCAGGCCTACGGGCTCAACCGTTTCGCGCAGCAAGAGTTTCCGGCAGAGACAAGTGTCGATGCCGTCGACGCGGCGAACAATCAGCCCACGCTGCAAAACATCCGGCTATGGGACTGGCACGCGCTGCAGGATACGCTGCGCCAAGTGCAGGAAATCCGCACCTACTATGACTTTCCCGACATCGACATCGACCGTTATTCGATCGACGGCACCACCCGCGAGGTAATGCTTGCCGCGCGAGAACTCAACGTCGACAGGCTGCCGGTCAGCAGCCGCAACTGGATCAACGAAAAGCTGATCTATACCCACGGCTACGGTGTGACCATGAACCCCGTCAACGGGTTCACGCCGGAAGGATTGCCCACGCTATTTTTGAGCAACATGCCCGTTCAGAGCACGGTGCCCGGGCTGAACGTAACCCGCCCCGAGATCTACTTCGGTGAACGGACCGATACCGACGTGTACGTCAAGACCAGGCAAAAGGAATTCGACTATCCGGAAGGCCAGAACAACAATCTCACCTCGTATCAAGGCACCGGCGGCATCGCGCTGGGCGGGTTTCTGCGGCGCGTCATCCTCGCCATCGACCGCGGCGACCTTGGCAAGTTGCCATTCAGCGACGACGTAAATGCGCAGAGCCGACTGCTGATGCGGCGCAACATCCGTGAGCGCGTGGCGACACTCGCCCCGTTCCTTACCTTCGATCAAGACCCCTACATCGTGGTCGGCGACGACGGGCGGCTCTCCTGGATCATGGATGCGTTTACCACCTCGGACAACTATCCATATTCCACGCACTACAGTCTGGGCGACGACTCCGTCAACTACATGCGCAACAGCGTCAAAGTCGTTGTGGATGCGTACAACGGGACTACGACGCTCTACGTCTTCGACCCGGAAGACCCTATCCTTGCGACGTATCGGCGAATTTTCCCGTCCCTTTTCAAGGACGCTTCCGCAATGCCGGCGGACCTGCGGCGGCATGTGCGCTACCCGGAGGCGCTGTTCAAATTGCAGTCGCAGGTCTACGGGCTTTATCACATGACGAATCCCGAGGTCTTCTTCAATCGCGAAGATTTGTGGACAGTGGCGACGCAGAGCAATGGGCAGCAAAGCGTACAGCCGATGGAACCCAATTTCGTCCTGATGAAACTGCCCGGAGGCGCCAGCGAAGAGTTTGTCGAGATACTTCCCTTCACACCCGCCAACCGGAACAACCTGATCGGGTGGATTGCCGGCCGCTGCGACGGCGCGGCATACGGGACAGCCGTGGTTTACGATTTTCCGAAGACACGTTTGATCGACGGCCCGCAACAGATCGAGGCGCGCATCGATCAGAATGCGCAACTCTCAGGGCAACTCACATTGTGGAACCAGCAAGGCTCGCACGTTCTGCGCGGAAGCCTGCTGGTGATTCCGTCTGGGAAAGCACTCTTGTATGCGGAGCCGATCTACCTTCAGGCCCAGCAAAGTCCCATGCCGGAACTGCGCCTGGTCGTGCTCGCGCTACAGGACAAGCTGGCCTACGGCACGACGTTCGAGGCAGCACTGAGGTCCCTTTTCGGCGGGGAGGATTCTTCCCTGAACGCGAGCGAGGCGCCGCAAGCCGCGCCCGCATCGCCGGGAGCAGCACCAATTTCGACCAATATCGACTCACTCATCTCAGAGGCGAGCAAAGATTTCGCCGACTACCAGCGCCTGACGGCTGAGGGCAAACTGGGCGAGGCCGGGCAGAAGCTCGATGCGCTGAAAGGCGTGCTGGACAAACTAAGTACGCGCGGGAAGTAAGGCGCAGCGACCGGTCTTTATGCCGATCCTCTGCGCTCGGGGACGTCGCTGCGGAGTTTGTCCATTCGCGCCCTCAAGTCTTTCGCCAGCGCGGCGTGTTCTGGCTTGCCGTAGAGGTTGTGCAACTCGCCGGGATCGGCGTGCAGGTCGTACATCTCAAACTCCTGCGGGTCCATGACGTAGTGGATGAACTTGTAGCGCTCGGTGCGAATGCCGCGGCAAGGCCGCACCGACTCCGGGTTCGGCCACTCGTAATATTCGTAGTACCAATCTTTGCGGAATTCGGGATCGTTTGCTTTCGCCAGCGGCAGCAGGCTCTTGCCCTGCATATGCTCGGGCGCCTTTACGCCCGCGAGGTCGAGCAGCGTCGGCGCGATGTCCGTATCCAGCACCATCTCGCTGCGGACTGTTCCCGCAGCGATGCGTTTCGGGTAGCGCATCATCAGCGGCACGCGGATGGAGGGCTCGTGCATCAGCCGCTTGTCGTACATCCGCCACTCGCCCATGAAATATCCGTGGTCCGAACCCTGCATAACGGCCGTGTCTTCGAGGATATTTTTCTTCTCCAGATACGCCATCACGCGGCCGATGTTGTCGTCGACTCCGACCAGACCGGCATAATAATCCTTCGCTAACTCCTCCAGCGAACGTACAGTGTCGCCCATTACGGTGGTGCCGATTTTGTTGTTCGCATCGGCAAAACATTTCGGCTTTCCGGGATAGCCCTTCAGATCGTCATCGAACGTCGCAGGCTTTGGAATGGTGGTCCCGCTATACAGATCGAGATACTTGCGGGGCCGGTAAAACGGCGAATGCGGAGCCACAAACCAGACCAGCAGACAGAACGGCTTATCGCCGCGGTCTTCTTCAAGCCACGCCAGCGCGCGGTCCACCGCCAGGTCGTCGGCCCACATGCCGTGGAAGGTTTGCTGCTCTCCGATCTTGCCTTTGCGGCCTTCCTTGTACATCGGGTTGTAGTAGTTGTTGCCGGGCGCGTTGTGCCCGAAATAATAGTCCCAGTAGCGGTCTTCCACGCCGGCGCGCACATGCACCTTGCCGACGATAGCGACCTCATATCCAGCCTCATGCAGCAGGTCGGTAAAGATGGGAATGTCCGAAGGCAGCGGAAGGTGCGCGTCCTCATTGGCCAGCGCGCCGGTCGAGCGGCTGTACATCCCGGTCAGCGTAGTCGCGCGCGCCGGAGCGCACAGCGCATTGGTGCAGAACGCGTTCGTAAAGCGCACGCCTTCCTTGCCGATGCGGTCGTGATGCGGCGTCTTCAGGATCGGGTTGCCGGCAATCGAGAGCGCGTCCGCGCGCTGGCCTTCGCCGAAGAAGAAGACCAGGTTCGGCCGCTTCGTTTTCTCGGGCGTCGCAGCAAAAGCGCTGCTCACCGGCGCGCTTAAAACGGTGCCCGCCACGGCCAGCGAGCCTTGCAAGAATTCACGACGAGTCGGATCGATCGAACGGTCCATGCTGTTCCCTTTCGGTTGTTGAAGCGCTGAGAATGTAACCGTTCTCATTAACTGCGACGTTCAACAGCTTAACCCCAACGCACCGAATACTCAAATCGCGGACACGAAACCGCCCCTCTCGTAGAGACGAGCGTGTTACAAAAGCTGCTGTGGGATTGGCGTTGCCGCCAGGGGACTCCATCGTGCCGGCCCGCTGCCGGACACAATGCAATAGAAATCTATTGGTGGAGCTGAGCGGGATCGAACCGCTGACCTCCTCGTTGCGAACGAGGCGCTCTCCCAGCTGAGCTACAGCCCCACACCCAGGCCGCACACGAACTTTCGCTCGCGGCCTGCTACGTTCGTAAGTTTAGCAGGAGACGTCCCCGGCGCAAAATCGCGGCAACGTCTCTCACTGAACTATCGCGGCCCATCGCACGTATAAATTCTTGCACGTGGAATTCCCGGCGCGCATCTTAGCCGAATGACGCCGTGAGAGGTTTACGCATGACGCAGCAGGAACAGCAAATGATCGACGGCCTCATCGACCGCATTCGCAACACGCAGGTCACCGACCGCGACCCCGAAGCCGCCGCGCACCTTCAGCAGGGCCTGGGCGCGAACCCCGACGCGATTTATATTCTCGCGCAAACGGTGCTCGTCCAGCAGCAGGCGCTGCTCACCGCGCAGACCCAGCTGCAGAGCGCCAACCAGCAGATCGCGCAGCTTCGCGACGCCGCCGGACATCCGCCGCAGCAGCCCGCCGGAAGCTGGCTCGACCGCTTCTTCGGCTCCGGGCCTGCAACCCAGCCGCAGGCTTACACGTCGCAGCCTCAGGCTTATTTGCCGCAGCAACAGCCTGCCTACGCTGCCCCTCCGCCGCAACAGCCTGCCTACGGCGCTCCGGTGTACGCTGCCGCGCCGCCGCCACAGGGCTATCCGCAGCCGGGCTATGGATACGGCCAGCCAGCAGGCGGCGGCTTTCTCCGCAACGCAGCACAGACGGCTGCGGGTGTTGCCGCTGGTGCGTTTCTGTTTGAAGGCGTCGAGTCGATGTTCGGAGGCCACGGCGGAGGCTATGGCCACGAAGGCGGCACGACCATCAACAATTATTACGAAGACCGTCCGCAGGCCGAACACCACGCCGCGGCCGATACGGACAGCAGTTTCTACAACCCTTCCAATGACGCCAGCCGCGACCTCAGCCCCGACATCGAAGACCGCCGCGGTATCGCCGACGACAGCAACACGACCACCGACGACTTCGCCTCCGATACATCCGATCCGGGCAGCGACAGCAGTTCCTTCGACGACAGCAACTCGTTCGACGACAGCAGTTCGTTCGACAGCGGAGACTCAGGTGGTGGCGGCGACGGCTCTTTCTAGCACAGCCGCTTTCACTATCCTCTAGGCTCTACGCTCTATCCACTGTTCTTTTCAGTCCCAACTCCGCCATCACCATCTGCAGGTCTTTCCAGGCTTCGCCCTTCTGCCTTGGATCGCGCAGCAGGAACGCCGGGTGATACGTCACGGCGACCTTCGCGCCTCTGCACGAATGCCATCGGCCGCGCAGGGAAGCCAGCGACTGCCTCACTCCCAGCAGATACGTCGCCGCCGTCGCACCAAGCGCGACGATCACCTGGGGCTGCACGGCGTCGATCTGGCGCAGCAAAAACTGCGAGCACGTCGTCGCTTCCACAGGCTCGGGCGTGCGGTTCTGCGGCGGGCGGCACTTCACAATATTCGCGATGTACACCTGCTCGCGCGTGACGCCCATCGCGACGATCATGTTGTTGAGCAACTGACCTGCCTTGCCGACAAACGGGAGCCCGGTGGCGTCTTCGTCCGCGCCCGGGCCTTCGCCGACGAACATCAGTTTCGCATTGGGGTCGCCGTCGGCGAAGACGATCGTGTGCCGGCCCGCATAGGCCAGCGGACAGCGCGTGCAGTCGCCGATGTCGGCGCGGATCGCGGCCAGCGCGGCGCCGCGTTCAGCAGCAGGAATGCTCGCCGCGGGCAACGGAGCGAGTGCATCGAAGGAAAGCGGTTTCGCCATAGGGGCCTGAAGTTCTGGAGGAATTTCTGCGCGCTCAGCCGCCGGCTGCGTTCGCGCCTGCGCCGCGGCAAAAGGCGTGACCCGCTGCGTAACAGGCTTCGGTGGCGCGGGTGCGGGCGTGGACACACGTTTTTCTGCGGATCGGCTTGCCAATCCCGCAGCGAAACCTTCCGGCAGCAAAACGCGCGGCTGGTCCTGGCGATACAGATCGTAGACGCCCATGTCGCGCAGGTAGTCGACGTACGCGCGAAGCTGCTGCGGCGAAACGCTCATCGTTCTTCGGTCCCACCCGGCGGTCCCGGCTTCTTCGCCGACAGGCTGAACGTGACCTTGCCCGCGCGCACTTCGTCCTCTGCCACGCGACAGGCCTTCAGCGAAGTCGAAACGCCGAGCGACGGCGCGCCCGATTGCAGTTGACGCGCGCGACGTGCCGCACCCTTCACAAGGCTGTACTTGTTCTCCAGACTGCTATTGATCTCGTTCATTGGCCCATGACCTCCGAGAGCGTGCGGGGTGGTAGAGAAATTCTATGCTCAAATCTGCTCCGGATGCACGCCGAACGTCGCCAGCGCCGCCGTCAACCGCGGCGACCACGTGCGCGTAAGACATGTCGCCGCCTCGAGCCCGGCCTCCGCATGATCGCCGCGCTCTTCGAGAACGATAGCTCGCATCTCGGCCGCCGCGTGGTCCAGCACGTCGTTTACGAGGGCATATTTGTAGTCGCCGATCTTCTGCAACTCGCCGCGCGCATTGTTGAGCCGCGTCGCAATAACCGACTCGCGCGTCATGCCCTCGGCGTGGCTGCGGTTGCGGAGACGCATCTCCAACACCTCGGGACTCGGCGGCAAAATGAAAATGGAAACCGCCGCCGGCAACCGCTGCATCACTTGCAACGCGCCCTGGACATCGATGTCCAGCAGCAGATCTTTGTGGCTGTGGCGCGCGTGATCGAGCGCGGCAATCGCCGTACCGTAGTAGTTGCCGAACACCTCGGCCCACTCCAGAAACTCACCCGCCGCAACCATGCGCTCAAACTCTTGCCGCGACGTGAAGTGATATTCGCGGCCATCTTCTTCCGAGCCGCGCGGCTCGCGTGTGGTGTATGAGATCGAAAATTCGAGCCCTTCCACCAGCCGCCGCACCTCGCTCACGAGCGTCGATTTGCCTGAGCCGGACGGCGCCGAAATAATAAAGAGAATGCCTGCCATAAAATCGTGCGCTTCAACCCCAGTGTATCGCGGGCCCGCGTTACGCTATGCCTTCCACCGCCACAACCAGCGCGAGCCCGTCGAGTTCCGGCGCTGCATCCGCCTCGCCAAATTGCAGGTTGTAGAGCCGCTGGTACGTGCCACTCTTGGCGATCAATTCATCGTGCGACCCCAACTCCGTAATCGCCCCATGCTCGATCACGGCAATGCGATCCGCCCGCCGCACCGTCGACAGCCGGTGCGCGATCACCAGCACCGTGCGGCCCTGCATCAGGTTCGCGAGCGCCGCCTGTACCGCCGCTTCGCTCTCCGTGTCGAGCGAAGAAGTAGCCTCATCGAGCACCAGGATCGGCGCGTCCTTCAACAGCGCGCGCGCAATAGCGAGGCGCTGCCGCTCGCCGCCTGAAAGCCGCGTTCCCCGTTCGCCGATCATCGTGTCGTAGCCGTCCGGCATATTCAGGATGAAGTCATGCGCCAGTGCAGCGCGCGCCGCGGATTCGATGCGCTCCATCGGAACGTCCGGCTGGCCATAGGCGATGTTGTTGCGCACCGTGTCGTTGAAGAGCACGGTCTCCTGGGTCACTTTGCCGATCTGCTCGCGCAGCGAGACCAGCGTGAGATCGCGAACATCGTGGCCATCGAGAAAAATCCCTCCGCCGGTCACGTCGAAAAAACGCGGCAGCAAATTCATCAGCGTCGACTTCCCCGCGCCGCTCGGCCCCACCAGCGCAACTACCTCACCTCGCGCGACAGTCAACGAAACCCCGTGCAGGACTTCCTTCGACTCTCCCTCGCTCTCATAACTGAAATGCACATCGCGAAATTCGATGTTGCCTTCAAAACCCTTCAACGCCGCCGCGTTCTTGCGCTCCCGCACTTCATCATGCGCGTCCATGAATTTGAAAATCTCTTCGCTCGCGCCCAGCGCCTGCTGAAAACTGTTGTAGTACACCGGCATCTTGCGCACCGGGTCGTACAACAAGATGACCGACGCCAGGAACGTGATGAAATTCCCGGACGTCATGCCGTGCAGGATCTCCTGCCTACCCAGATACAACAGCAGAGCGATCGCGACCGCACCCAGCGCGTCCATCAATGGTGAAGAGATGGATTGGGCGGCAACCGAGCGCATATTCGCCGTCAGCAATCTCTGCGCCGCGCGGCGAAACCGCTTCATCTCCCACAACTCCATGCCGAACGCCTTGACAATGCTGTTGCCGGTGATGGTCTCGTGGACGATGTTCTGGATCTCCGCCAGTTTGTCCTGCCCGCGTCGAGTCCTCCGCCGCACGCTGCTGCCGATCCGCCGTGCCGAAGATACGATCACCGGCACAAACAGCAGCAGCACCCACGCCATCTTGCCGCCCTCGGAAATCACGACGCCGATCATGAACAGCAGCGTGAACAGTTGCTGTAGAAAGTCGCTCAGAACGGTGGCCATCGCGTTTTGGACGCGGTCCACATCGTTGATCAATGTCGAGGTCAGCGAGCCGGTTGCGTGGCGTTGAAAAAATGCCGTCGACCGCCGCAGGATCGCATCGTAAAGATCGTTGCGCAGGTCGGTAATCATACCGAAGCCCGCCGTATTTGCCAGCAAAGTGCCGGCGTAATCGCAAATGGACTTCACGATCGCGGAGCCGACCAGCGCCACCGCAACCACAGTCCACGCATTGTGAAAATGATGCGGGACAAGGAATTGCAGGTCCAATTGCCGATGGTGCGGCAGCGGGAATACCAGCACCTTGTCGGGCGCAGCCGCAGGACTCAGCACGTTGTTGATGATCGGCGTAATCAGCATCACGCGGAACGCCGCCATCGCCGCGTACACCGCCGTCAGCACCGCCGACAGCACCCAGTGCAGCGTGTACGGCCGCATGTAGCGCAGCAGTCGCCAGATGCGCTTCATGCGATGCTCTTTCGGTGCGCTGCGCGACAAGCCATGTGTGCCATTCTACCGGGGACTTCAGCGCGGTATGTCGCGATGTTCCGCCTTCACGCGATACCCAGCCGCCCCTAGCCTCTTCTTCAACTCCTCTGCAATCATCACCGAGCGGTGCTGCCCACCGGTGCATCCGATGCCCACCGTCAGATAGCTCTTGCCTTCCTTAATGTAATGCGGCAAGAGGAACGTCAGCATATCCGTTGCCTTATCTAAAAATTCTTTCGTCTGCGGGAAACTTGCGACGTACTTCACCACCTTCGCGTTCTTGCCGGTAAGTTTCCTCAGTTCCGGGACGAAGTGGGGGTTTGGCAAAAATCGCACGTCGAAAACGATGTCGGCGTCGGTCGGCGCGCCGTTCTTGAAGCCGAAACTGGTTACCGAAATCGTAAGGTTGCGGTCCTTCTTGCCCGAACCGCCGCGCTCGAACTGGGCCACAATGTGCGCGCGCAGATCATGTACGTTGAAGCGCGTCGTATCCAGCACAATGTCTGCCACTTTGCGCACCGGGTCGAGCCGTTTGCTTTCCGCGCGGATCGACGACACCACCGTCTCGTCGCGCCCCAGCGGATGCGGCCGCCGCGTCTCCGAGAAGCGCCGCACGATCGCGTCCTCGCTCGCTTCCAGAAACACCACGCGCGTCGGCAGCACATTGCGCACTTTTTTCAGGATCGCCGGGAAGTGGTCCAGCCTCATGCCTTCGCGGACATCGATCACCAGCGCCGCCCGCGAAATCTCCGCCGACTGCGCCACCAGGTCTGCAAACCGCTCCACCAATTCCAGCGGCAAATTGTCGACCGAGTAGTAGCCGAGGTCCTCGAACGTCCTCAACGCCGACGCCTTGCCCGACCCCGACATTCCGGTCAGGATGACGAGTTCGCGAGCAGAATGCTCAGGCGGGGTTATGCCGGTTGGGACGGTCGCGCGTTTCCGAGGCATGGCAGCAATCCTAGCAGTTCCAGCTTAGCGCGCAAACATGGCACCGCGCAGATTATGGCTGGGCCTGCCCGGAGCCTCCCCGGCGCCCAGCCAACATCGCGGGACAAAACGCTCCTACACTGCTTCGATCGCTTCCGCCTTCCCGTGGCGCGTAATCGTTTCGAAGCGGTCCTTGTTTTTAATTGCCTGGTGCTCCACCTTTTGCAGCGCGTCGTGCAGCGCCGCTTCCATGTCCGTGTCTTCGCAGGTCGCCACCAGTTCCCCGTGCCGGCACTTCACCGTCACTTCCGCGATCTTCCTGTACTTGTCTTCCGTCAGGATGACGTGTGCCGTCGCCGATCGATCGACGACCTTTGCTATGCGGGCCAGCCCCGCCTCTGTCTGTAGTTTCAACTTGGCCGAAATGGTAGTTTGCCGTCCGGTGTACTCCACGTTCATGCGCTTCACCTCGTCCTACAGGTTGTGTGATGCCGTCATCGCACCCGGCGTTGGTGGGTGCTGGGGATGTGCATGTCCTCACGGTATTTCGCGACCGTGCGGCGCGTTACCTGGATGCCCTGCCGTTGCAGCTCGGCCGCCAGATATTCGTCTGTCCACGGCTTGCGCGGGTCTTCGTCTTCAATCAGTTTGCGCACCCTACGCTTCAGTAGCGGCAGTGGAAGATCGCCGCCCTCCGGCCCATTCACCCCCTCGGAAAAGAAATAACGCAGCTCGTACACGCCCTGCGTCGTGTGAACATATTTGTTCGAAACAGCGCGGCTCACAGTCGACGGATGCACCCCAATCTCTTCCGCCACATCCTTGATCATCATCGGCCGCAGCGCATCGACGCCGCGCTCCAGAAAATCGATTTGCCGCCTTACAATGACTTCGCATGTCCGAACGATCGTGTTCTTCCGCTGCTCGATATTGCGCAGCAACTGGATTGCAGATTTATACCGCTCTTTCACGTACTCGCGCACGTCGCGCTCGGTATTTTTTTCGCGCAGCATCTTGCGGTAGCCCTGGTTCAGCCGCAGCGCGGGCAGGTCCTCTTCATTCATCACGACCACGTACTCGTCATCGCGCTTCACAAAGGCCACATCCGGCTCGATCAACCGTGTCTCCGTCTGGTCGTAGCGCTGCCCTGGCCGGGGGTCGAGCCGGCGAATGAAATCTACTGCTTCCTGCACCTGTTCCGCGGTCCGGCGGCACATCCGCGTCAACTCGCGCATGTCTTTCTTCTGCAACAGCGGAAGGCATTCCTGCACGATGAACGCCGCCGTATCGTATACATCGAACGCCGCCGCGCCCTCCGGCGACGACTCCGCAAGGTCCGCCTCGCTCTCGTCTTCCAACGCCTCAGCCGTCACCCGGCGGCGCAGCATCAACGCATGCTCGCGGCGCTGCGACTCCACCTGCAACAACAGGCATTCGCGCAAATCGCGAGCCCCTACGCCGATAGGGTCAAGCTGTGTCACCACACCCTGGGCCTCGACAATCAGCGCTTGCGCTTCGGCCGCCGTCATCGGACTGTCCCCACCCGCAAACTCGTTGAGCAGCGAGCCGGCCAACTCCTCATTGCTGGCCGTCAGATACCCATCCTCATTCAGGTTGCCGACCACCAACTCCGCCGCCACCCGGAGGGCCTCGCCCAGCGCCAGCGCGCCAAGCTGCCAATGCAGATGGTCGCTCAGCGTGCTCGGCCTGGACAGAAAGTGTTCGAACGAAGGCTTGTCCAGATCTTCAAAGTTCGACCCCGTGCGGAAACCGGGGTCCAGATAATCCTGAAAGTAGCTTCCAAAATCGATCTCATCGAAGGGATCTTTTTCGGCGCGCACGCCGTCCGCCGTCACCGCTTCGACGCTGCGCTCGCGGTCGCCTTCCTTGCCGGCGCGCTGGTCCATGGTCTCGGAAGACTCTTCAATCTCCTCGAGCACGGGGTTCTCGATCATCTCCCCATTGATCATTTCCTTCAGCTCAAGTTTGTTGAGCGCAAGGACGTTGACCATCTGCACCAGCCCCGGCGTCAGCACCTGTCGCTGGGAGACTTTGACGTTCAGTCTAGGCTGCAATAGCAAACTCGGGACCCTCGCATCCGCCGCTTCATCGACCTTCCGGCGACGCCGCAAACCTTCGCAAACCCATGCCGCGGGCGCGTGGCCTCAGTCTACTCCAGCGCCGCATAACCTGTAGACCCCGTTCCGCGTGCAGGATTGACGCCGCTAAAGCGAAAAATGATCCCCCAGATAAAGCCGCTTCACCTCGGGGTCGCGGCCCAGTTCGCCGGGAGTCCCGGTCGCGAAAATCTTGCCCTCGCTGATGATGTACGCGCGGTCCGTTACGCTCAGCGTTTCCCGCACACTGTGGTCGGTAATCAATACGCCGATCCCGCTCGCCTTCAGGTCGAAGATGATGGTCTGCAGGTCCAGCACCGCAATCGGATCGATCCCCGAAAACGGTTCATCCAGCAAAATAAACGCCGGATCGATCGCCAGACAGCGCGCAATCTCGACCCGCCTGCGTTCGCCGCCGCTCAGCGAATAGCCGCGGTTCTTGCGCACATGCCCCAGATGCAACTGCGCCATCAGGTCCTCGGCGCGTTTGCGGCGGGCTTCCCACGTAATATGCAGCGTTTCCAGCACCGCGAGGATGTTTTCCTCGACTGTCAGCTTGCGAAAGATCGATGGCTCCTGCGGCAGATAGCTGATGCCGAAATCCCGCGCGCGCTGGTACATCGGAGTCCGCGTAATATCCTCGTCGTCGACCAGGATGCGCCCCGAATCCGGCCGCACCAGCCCGACGATCATGTAGAAGCTGGTCGTCTTGCCCGCGCCATTGGGGCCAAGCAGGCCGACAACTTCGCCCTGCTTGATATGGAGACTGACGCCCCGCACCACCTGCCGCCCACCGTAGGCCTTGCCGATCTCTTCGGTCGTCAGGGTCTTCATTCTGCCTTTTGCCTCACGCGAGTCTCAATCCGGACCCGTTGCGGCTTCTGTTCGCCCGCCGGCGCGCCCGTCACCACGATGGTACTATCCCCTTTGTCTCCAGCGCGAAACAACAGCGACGCCCCCGTGACTGTCCCCTGCAGCGCGTCCACAATTCGCGGCATCACGGTCGGCGTTCCGGTCAGCACGAAACTCCCATCCGCAGCCTTGTAGACCAGTTGCTCCCCGGTCCCATGCCGCCCCGGCTCGTCCAGCGTGACACCGCCCGCCACAACCACTCGATCCAGCGAGCCGCCCATCGCCCCCATCTCGCCGCCGCTCTTGCTCGAATCCATCACCGCAGGCGTAAAGTAAACGATCGTTTTCTGCCCCCGCACCTCGCCCAGCGACCCATCCATCTTCACTGGCCCGGTAAATACCGCATCGTGCTCCGCATCGCTGTACTCCAGCAACCGGCTCTCGACTCGCAGGATGCTCGGAGTTTTGCTCGCTCCGGGTTTGGCCGGAGCACCAGGCTTAGGCTCCGAGGCGAATACCGAATGGACCGTCCCACCCGCCGACGCGGGCCGCGCCACCAGCGTCTTGTTCTGACGGTCGACGATAATCGTCGCCGCCTCGACCTGCGAAGCGTCCTGCCACAGCCGAGCCTGCTTCGTCGGGCTGCCTTCAAATACCGCCAGCTGCGTCGCCTTATGCAGAGTCGCCTGCCGAGCGGTGACATGCGTCGGCTCGACCGAGCCGCTTCCCGCAAGCGTGGCCGCCACATTGCCCTCTGCGACGGCATCATCAGTCTTTTGATCCACCAC
>DASRLB010000336.1:0-15903 GCA_035648695.1 Acidobacteriaceae bacterium | reverse complement strand
ACGCGAAAAATCGTTGCGAAGTGACGCTCCATCAGGACGCGATACGCGTCGCGGTCGCCGCCAAGAACCTGGCGAATCGCCTGCTGGTCCACATCACCCATTCGCCCGATTAGACAAGAGGATGCCCCCGCGGTTAGGTCGCGTTATGAAGTTTTTAGAGAAATCTTTCGAGTCGCGGGAAGGAAAACAAGGAAAACGCCATGAGCGCAAAGAACGCAAAGTTAACGCAACGGACTCCGTGGCGTTAACTCCGCGCCCTTTGCGCTCTCAGCGTTTTCTTTTGTCTTAGGACTTCTTCCCCGCCCGAAACCGATTCGCCGTCGCAAACTCATCCCGCAACTCCGGCGTCCGCAAATTCTCCCGCAAATGGGCCAACCGCTGCTCCAGCGCATGGATTGTCGCCGCAATCGGCTCCGTATTCGTCAGCGCGACATCCCGCCACATGCTATACGGACTCGACCCCAGCCGCGTCGTTTCCCGCAACGCACGCCCGCCGATCGCCTGCACCGCCGCCATCTTTTCCGCATCCCCGGCAAACGTATCTTCCAGCAGCGCCGCCAGCGCCGTCGACAGCATCTGCGGCAAATGCGAAACCCACGCACACACCTCATCATGCGGCCCCGGGTCAAGATCGCGCACAACGGCCCCCATCCGCTCGACCCATCCGCGCCACTCCGCTTCCAGCGGCCCAGCCTCCGCGACCGGTGTAAACAGCCACGTCGCCCCGCGAAACAGCACCGCATCGGCCAGCGCCGCGCCGCCCGACTCCTTGCCCGCCATCGGATGCCCCGGCAAAAACCGCGCCAGCCCCGGCTGGTTATAAGACTTCGCAGCCTGGGCAGAAATCTGCCGCTTCGTGCTGCCCACATCCGTAACCAGTTGCCCCTCGCCAACCACCGGCGCCAGCATCTGCATCCAGTCGAGGATCGGCAGAACGGGCGTTGCGAGCACAGTCAAATCCGCGTCGCTCTCCAGTACCGCCTCGCGCGAAGCCAACGCAACATCAACAGCACCGCACTCACGCGCTGCTGCAAGTTCCGCAGCATTCGCGTCCCAGCCGAGCACCTCGCCATCGAAGCCGGCAGCCTTCAGCGCCAGACCTACCGAAGCCCCAATCAGCCCCGTCCCAACGATCAGCACCCTTCGCATCACGCGGCCCCGCGCCGATGCGTAAACGCCCGCGCACCCTCGCCGCGATAATCCCCCGCCACATGACCATTCCCGCGCAGCACGTACTTGGTCGTCGTCAGCCCCTCCAACCCGACCGGCCCGCGCGCATGGAACTTGCTCGTGCTGATCCCCACCTCCGCGCCGAACCCATAGCGAAATCCATCCGCAAACCGCGTCGACGTATTGTGCAGCACGCTGGCCGCGTCCACCTCCAGCAGGAACCGCTCCGCCGCCGCCGCATCGTTCGTAATAATGCTCTCGGTATGCGCCGACCCATGCTTGTGAATATGCTCAATCGCCGCCTCGATGGAATCGACAACAGCGAGCCCCAGCTCCAGCGCGCCATATTCTTTGTCCCAATCCGCGGTGCGGCAAATCTTGCCCTTCGCCGCGCCCGCAGCAACCGAATGCACAACGCCACCCGGCACCCTCAGCGCCTGGGGCTGTCCCTCCCAGTCGTCCGTAGGGCCGACACCGCCGCTGACCACGCTCGCCGAGCCGCCCGAACCGGCGCCACAACTCGCGTCCATCGCGCGAACCGCGCCACCCGGAGCCACCATCGCCTGAGGCTGTCCCTCCCAGTCGTCCGTAGGGCCGATACCGCCGCTGACCACACTCGCCGAGCCGCCCGAATCGTCGCCCCCGCTCGCATCCATCGCCCGGACCACGCCGCCCGGCGCCGTCACCGCCTGCGGTTGCCCCGCCCAATCGTCTGTAGGGCCGATGCCACCACTCGTCGTAATCGCAAATGTCTCGTCGTCGCAATGCATCGTCACACCGTGCGCGTCCAACCGTCCCGCCAGCTTCGGCAAAAACAGCTTCGCAATTTCGCGATGCACCAGCACCGTCTCCACCGCATTGCAGGCCGCCGGATAATCGCACTTCGCGTCCTCGATCACACGCAGCGCCATCGCTTCATCGCAGCTGCGGTCGACGTAAATATGGCAGATGCCCTCGGAGTGCCCCAGCACCGGAATCCGCGTGTTGGCCTGCACATAGTCCACCAGCGCCTTCGGCCCGCGCGGAATCACCAGGTCCACCAGCTTCGACTCGCCCAGCAACTCCAGCACCCGCTCGCGCCCCCGCACCAGCGACACCGCATCGCGCGGCAACCCCTGCTCCGCCAGCGCCTCGCGCAGCACCCGCACCAGCGCTTCCGCCGTGCGCTCCACCTCGCGCCCCGGCTTCAAAATCACCGCGTTGCCCGACTTCAACGCCAGCGCCGCAATCTGCGTTACCGCATCCGGCCGCGCTTCAAAAATCACAGCCAGCACACCCAGCGGCACGCTGACTTTCTCCATGTGCAACCCACCGCCAGCCCCACCCGGCCCCGCATCGTCCAACTCAATCGCATCCAGCTTTCGCCCCAGCGGATCGGCCAGCGCCGCCACCGCGCGCACCTGCTTCACCATCTCCGCAAGCTCCACCTTATCCATTTTCAGCCGCTCGACCGCTGCCGCCGAGAGCTCGCCCTCCCGCTCCATCTTTGTCGCGGCCGCATGGTCCTCCGCATTCGCGGCGAGCAACTCGTGGTGCGCTTCTTCCAGCGCAACAGCCATCGCCTCCAGCGCCTCATTGCGCCGCTCTCCGCTCAGCAGCGCCAGCGCGCGCGACGCGCTTTTCGCCGCCTTCGCCGTCTCATGGACCGTCTGTTCGCTCATCGAAAACCTCCTATGGTGCCACACTAAATCGGGTCCCGACAGCTTCTCCTGCAACGATCCGTTCCAACACCTGCGGCGTCCTCCCGTTCGCAATAATCACCGGCTTGCCGGCCTCCAGCGCAATCCGCGCCGACTCCAGCTTCGAAGTCATCCCGCCCCGCCCGCGCCCATTTCCGCCATGCGCCAGCGCCAGGATTCCCTCATCGATGCACGTCACTTCCGGCAGCAGTTGCGCACCCGCATCCGCGGGGTTGCGATCGTACAGGCCGTCCACATCCGATAGCAACACCAGCAGGTCCGCGTCGATATGCTTCATCAGCAACGCAGAAAGTTTATCGTTATCGCCAAAAATCCGCTCACGCGGCTCCGACGCCGCCGGTCGGTCCAGCTCCATCGTCGATACCGTATCGTTCTCGTTCACAATCGGAATCACGCCCAGCGAAAGCAGCGCCCGCAGCGTCGCACGCAGATTGCTATGCCGCAGCGGGTCTCGAAAATCGTCCTCGGTCAGCAGCACCTGCGCAATCCGGCACCCCAGCCGATCGAACGCATCGTCATACAACGCCATCAACCGCGACTGCCCTACCGCCGCACACGCTTGAATCTGCTCAACAGCCGTCGGACGCTCCGCCAGGCCCAGCCGCTCCACGCCGAGCCCAATCGAGCCCGACGAAACAACCAGCACCTCAACCCCCCGCGCCCGCAGCGCCGCAATCTGCTCAACCAGCCCACACAACAGCCCCAGCGCAACCTTGCCATCGGCGCGCATGATGACGTTGGTGCCGAGTTTTACGACGATCCGCTTCATAAATCCTTAGCTCCGCTCTCCAGCGCTCTCTGGGCCATGGCTCTCTCAATGATAGTGACGAGCCCGGTATTATCGCCGCGCGTATGGGAAAGTATCGACGCAACCGTGTTCTCTTCTTTGGACATCCCCGTCCAGCTAATCGCGAATCCCGCATTGATCGAAAGCTGTCGAATGAACTCTCTCTGCGTTCTTCCATTGCCTTCACGAAATGGATGAATCGCGTTGATGTGCCCAAGATAGTGTGCCGCTCGTCGTGCAAACGAAGCGTGATCCAAACCGCGGAGAAGCGATTCGGCCTTTAGTTCTCCCAATGCTTCGCCGAGTGCTGACGCAATATGTTGCGGAAAGCCAAAGCTCGCGCCGCCGACCTTGGACATATGAGTCAGCCTCAACTCGCCTGCCCACGGAAACACATCGCGGAACAGACACCAGTGAATTTTGCGCAGATGGCCGGTATTGAAAGAGCCATTTACACCCTGAGCGTCGAGCTCCACCTGCCGCCGGTGAGACGCCGCGGTTTCGTACTTTTGCAACTCGTTATAGTCCCGTATTCCCAAGCAATTTCGGGGACAGAAGGTACCAGGCTCGGACTGCGGGTCCTGGGGCGTAGCTGGATCGTGCTGGGGCATCGCTAGGCGACTGCCGTCAGTTCCTTCGACTGGGCGGACGCGGCAAGGCGGGCCAGATGCTCGTCCGTCCGGCGACCAAACTCCTCAAGGTCGAGTTCGCCCTCAGCATATCGCCGACTCAGATCGGCCATAGTCGAGTCGAGCCTCAAGCCTTCCATCGCCAACGAACCCTCACTGCTGGCGACGGCACTGCGACGGCGCTGCGCTTCGGCTTCGGAAATCACGGCATCCCCCAATCCTCACAGAAATTGTACTCTGAACTCCCTTATAAACTCCTATGCGGTCACAGCCGAAACCGCCGGAGTAATGCTGCGATCGACAATCGGAGCCAACTGCCGCAGCTTCGCCACCAGCTCATTCAACTGCTCCGGAAACAGCGACTGCGCGCCATCGCTCATCGCCTTATCGGGATTCGGATGCATCTCCATCAGCAGCCCATCGGCGCCTGCGGCGACCGCGGCCAACGCCATCGGCGGCACGAGATCGCGCTTGCCCACACCATGCGACGGATCGCCGAACACCGGAAGATGCGTTAGCTTCTTCAGCACCGGAATCGCCGAAACATCGAACGTGTTGCGCGTATACGTTTCAAACGTCCGGATGCCGCGCTCGCACAGCATCAGGTCGTAGTTGCCGCCCGACAAAATGTACTCCGCCGACAGCAGCACTTCCTCAATCGTCGCCGCGATGCCGCGCTTCAGCAGCACCGGCTTGCGCACATGACCAAGCTCGCGCAGCAGGTTGAAGTTCTGCATATTGCGCGCACCTACCTGGAAGCAGTCGATGTACGGCAGCATCTGCTCGATCTGCGAAATCTCCATCACCTCGGTAATCACCAGCAGGCCGTACTCATCGGCTGCGGCGCGCATGATCTTCAAGCCTTCAACGCCCATGCCCTGAAAGCTGTACGGCGAGCTGCGCGGCTTGTACGCTCCACCGCGCAGGAACCGCGCGCCGGCGGCAGCAACCTGTTTTGCGCTCAACTGGATCTGGTCGCGGCTCTCCACCGAACACGGCCCAGCCATAATGACGATCTCGTCCCCACCCACGACCACGCCGTTCGGAAACGCAATCTTCGTACCTTCAGGCCGAAACCCCCGCCCGGCGAGTTTGTACTGCGACGAAATCCGATACGCCTGGTGTACGCCCGAAAGCACCTGGAACTCGGTGACCTCGAAGTGCGCGGGCGTACCCACACCGGCCAGAATCGTCTGGACATCGCCGCTCGTGCGGTGGACATTGAACCCAAGTTCGACCATCCGCTCGATCACATTCTGGATCTGCTCATCGGTGGCGTTAGACTGCATGGCAACGATCATCATGAATTCCTTTTCCAATGCTGCTGAAGTATCTGCCCATTCTTGGTTGTAAGTTGTTAGTTCTCAGTTGTTAGTGTTTCAGCGTTCCGATTCCGCCGCGCCAACCTGACAACTAAGAACTTACAACGTACAACTTGCTACTGAGGCCGCTGCAGCGCCCGCATCACGTCCATAATGCGTTCGTAAATGTCCTGCACCTGTGCCGTAGTCAGCGGCCCGGGGTTCGAGACACGCACATGCTCATACACCATGCGCTCGCGGTCGGGCTCGTAGATCGGTGCGCTCTTGCCGCGCTTGATCTCGCCGATAGCCACAGCCGCAGCCGCGCGTTCTGAAAGCAGACGAACAATCTGTTCATCCAGTGAGTCGATTTTCTTACGCCAGTCGGCGATCTCCATGTTGCCTCGTCAAGCGCTCGTGCATGCACGCCGCGCGAAGTGTAATTGCGCCGCAAACTCGCGAACGCAGGCCCTTGTTGATGATACTTCCTCAGCGCCGCGCTCATACGCTCGACGCCCCTCTTAGCTCTGCAACAAACTTGCCCACTGCCCCGATCACCTCATCCGCCGGAGTCTTCTCGATCAACCCGACAATCGCGCTCCCCACAACCGCGGCATCCGCAAACTCACCCACCGCGCGCACATGCTCCGCCGTGGAAATCCCAAACCCCAACGCAATCGGCAGCTTCGTGAACTTACGAATCCGCTCGACCAGCGACCGCGCATCCCCCGCCAACTCCGTCTGCGTCCCCGTAATCCCCACGCGCGAAATCGCATAAACAAACCCCTGCGAGTTCTCCGCAATCGCCTTCAACCGCTCATCCGGCGACGTCGGAGCCGCCAGAAACACCGGGGCCAAACCATTCGCGTGCATCACCTTCAGATACTCCCCCGCCTCTTCGACGATCATGTCGGTCAGCAACACACCATCCGCGCCGGCCTCCTTCGCAGCCTTCGCAAACGCCTCCATCCCCAGCCTCAACACGGGGTTCAGATAGCTGAACAAAAGTATCCCCGCCGCCGGCCGCGCCTCGCGAATCTCCTTACAAATCCCGAGCACATCCGTCAGCCGCGTCCCCCGCGCCACCGCCCGCTCGCTCGCCCGCTGAATCACCGGTCCATCCGCCAGCGGATCGCTGAACGGTACACCCAACTCGATGACATCCGCACCGTTGTCGATCGCCGCAATCGCCATATCGCGCGTCGCCGCGAGATCAGGATCGCCAGCGGTGAAGTAGATAACGAGTCCGGGTTTTGAATTGAAACTAATCGCCATCTTCTTCCTCCTTAAAATAGAAGCAGTTCAGAGTCATGTTCAGGCTCACGAGCCTTTGCAGCGTTTCAGAGTCAAGGTTGAGCACTTCCGATCCATCCTCACAGCTTCCAGCGAGATTCATCTCGGCTTTGAATTCAACAGTCAGCGTCCGAAGCACGTCCGCCCTCGGCCACAGCGAATCCAGCAAAAACGTGACTTGCTCATTCATCGTCTTCTCCGGCGGACAATAAAAATCCCAAGTCGTCACCAGAGTCGGGCCATTGGCGCCGTCAAATACCGTTCCCTTCGGGTAGACGCAGGAGGGCTCAAGATCGAGAGCCGTCGTAACCTTGGCGGCTTCGAAGTCACCCCACAATGAGAAGTGGCCGACATGCTTTGCCATCGCGTTACCCTTTCGCCTCCGCTCCGTCGAGCTCCATCTCCCGCGTCAAAATTCCAATATCCTTATCCCCACGCCCACTCACATTCACCATCAGAATCTTCCCCTTACCCATCTTCGGCGCGAGTTTGATCGCCTCAGCCACAGCGTGCGCCGACTCCAGCGCCGGAATAATCCCCTCGGTCCGCGACAGCACCTTCGTCGCGTCCAACGCTTCAACATCCGTGGCCGATGTATACGTCGCCCGCCCCGAATCATGCAGCATCGCATGTTCCGGCCCCACACTCGCATAGTCCAGTCCAGCCGACACAGAATGCGTCGCCGCAACCTGCCCCGCGTCATTTTGCAGAACGTAGGAGTACGTCCCCTGCAACACTCCCGGAACGCCCCCACCATTCTTCTGAAACCGCGCCGCATGTTCGCCAAGAGCCGTCCCACGTCCGCCGGCCTCCACGCCGATCAGCGCCACATTCGCATCGGTCAAATACTCATACCAGGCCCCAATCGCATTCGACCCGCCGCCGACACAAGCCACAATCGCATCCGGCAGCCGCCCCTCATGCTCCATGATCTGCCGCTTCGACTCCTTTGAAATCACGCGATGAAAATCCCTCACCATCGTCGGATAAGGATGCGACCCCAGCGCCGATCCCAAAATATAAAACGTGCTGCGAACATTCGTGACCCAGTCCCGCATCGCCTCGTTGATCGCGTCTTTCAGCGTCGCCGACCCCGACGCCACGCCCCGCACCTCGGCCCCCAGCAGCCTCATGCGGAACACATTCAGCTCCTGCCGCCGCATGTCTTCCTCGCCCATATACACAACGCATTCCAGCCCAAACAGCGCACACACCGTCGCCGTCGCCACTCCATGCTGGCCCGCGCCAGTCTCGGCGATGATGCGCTGCTTGCCCATCCGCCGCGCCAGCAGCGCCTGCCCCAGCGCATTATTGATCTTGTGCGCGCCCGTATGCAGCAGGTCCTCGCGCTTCAAATAAATCTTCGCCCCACCCAGAGTCTCCGTCAGCCGCTTCGCAAAATACAGCGGTGTAGGCCGCCCCACATAATCCTTCAGCAACCCATCGAGCTCCGTATGAAACGCCGCATCCGCCTGCGCCTCGGCATACGCCGCATCGAGTTCCAGCAGCGCCGCCATCAGCGTCTCCGGCACATACCGCCCGCCGTAAACGCCAAAGCGTCCAGGCGTCGACGTGCTCGGTGCGGCCATCGGACTCGTCAATTGACTCATGCTCATCTCTTCTCCATCGAACAACAAATCGCAAAACAAAAGCCCCGACAGTATCTGTCGCGGCTCGGTGGGTTGGTTGAGAATCTGCTGAAACTTTCAGCGAGGCTCAGTCCGCCGTGGCCGCTACTGTAGGCCAGTAGCGGAACGTAAAGCGGAACGGGTTGCAGAGCGAACGCATGGTTTGTAGCTTATACCGTTCGCGATTTCACGACAAGGGTTGTCCCTGAATATTCTTTATTAAAGTACATCTGCCCGCATGAATACAGGCATCGGACTCACCATGCGATCGAGAACGGAACGGATCGCGGGAGGATACCAATGAAACTCTTCAAATTTGCAGGCTACGCACTGACCGCGGCCGTTCTGACCTTGCCCTTGGCTGCTCTTGGACAGGAGTCCCATGAGGACGCTAAGGCCCAGGTCGAACGCCACGACGCCCATCATCACAACAAGGCCAAAATTGTCGGCGGTTCGGCCGTTGGCGGGGCGCTCATCGGCGCCAAGGTCGGCGGCCCGGGCGGCGCCCTGGTCGGCGCCGGCATCGGCGCGGGCGGTGGCCTGCTCATCAACAAGGCGCGCAAGCATCATGCCATCAAGCAGCGCGAGAAGTACGCACATCCGCATCACCACTACCAGCAGTAAGGGAACGCATAGAGATTCAATTTTTTTCGAAATCAAGGGCAGCCGCGAATCGCGGCTGCCCGCGTGCTTTAAACCTGAATCCACTGAAGGACCGCCTCTATAGGATCCACAAGACGGCCCGCGAGCCGCTCTTTATCTACTACTTCGCAGCCCCAATAAACGCGCGCACCCGCGCCCCATCCTTCTTTCCGTACGACGCTTCCACTCCGCTCGCCACATCCACACCCCAGGGATCAAACGCGGCAATAGCCTCCGCGACATTCTCAGGACGCAAACCGCCGGCAACAATCACCTGGCCCCCAGTTTCTTCCGCCACTGCCCGCACAATGGACGCCATCAGCCTCCAATCGAACGGTTTCCCGGTCCCACCGGACGCGCCGCCATGCGACGCATCGAGAAGCACAGCCGACACATTCGGATACTCCAACGCCACCCGCAGTGTCTCTTGCGTCGTTTCTGGATTCGCATCTTCAAGCACATCCAGTACCTGCAAAATACGCAGCGTTCCACCACTGCCATCAACGAGCGCGTCGATCAGTACCGGATCAAACGCACTATGCAACTGCACGCCGTTCAACCCAGCCGCACTCGCAGTACGCAGAATCTCTTCAACATCGGTCGTCGTAAATACGCCTATCTTCGAGACACTCTCCGGCAACCGAGCCGTAATCTCCGCAACCTGCGCGGCAGTCACCTGCCGCTTGCTGGACGCAAACACGAACCCCACCGCATCCGCCCCGGCCTCAATCGCAACCAGCGCATCCTCAACATTCGTATTCGCACAAATCTTGACCCACATATCAACTCACCGATCCGCCGCTGCCGGTGTGCCGGGGTGCCCCATTCATCGCCAGCACCTGGGCGATGAGTGGGCCGCCACAACCCTATCCGGCAGTCCTCAGCAACTCCCGCAGCGCCTCACCCGGCTCCGCCTTCCGCATCAACGACTCGCCAATCAAAAACGCCTCATACCCCGCCGCGCGCAGCCGCCGCATATCCGCCGCCGTATGGATCCCACTCTCCGCCACCCTTACCGCACTCTCCGGCAGCGACGCCGCCATCTCCACCGCCCGCTCCAACGACACCTCAAACGTCTTCAGATCGCGGCTGTTCACGCCGACACATTCGCAATCCAGCGCCAGCGCCCGCTGCAACTCTTCCGCATCATGCACCTCGCACAACACATCCAGTCCGTGCGTCTTTGCACTTTGGCGTAAAGCCCGCAACTCCGCATCCGTCAACGCCGCGACGATCAGCAAAATCGCATCCGCACGATTCGCCCGCGCCTCCAACACCTGAAACTCGTCCACCATAAAATCTTTCCGCAGACAAGGAATCCCCACCGCTGCCGAAGCCCGCCGCAAATTCTCCAGCGACCCCTGAAAGAACTTCTCATCCGTCAACACCGAAAGCACGGCCGCCCCACCGTCTTCCATCTGCCGCGCCAACTCCGCCGCATCGAACTCCGCGCGAATCAACCCCTTTGAAGGCGAAGCTTTCTTCAACTCCGCAATCACCGCCGGCCCACCCCGCGCCTTAGCCCGCAAAGCCTGCGCAAACCCACGCGGCACATGCGCCGCCGCCGCCCGCTCCATCGCGCGCAAATCCGCGCTCGCCTTACGCTCTTCCACCACCAGCCGGGTATGCGCAAGAATCTCCGGCAAATACATGGTGCGTTCTGTTAGGGTTTCCGACATCACTTACCATGCTACGGCAGTCGCCGCGCAAGACCCCGGCGGAGGAACCATGTTCACCAAAAACCGCATCGAAGCCCTCTCCGACGGCGTCTTCGCCATCACCATGACGCTACTCGTCCTCGACCTCAAAATTCCCGAAGGCACCTCGCCGCTCCAACTCGGCGCGGCCATCCGCCACGGCGGCCACGCCTGGTTCAGCTTCCTCGTCACCTTCGTCATCGCGTGCATCTTCTGGACGCTGCAACACCGCCTCTTCGACCTCATGACGCACATGAGCCGCGAGACCCTCATCCCCAGCTTCGTCTTCCTGTTCTTCGTCTCGATCCTGCCGTTCTCCACGCACATTCTCGGCAACTTCGTCGCGACCCCGTTGGCCTTCATCATCTATTTCCTGAACCAGCTCGCCATCGCGGTCGCCCTCACCGCAAAGCTCGAACTTGCCCGCCGCCACGGCCATCTCCGCCTCGGCCCGGAAGCCACGCTCATCCGCATGCGCCTCTACATCATGTGCGCCGCCATGGCCTCCGGAGTCATCGCCGCCCACTTCCTGCCCACGCAATACATAGGCATCGGCCCCGTCCTGATAGGCCTCATCTCCAGAAAAATCCGCTCCACCCACGCCGCCCGCCTCAAAAGCAACGCTGGCACACCGGCGGCTTGAAGCGAATTCTCGACCAGCGCAAAACGACGGGCCCCAACCGCGGGCCCGCCGTTCACTATCCTCTATCCTCTACTCTCTATCCCCTGCCTTTACGCCTTCCCCGCCAACTGCCGCAGAACATACTGCAAAATCCCGCCATGCTGGTAGTACAAAATCTCCTGCGGCGTATCGATCCGCACCGTCACAGGAAACTCCGTCTTCTCGCCCTCCGCCGAAGTCGCCACAACGGTAATATTCTTCCCGCTGGCAAACTTGTCGTCGAGCATCGCCTTCAGCTCTCCCGGCGCGCTGCCGAGCGTGAAAGTCTCCTCCCCCGTCAGCCCCAGCGATTCGGCATTCTCGCCAAGCTCAAACTGCAGCGGCAGAATCCCCATCCCCACCAGGTTCGACCGGTGAATCCGCTCATAGCTCTCCGCAATCACAAAGCGAATCCCCAGCAACAGCGGCCCTTTCGCCGCCCAGTCGCGCGACGACCCCGCCCCATATTCCTTGCCTGCCAGAATGGCCAGCGGCACCCTACGCTCGGCATACTTCACCGACGCGTCGTAAATCGACATCCCCTCACCCTCCGGCAGCAACCGCGTCACACCACCCTCGGTCCCCGGCGCCAGCTTATTGCGCAGCCGCACATTCGCGAACGTCCCACGCACCATCACCTCATGGTTCCCACGCCGCGAACCATACGAATTGAAGTCGCTCGGCTTCACGCCATGCTCAACAAGATATTTCCCCGCCGGCCCATTCAGCTTGATCGACCCCGCCGGAGAAATATGGTCCGTCGTCACCGAGTCCCCTAGCACCGCCAGCACCCGCGCATCCACAATGTCCTGCACATCCGCCGGCGCCGCCGTCATGCCATCGAAATACGGCGCCTTGCGAATATATGTAGAGTCCGCATCCCAGCCATACGTATCGCCGCTCGGAAACTTCAAATTCTGCCAGTTCGAATCCCCCAGCGACACCGTCGAGTACTGCTTCCGGAACATCTCCGAATCGATGCACGAAGCCACCGTATCCGACACCTCCTGCTGCGTCGGCCAGATATCGCGCAAATACACCGGCGTCCGGTCCTTCCTATACCCCAGCGGATCTTCGTCGAAGTTATGCGAAATGTGCCCAGCCAGCGCATACGCCACCACCAGCGGGGGACTCATCAGATAATTCGCGCGCACCTCCGGCGAAATCCGGCCCTCAAAATTCCGGTTTCCCGAAAGCACCGACACCGCCACCAGCCCATGGTCCTCAATCGCCTTCGACACATCCGTAGGCAGCGGTCCCGAGTTGCCAATGCACGTCGTACACCCATACCCCACCACCTGAAACCGCAGCTTATCGAGATACTGCAACAGCCCCGCGCGCATGTAGTAGTCGGTCACCACCCGCGACCCCGGAGCCAGCGAAGTCTTCACCCACGGCGGCGTCATCAACCCTGCCTCCACCGCCTTCTTCGCCAGCAGCCCGGCGGCGACCATCACATACGGATTCGACGTATTCGTGCAGCTCGTAATCGCCGCAATCACAATCGATCCGTTATCCAGATACTTCTCCGGCTGCACCCCAAACCGCGCCTCCACCGAGTTCGGCGCTTCGAGCACCGCCACCACAGCCCCGCCTTCATTCTTCGTCGCATGGGTCGTCGTCAACACCGCAACCGACTCAGGAACTTCAGGCGCCGGCGCACCGGCCGAGCTCGTCAGGTCGCCGCCCAGCGAAGCATGTCCCCCCTCGCCTTCCCACCGGACCATCTGCCGCGCCGCACCCTTATTCGCATTCGGTCCGAGCAGGCTCGGAAGCTGCTGCGCAAAGCTCTCCGGAGTCTTCGACAGCAACACCCTATCTTGCGGGCGTTTGGGTCCCGCTACGCTGGGTTCGACGGTGCCCAGGTCCAGCGACAGCGTCGCCGAGTACTCCGCCTCCGGCGCATCCGGAGTATGAAACAGCCCCTGCGCTCGGTAGTACGCCTCGCACAGAGCAATATGCTCTTCCGTCCGCCCGGTCAGCCGCAGATACTTCAGCGTCTCGTGGTCCACCGGAAAAATGCCGCAAGTCGCGCCATACTCGGGAGCCATATTCGCAATCGTCGCCCGGTCCGCCAGCGGCAACTCACTCACACCCGGCCCATAAAACTCGACAAACTTGCCCACCACACCCTGCTTCCGCAGCGCCTCCACCACCGTCAGCACAAGGTCAGTAGCCGTCGACCCTTCCTTCAACTTCCCGGTCAACCGATACCCAACGACCTGCGGCAGCAGCATCGACACCGGCTGCCCCAGCATCGCGGCCTCGGCCTCAATCCCGCCGACACCCCATCCCAGCACGCCCAACCCATTCACCATCGTCGTATGCGAGTCGGTCCCCACCAGCGTATCGGGATACGCCATCACCTTCCCCGCTTCATCCGGCAAGGTGGTAAACACCACCCGCGCCAGGTACTCCAGATTCACCTGGTGACAAATCCCCATCCCCGGCGGCACGGCGGAAAAATTCCGGAACGCCGTCTGCCCCCACTTCAAAAACGCATACCGCTCGCGGTTCCGCTGAAACTCCAACGCCGCATTCAGGTCATACGCATTCACCGTTCCGTACTCGTCCACCTGCACCGAATGATCGATCACCAGTTCCGCCGGCTGTAGCGGATTGATCTTCTCCGGATTCCCCCCCAGCGCCCGCATCGCATCGCGCATCGCCGCGAGGTCGACCACCGCCGGCACACCGGTAAAGTCCTGCATCAGCACGCGCGCCGGCATGTACGCAATCTCGCGCGACGGCTCCGCCTTGGGGTCCCACGCCGCCAGAAAGCGGATATCGTCGGCAGTAACGGTCTTACCGTCCTCATGCCGCAGCAAGTTCTCCAGCAGGATGCGCAGCGAAAACGGCAGCCGCGCAAGATCCACACCCTCCATTGCACTGAGCTTGTAATACTCAACAGTCTGGTTGCCCGAAGTGAGCGTGGAGGCGGCGTTGAAGCTATTGGGATGCTGTGGGTTCGACATTGTTCTCTCCTATGGGATCCCGGCCTCACATGTGACGCGAAAAGCCGGATCGAGTGCGGGCGCGGCGGCTTCGGCGCTCAAAGCGCAGTCGCAGCGGCGTGGAAAATCATTTTGAGGGTAGCAGAGAGGGTTCGCGTGGGTCGCGAGGACTTTTAGAGAGACCAACCGCGGTCGTGACGGCCCCGGCGAAAGCGTTTGATGACACGACAACCAAACATGTATTGATTCTAATCCCGGCCTCTGATATATTTTCGGGGAATCATCAAGTGGTTACCAAAGTCATGCGAACTATCAATTACTTCCGTCATCGGAAGACCACCAGGAATGGAGCGTTTTATGACAAAGATGTACTTCGCTGCAACATTCGCAGTATTGCTCATATTCGGATCATTGACCGCAATGGCGACTCCCATTCCCATCGACCCTGTCCACAGCGTCAGCAAACTCGACGGCTTCTATGGGCCGTACTTCGGCACAATCGCTCCTGGCGCGACTGGAGCCGACGACACGCTGAACTTCGCGGCTACCGCATTCGGCGGTGAGTTTGCCATCGACCTCACGGACGGCTCAGGTCTGATCGAGGATACGATTTACAGTCCCGGCTCCGTGAATCTGTCGCCTGTTCACCTCGGTGATTCCTTTGAATTCGACGGTCTCTACTCCGGCAATCCAGTCATCGGCACCAGCTGCGTCGCATCCAGTACCGTAGCGTGCGTGGTTCTCACCGGCGACCCGCAAGACCTGACCTCGGTGTTTACCTCCCTTGATGGGGGTAATGGACTTTTCGGAGAAGGAGCTTTTCTCGCCGTGAACGGATCTCAGGTGCCGGAGCCGTCCTCGCTGATGCTCCTCGGCACAGGTCTAGCCGCCGCGGTCGGCATGGCTCGCCGCCGCTTCGCCCGCACCGCTTAGCACTCCCGCTGCAAACAATCGGCCCGTCAGCCTCTCCTGTAAAGGACAAGGCTGGCGGGCCAGCTCATTTAAGCTCCGCATCCCCAGGGTTCCTCTCCCACGCCCTCCGGGCGTATCGCGTCCTTACCTCGGCCGGCACTCATTTTCACTTCCCGCCCACCTCTCCCGGCCGCTTCGCATCTCACCTCCAGGAGTTACACCCCATGACGACCCATAAAATCCTTCGCACCAACCGGCTATCCGCCGCCGCTCTCACAATTTTCGCCGGTCTTGCCCTTTCGCTGGCCGGCTGCAAGAGCAACGGCCAAGCCATTCCCACCACCGCCAACAGCGGTGATCCAGCCGCCGCGAACCTCGCGGAAGGTCCGCAAACCGCCGCCAACGGCCAGCCCACCCAGGTCATGGGGACCAGCCAGTCCTACGCGCCGCAACAGCAATCGCAGGAATACCCCCAGCAGCAGGCCGCCCCAATCGAGCAAAACTACCCCGACCAGCAATACAGCGACGA
>DASRLB010000335.1:0-9757 GCA_035648695.1 Acidobacteriaceae bacterium | reverse complement strand
CGTGCCCGCGAACAGCTCCAGGATGTCGAGACCCTTCTCCAGCGCGGGCGTCGGATAATACCGTTTCGTCGCAGTTTTGCTCATAGGTCGATGAAGGCTACACTCTCCCAAACAACCTATCAGATGTAAGCCGACAACGTCGCGCCTATCCAATTCGCGCCTACCGCCCATCCGCCTTGCTCTCTGCAGACGAGTCCGCCGGTCGAGCCGGGACCAAACTCAGCCTTGCCGGAATCCTGCCAATTTCATCGCCCGCCCCGCCTCCGGGTTCCGCATAAACGTCGACCACACAAACCCCGTCCGCAGGTTCTCCGCCATCAACGCCGAAATGCCAAGATCGATCCCCAGCACATCCTCGTCGTACCAATTCGCCGCCGGGTGTACGGCATCGCGAAAACCGTAGCGCCCATAGACGCGGTCGCCCATCGTCCGCAGGCTTCGCTGCACGCGCAGGCAATCCACCGGCAGAAACGGCAGCGAGCCCGCCGTCGCACACGGCACCACCGTGCCATCGATGTGTCCCAGCGCCGGAGGCCCACCCCACGCCACATACCCGCGCGCGGAGTCCGAAGCGGTCACGCCCCAATAGTCGTCCGTATAGCCAATCTTCAGCGACAGGCAAAACGCCTTGTGGGCCCGCGTTGCAATGATCGAGTTCGCAAAATAATCCGCATAAAAATCGCGCTTGTTGCGAAAGTCGAACCACGCATGAGAATACTGGTGCACAAACAGTGGATCGGGCGCGCTAATGTAATGGAACCCTTTGAACACCATGCGCGGCCGGGTAAATTTATCCCAGCACCCCGGCGGCACCGGATGCGTCGGCGACCCGATCGCCAGCAAATACAGCATCATCAGCTCGCAGTAGTGGTCCCACCGGCTCTTGATGAACGCGCCATCCAGAACGCCCATCGAAAACGTGTCGCCGCCATTCAGCATCCACGGCCACTCCACGCGCTCATACAGTTTGGTTGCGAGGCCCGTGATCTTCGCGTCGTTGAAATGCGCGCGCGCCGTCAGCACACCGCACAGCAGGATCGTTGTATCGATCGAGGAAATCTCGCTGTGGTCCGCGGCCTTGCCGCTATGCAGATCGTTGAAGTGCGAAAAGAAGCCGTGGTTATTCGGCAGCTTATTCAGGTGGAAATCCAGCGTCGTCCGCACGCGGTCCACAATCGCATCATGCGGAAAGTAGTTGCGGTGGTCCGCGATACACAGCGTCGACAAACCAAAGCCCGTCGCCGCAATACTCGACAGCGGTCGCCGCGAGCGCATCTTGCCGTCCATATTGTTCGCGTACGCGCGATCCAGCACCTGCCCATTCGCCGGGTCGGCCTGCTCCCAGAAATACAGTGCGGCGCGGCGCTCCATATCGTCGAGCAACGCATCGTCGCCCCGCGAAAGCGCCGGCTTCGCCTGCCCCAGCAGACCACGCGGAAGGGTTGTCGCAGCCGCCGCCCCTGCCAGCAGTTGCAAAGCAGATCGGCGAGTGATTCCGGAGTGCGGCACGGTCGGTTCCATGTTGGGCGTTCGCCAGAGGGTGGCGCTATTTGCGCCCCTCAAGTTTTACGAGCATAAGCCCCTGCGCCGGAATCGTCACCGTCAGCGTGCCGTGTACAAGCCTCGCATGTTCCGGCGGCGCGGCCGCTCCGGCCTTTCGCAGCTCGACAATTTGTTCCCGTGTCGGCGTCGCCGGCCGTCCCATCACATCGAACGCACGCACCACATTGCCATGCGTGCTGTCGACCCGATAGAGCGTAACCGCGGCATTCTCCGCCGCACCGGCAAACTTGACTTCCATCGTCTTCTCCGGCCCTCGCGTCACCGGCTCCGGTGTATACGTCGCACCTGTCCCCACCGGCGGAGCATAGTTCCACAACGCCACAACAACCTCGCCGCTCGCAGTCTTCGTCGCCAGCGCGGAATCCGAATCCAGCTTCAGCCGCCGGTCGCCAAGCTGGTGTAGCAGAGCAAAAATGTTGAACGACGGCTTGGGAATCGAGTCCTCCGCCAACAGCCCGAACCCTCCATAGAACGGCGTCCGCACCACGCCCTGCTCTTCGAACACATCCGAAAACGTCCAGTAGCTCATGTTCTGCACCAGGCCGTCGCACTGGCTGATCGTCGTCGCCAGCCACGGGCCCATGTACACCGAGTCGGTCACGTTTGGCTCATTCGCGTAGCTCGCGTTGTACTCCGAAAAAATCAGTGGCGTGTTCGGAAACGCCGACGCCGCAATCTCGTCATGCACCTTCCGCACCGCGCGGCACACCATCTTGTCGCGCGGAATTGCTTCCTGCGTGTGGAACACATCGGGCGCCGTGTCATTCGCATACACATGCGTCGAAGCGAAGTCGACGGGCACATGGTTCTTCTTGCAGTACGCCAGAAATTCCCCCACCCAAGCCGCCTGCGCCGTCGCGGGCCCGCCTACCTGTATCCGCGGACTCGCCGCCTTCAGCGCCCGAGCCGTGTGATCGTACAGCTCGAAGTAAGTCGGCTGCTTCGGGTTCCCCACCCAGAAGTCGATGTTCGGCTCGTTCCACACCTCGAACTTCCAGCGCGAAACTTCCTCGATCCCATAGCGCGCGATCAGGTGTTGCGCAAACGCGGTAATCATTGCGTCCCATACCTTGTAATCCTTCGGCGGCGACACATTCTGCTTGTACCAGAACGCATGGAGCGCCGCCGGATCGGACGCCATCTTCTTCGGCATAAAGCTCAGTTCGACGAACGGCCGCACCCCATTCGCCAGCAGCCCATCGTAGATCTGGTCGACGTACGAAAAGTTATAAACCGAAGCATCGTTCGCGGCCTGCGCGGCCAGCCCCGGGTTCTGCGTCCTGCGGTCGGGATCGTAGAGCCCAACATCGTCCATCAAAATCCCGTGGAACCGCACGGAGTCGAAGTTGGTAATCTGCTTCACGCTGCGCAGGTCGTTGCGATAGTCCTCGCGCAGCGACAAAATCGCCCGCCCGGACCCAAACGTCTGCTCCCAGAAGTGCGGAAGCGGCGTCGTCGGGCCGCTTGTATCCACGACAATACGGTCCTGCGCTACGGCCTTGGGAGACACGGCAATGAGCATTCCCAGACTGACAATCAGCAATCGTGCATTGAAGCCTGTCCGCATCCCCGTCCCTCTTGAAAATTGTACGAGCAACCCTGCTCACGCCCGATGATCTACTACATCGGGTTGAGTGCGAAGGGCGAGGGTGCTCGCGACGAACTCGCCTCGCCCCGCCCAGCGTACCCCAGCTTAGAAGCTGAACCTTGCCTGGAATGTGATCGTGCGCGAACCTAGCGGCGACGTATCCTGGCCAAAATTGGCCGCGGCGGCATTGTTGTTAACGCTCCCGGGGCTCAGGTTGAGAATGTTGAAAAGGTTGAAGACATCGGCGCGAACTTCGAGTCCTGCATGTTCCCCGAGTAGCGGAATATGCGGCAAGCCGAAGGACTTGGCCAGCGAGGCGTCGAAGTCGTGGTAGTTGGGTCCATCGAACGAGTTGCGATCCGCGCCCGGATGCGGCGCAAGCGCTACATTCCCGTTGGGGAAACCGTTACCGGTTGGCGTAATGGAAGAAGCGAAGTTCTGGACCGCGAAGAACTGGTTGGAGTACGCAACCACCGTATTTGCAGCCCCATTGATCGTCGCGGTTGTCTGCTGTTGATTGGTAGGTGCGGCGGCATTGAGCGGAAAGAAGTTGCTGTGGTTGATGAATGCATCGTTGCTGTGGCTCTTCCCGCCTCCACCCAGATACGTTGGGCGAAGGTTGTAGTAGCCGCACTGCGTGCAGTACAACGATTGCGACAGGCCGAAGTTGGGCGAGAAGGGAAATCCCGTGTGGTACTGGAAGATGCCGCTGAGCGACCAACCGCCGGCAATCTTCTCCATCCAGCTATGACCGTGGAAGATCACCGGTTGCCAAAGGCCATAAGCCTTGAACACCTTGCCAACGTTGAAATCCGATCGGCCATAGGAATAGCCCGCGCCCAGTGGGAAATATTCATCTTCGTAGTAAGGGCCGGAGCCGTCGGTGTCCATGCTCTTGGCCCACTGGAACTGCGCGTCGGCGGAGAAGTGATGCAGGAAAGGATGTTTCACCTCCAGCAGCAGGGCGTTGTTATTGGAGCTGCCTTCGTTGGTCCAATAGTCGCCACCGGTGATTAGTGGGTTCAGGGGAACTCCGGCAACGATGCCCGGAGCATTGGGGGTTTCGTGGTTGATAAGGTGACGTCCGACGCTTCCTTCATAACCGGCGGAGGCGACAATCTCGCGGTTGACCTCATACTCCGTATCCAGCGAGTAATGCTGTAGATAGATCGTCGGCATGCTTCCGAGACCATTGCCGAGGATGATGACGTTGGCATTGCCGGCCGTGGGAATACCGTTGGCGTTATAGGTTGTGATGGCGTTGGGGTTGGCGGCGAAACCGTTCAGCGAGTTCGGGCTGCTGGAAATGCCGTAGATGATGTCGCCGCCGTTGGTGCCGGGGTTTGACGGGCTGACGAACGCGTAGTTTACATAGTTTTGCGTAGGAGGGTTGTTCCCCGAGTTCGCGGAGATGGCAATCTCTTCGTCCTGGAAGTTCAGTCCATAGCCACCGCGAACAGTGAGCTTGTTGTGGCTGAAGTCCGGACTCCAGTTGAATCCGACCTGTGGACCGAAGTCGCCTTTCTCAGGATTCGACAAGGGGCGGTTCGTCGCAACCGTAAGACCCGTATATGCCGCTGCTCCCGCTCCAAAGCGGGCCGACGGCAGATTGTTTTGCTTCGCGCTCAGCGATCCGAAGTAGGAGTACCGCACCCCGGCATGCAGGGTCAGGTTCGGCTTGACCTTCCAGTCGTCTTGCACAAAGGCACCGAAAATGCTCTCGCGCTCGTCGGAGCGGGCCGCGCCCGGCATACCGGTCACGCTGTTGAATCCACCGTTTTCTACGCTGGGCGCATCGTTAAGGAAATCGAAGATGTTGTAGAAGTTGAAGCTCGGCCGGCCGGTGGAAGGGTTGTCGTAATGAAGGTTGGTGAAGTCGGCGCCGAACTTGACGGTGTGTGCGCCAAGGATCTTCGTCGCAACATCCTTATACCCGTAGGTCCACTGGTTGATGATGCTCCCAAGATTGTTGCCGAAAGAGTTGATGCCTGCCGAGGGAGCAAAGAAGGTGATATTGTCCTGCGGAAACCCGACCGGCGCCTGAGGATTGCTCGTGATCTCGTTCCAGCGCCAGCCTGCGGCGTTCGCACGGGCCTCGTTCAGGAACGTCGGCGTGAAGGTGTGGTTCCAGATGACGGAGAATGCATCGTTGATCTGGTCATGATGGAAAAGATTGTAGGCGCGGGCTGGCCCGTTGTAGAAGGTGGCGCCTTGCGGTACCCAGTAAATGGCGAACGAGAGACGGTCTTTCTGCGTAACGTTCGCGTCAAGGCGACCGTTGTACTGGGTGTAGTAAGACGACGAAGGCGTACTTGTCGAGTAGAAGGCCACATCGGCCACTCCGTCCAATCCCCCACCCACGCCAGGATTCAGTGCGGTGCCCGTAGCCGTAAGGTCCTGTTTTCCGAGGCCGGTCTTGATAGGAGAACCGATGTCGAGCCCCTGTCCGGCGATCGTGTTGCAGTTCACGCCTTCCACAAGACCCACATGGGCACAGGTTTCGCCGCTCGTAACGATCGTTCCATTGGGAGCGCTGCCGGGGAAACTGAGAAACTTCGCGGCAATGCTGTTGGCAGGCGCCGAAGCGCGGAATGTCGGAGTTTCGTACCAACCGGTGCCGCCCGCGGTGGAATTGTTGGGAGAAGACTCGTAGGCAAAAAACGCAAAGAGACGGTCTTTGATGATCGGGCCGCCCAGGCTGCCGCCATATTGGTTGAACCGCTGGCTGTCGCGCTGCGGTACGCCAATAATCGTCCCGGTGGAGTCCCGAATCTGGCGCTGAAAGGCGTTGAGGCCCGGCCGATGGATGGCGATAAAAGCGCTCCCGTGCAGCTGGTTCGTTCCGCTCTTCGATGTGACCAGCGTTTGAGCGCCCGCGAACCTGCCACTTTCGGCATCGTAGTCGTTCGTTACGATGCGGACGTTGTCGATCGAATCTTCGGTAGGTGTAATGACACTTGCGCCGCCCCACACCGCGCTTACCGTGCTGATGCCGTCGATCGCAATTCCATTGTTTTCGTTCTGGTTGCCATTGGCGTTGGCCTGGGGACGATTTTCAGTGGGGGCCCCTCCGCCCGCGCCTGAGCCGCCGGGACCCTGGTTTCCAGGCGCCCCGTAAACGCCGCCACCCGACCCTTGCGCGCCATCGCTGACCACTCCCGGCGCAAGCTGAGTGAGCGTGAACACATCGCGATTGAACGACGGCATATGCTGGATTTCATTGGAACCGATCGTGGCGCCGATATTCGCCGTCTCGGTATCCACGGCCGACAGCGTGTCTCCCGAAACGGTAACGGTGGTGGTCGTCTCACCCAGCTGCAGCATGACATTCACGGAGTTCGGCTGCTCGGGAATCACCTGCAGGTCCTGGATGACCCTTTGCGTGAAGCCCGTCGCCGTCGCGGTCAGCGTGAAGTGGTCGGGCGGGAGCGCGTTGAAGTTGTATACGCCGCTGCTGTCGGAAGTGGCCGTCAGCACTTTGTTTGTCGCGTTGTCCTTCAAAGTCAGCTGGGCATTCGGAATCGCCGCCCCCGTAGGGTCCGTGACACTGCCTTGGATGGAAGCGCGGAACTGCGCCTGCGAAGGAAGCGCCACAACGGCTATCGCCGCTGCTACGACAAAAAACAGCACGCGCGAACGCAGGGTGCGGAAGATAGAAACGGTATTCATACTGCCTCCAAAAAAGGAATACATCATGCTGCGCCAGTTTTCGCCCGAGGTCGGGACCCTGCCCCGGACGTTACGCAATCGTTTGCACAGAGGGATACTGCTCTACTTACGGAAATGCTGTCAAGTGCTTTGCAAAATATCTGATGCACAAAGTGCAGATGTGGGAGACTTCCCCCATGGCGAAATCTGCAAAAAAAAATGGCCGTAGCCTACCCAAACCCCCGGATGCGCATCCCCGCTCCGTCGGCCTGAAGACGATCGCGACTCATCTGGGCCTCTCCGTCGCCACCGTCTCCCGCGTCCTCACAGCGGCCCCCGCCGCCCGCTCTATCCCTAAGGTCACGCAGGACCGCGTCTTCGCCGCCGCCGCCGAAATGAAGTACCGCCCCAACGTCGTCGCCCGCTCCCTGCGCAAGCAGCAGACCCTCACCATCGGCGTCATGGTCCCCGAAGTCTCCGAAGGCTACGCCACCCTCGTCCTCAGCGGAGTCGAAGAGCGCCTGATGGAAGCGGATTATTTCTACTTCGTCGTCAGCCACCATCACCGCCCCGAGATGATCGAGCAGTGCCAGCACATGCTGCTCGACCGCGCCGTCGAGGGCCTCATCGCCATCGACACGCCACTCACCCGCCGCGCCGGCATCCCCACCGTCACCGTCTCCGGACACCACGAGCCCGAGGGCGTCACCAACATCATCCTCGACCACAACCGCGCCGCCTCCCTCGCCATCGACCACCTCTACCAGCTCGGCCACCGCCAGATCGCCTTCATCAAGGGCCAGGAGTTCAGTTCCGACACCGACGCGCGCTGGGAAGGCATCCGCCTCGCCATGTCCGCACGCGGCATGCGGATCGTTCCGCAACTGGTCGCGCGCCTCGAAGGCGGAGCACCCACGCACGACCCAGGCTACGCCGCGACCCGCCGCCTCCTCGCCGCCAACAAGCCATTCACCGCGCTCTTCGCCTTCAACGACGTCTCCGCAATCGGCGCCATCCGCGCCTTCCGCGAAGCCGGCCTCCGCATCCCCGAAGACGTTTCCGTGGTCGGCTTTGACGACGTGCAGTCCGCCGCCTATCAAAATCCGGCCCTGACCACCGTCCGCCAGCCGCTCCACCAAATGGGAATGCTGGCCGCCGCGCAAGTCCTCGAGCAAATCGGCTCCCCCCGACTGGCCGCGGTGCAGCAGATCGTCGTCTCCCCGGAACTCATCGTCCGCGAATCGACCCGGACGCTCCGCAAATAACTCACAACTCACCACTCAGAACTCAAAACTGAACAAGCCCCGCCAGAAATCTCTACGCTCAAAACCTTTCAGCTCTGAGCTGAACAGAACCCACTCTTCACTCCCTCAAAACCAAAACCGGCAGCCGAAAACTCGCAGCGAGCCGAAAATCGACCTCAGCAAATCTTCGACTAACCTTTTAGAGCATTACATTTCGCTTACCATGCTATTATCGCGACTTGCGAGCCACAGATGACGTCCTTCGACATAACCATCGCCGGTGAAATCAACCTCGACCTCATCCTCTACGGTCTCGACGAGCAGATGCCGCTCGACCGCGAGCTCCTCGCGACCGACTTTCGCCTTACCCTCGGAAGCTCGTCCGCCATCCTCGCCCATAATCTGGCGGCGCTCGGCCTAAGCGTGGGCTTCATCACCAGAATCGGAACGGACCCGCTCGGCGAGATCGCCCTCAGCCGCCTGCGCGAAGCCGGTGTGGACCTCTCCCGCATCTCCGTCTCGTCGACAGGCACGCAGACCGGCGTCACCATCCTCCTGCACTACGGCGCTACGCGTCACATCCTCACCTATCCCGGAACGATGGCGGAGATGACCATCGCCGACCTCGACCGCGACTTTCTCGCCCGCGGCAAGCACTTCCACATCTCGTCGTTATTCCTGCAAAAGGGCCTTCATCCGGACCTTCCCGCGCTCTGTCGCGAGTTGAAGCAGAAGGGCCTCACCCTGTCGCTCGACACCAACGACGACCCCGAAGACACGTGGGGCGCACCCCTCCCGGAACTCCTGGAAATCGTCGATGTCCTCCTGCCCAACGAAGACGAAGCCAAACGTATGAGCGGCTGCGACGACCTCGAAGCCTCCATCGCCTGGCTGGCCCACCGCGTCCCCATCGTCGCGGTCAAATGCGGTCGCCGCGGCTCCATCGTGCAATCCGGCAGCGACCGCTGGGCTGTCCCTCCGCTCGCAGTCGAGCCCATCGACACCATCGGCGCGGGCGACAGCTTCAACGCCGGCTTCCTCAAAGGCTACGTACAGAAAATGCCTCTGCCCGAATGCGCCGCCCTGGGTAATACCGCGGCTGCGCTTTCCACCCTCAGCCCCGGCGGAACGGAGTCTTTCCGCGACCCCGAACGCATACGCAACTTCTTCGCAAACGCAAACCCGCGAAGTATTCCGTAAGTCACCATCGCAATAACGGCGTTATGATTGGTTCAACATGCCCGCAAAGAAATCGACGACCAAAGATTCGAATCCGATGCTGATCGAGGAGCGCCGTCAGCACGTCCTCGCCCTCATCCAGCGCGACGGCCGCGTGCTCGTTTCCGATCTCTCCGAAGAGCTCGGCATCTCCCGCATCACGGTCCGCAAAGACCTCGACTACCTTGAAGCTCGCGGACAGGTGCAGCGCACCCACGGCGGCGCTCTCACCCCACAGCGCGGCGCCCTGCTCGACCCGTCGCTCGCCGAAAAAGAGCATCACCAGTTCAAGGAAAAGCAGCGCATCGCGCAGGCCGCTGTAAAAATGATCAAGGAAGGCCAATGCGTCATTCTCGATTCCGGCAGCACCACGACCGCCATCGCCCGCGAGTTGCGCTCCTTCTCCAACCTCACCGTCGTCACCAACGCCGTAAACATCGCCGGCGAGTTGGCCAGCACCTCGCTCGACGTCGTCCTCACCGGAGGCATGTTGCGC